>JBDHDM010000066.1:0-15985 GCA_039591515.1 Gemmatimonadota bacterium | reverse complement strand
GAGGGCATCATGCGGAGTGCCTTCAGGGGATGCTCCGGCGCTCGAGCTCGAGCACGTAGTGATCGGCGAGCCACGGCACGGGGGGCACGCCCTCCACCTTTCGCTCCCAGCGATTCAGCCTGTCGACCAGCGAACGGCGGGCTTCCGCCCATGTGTTCGCGTAGGGGGGCGGTACCAGCGCACCCAAAGCCCAGACGCGCCTCGGCAGGAAACCTGACCGGAACACGCCCGTCACATGACCCGGGGTCGGGTATCGCACGGTCACGCCTCTCCAGACCGACCGGCCGGCCGTGCGCCGAAACGCCGACTTGAGGTCTCGGCGCCCCAAGAACCACGCCCACTCCCAGGGCACGAAGCGCCCCATGACGCAGAAGATCGCGGGGGCCCCGGGGCGGAGCAGGGCCGCGAGCCCCTCCGCCAACCCGTGAAGATCCTGCACGCAGTTGAGTCCGCCGAAGTTCGACAAGACGCCGTCGAACCGATCCTCGGACTGGATCCCCAAGTCGGCGCGCACGGCGGAGACACCGCGACGACTCCATCCCTCCATGTCCAGCTCCCGGAGGTGAGGTCGCCGGGCCGGCTCGAGGGACTCCAGCTTTCCGCGGGCGACCTCGAGCATCCGACGCGACCCGTCCGTGGCGATCACGGCGACCCCTCGCTCGGCGAGATGCCGCGCGTCTTCACCCGTCCCACAGTTCAGCTCGAGCACCCGAGATCCGCCGGTGAACGCACGATCCACGGAGCGCCAAACCGCTCGACGCATCAGCCGTCCGAGGTACGTGTCCGTGAAGGCCGCGTCGTATTCGGGCGCCGCGGAATCGAAGGCAGCGATCAGGTCTGCGGTCGACCCCATGTCTGCACTCTCGCCTGCGCCTCGGAGGCTCGTGCCTCGGCCGCGGTGATCTCCTCGAGCCGCTCTCGGCTCCGGTCTTCGGACTCCTTCATCTTGTGGGCCGCGACGGCGCTCTTGAGCCAGATATCGGCCTGGCCATAGTACTCGCGTGGCATGCGTCCCTCCACCTCGTAGTCGCGGTCGCTCGCTTCCTCCCAGGCCTTGGTCAGGCTCAGGCGATCCGACACCTCGTCGAAGTAGGGCGTGTTCTTGATCGGGTAGGCCACGGTCGTGAAGAAGATGTCGGGGTTCGTCTTCTTCACGTGCTCGACCGTGGCCTCGATGTCGTCGGCGGTTTCTCCCTCGTACCCCCACATGAGGAACATCCCCACCTGGATGCCGTGACGTTGCGCCATCCGGGTCGCCGACTGCACCTGCTCGACCGTGACACCGCGGTTCATCGCGTCCAGCACCCTCTGACTTCCGCTCTCCGAGCCGATCCAGATGCGCCAGCAGCCCATGTCGGCCAGCGTCTCGAGGACCTCTTCCTTCATCATGCGGTCGGCGCGGGAGATGGTCTCGAACGGCACGCGCAGCCCGCGTCGCTTCAGCTCGTCCGCGTAGTTGCGCAACCATCGATGGTGGATGGTGAAAACGTCGTCGGCATACCAGACCTGGTCGGGGTCGTATCGATCCACGACGTGCTCGAGCTCGTCGGCGCAGTCGATGTACGAGCGTCGCCTATGCGTGAATCCGAAGACGGCGTGCGAGCACCAGCGGCACTTGTAGGGACATCCGCGCGCCGTAATCAGGTTCACGCTCCCCGAGCCGTGATGCGTTCGCCAGGTGTCGACGTAGGCTTGGACATCGATCGCCTCGCGATCGGGCCAAGGCAGCGTGTCGAGGTCACGGATCTGTTCCCGCGGCGCTGTCTGGACGACCGCGCCGCTCTCATCCAGGAACACCGTCCCCGTGACTTCATGGAGCCGATGCGGGCCCGTGCGAGGGAGGACCTCCAATAGCTCTCTGAGCGTCAGCTCGCCCTCACCGAGCACGACCACGTCGGCCCCGCGTCTCAGGTACTCTTCCGGGTAGTTGGCCGATTCCGGCCCACCGAGGACGACGGACCAGCCGCACGCCTTGGCACGTCTGACGATCCGGAGCACGCTGCTGCGCGTGATCAGGTTCGTATAGATCCCGAGGGTGCCCGTGGGAGACTCGCCGAGCCGCTGAGCCAGCGCTTCCGGCGTGCTGAACGTGGCGTCGTGGACCTCGACGTCCACACCCTCGCGGCGGAGGAAGGCAGAGAGATAGAGCAACCCAAGGGGGGGATACGGCTTCATGATCTCTTGCTCCTTCTTGTCTTCGAGCAAGAAATAGCCGTGCGTCAATAATAGATGGGTCATGTTCAGCCTCGTTCGGGAAACCTATCTTGGCCGTCCGTTGCTGTACATCAAGCCGAGTTTCGCTTAGGACCGCGTATGCCCCCGGCCATTCTCGTCGCGCACTCCTACTACCTCGCGTACGACGCGAAGCAACTGCGGAAGATGAAGCCGTATCCGCCGCTGGCCACGTTGCTCGTCGCGGCGCGGCTGAGAGAGTCCGGCCACGACGTGACGCTCTTCGATGCCATGCTCGCCGAGGGAGTAGAGGACTTTCGGAAGGTGCTCGGACGCCGACAACCGGACATCACGTTGTTGGTCGAGGACAACTTCAACTTCCTCACCAAGATGTGCACACTGCGGATGCGTGAGGCTGCGTGCGAGATGATTCGCGACGCCAAAGCCGCGGGATCGCGCGTGGCCGTGAACGGCTCGGACGCGTCGGATCGATTCGGGTCGTACCTCGAGGCCGGCGCCGACGTGGTGATCGTGGGCGAACCGGACGACACGGTGTTGGAGCTCGTGGCGTCGTGGTCTGATCCCGGGCCCGCAAGCCTCGACGAGATCCCCGGCTTGGTCCTGCCGTCCAGGCGCGGTGGTGGCGAGGTCCGACGCACTCCTGTGCGCCCGTACCGGCGGGACCTCGACGCGCTGCCCTTCCCCGCCTGGGATCTGGTCGACGTCGAACGTTACCGCGCGGGCTGGAGACAGGCTCACGGCCGCCTGTCGTGGAGCGTCGTGACCTCCCGAGGGTGCCCGTACAAGTGCAACTGGTGCGCGAAACCGATATTCGGAACCCGCTACGCTCAGCGGAGCCCGGGGGACGTAGCGGAGGAGCTGCGGCAGCTTCGCGAGAGCGTGGCTCCCGACCACGTGTGGTTCGCGGACGATATCTTCGGTCTGACGGCAAAGTGGATCCGGGCCTTCGCCGAGGAGGTGACCGCCCGAGACGCCCACATCCCCTTCCTGATGCAGTCCCGGGCGAACCTCATGAAGCCGGAGGTGGTCGAAGCCCTCGCCGCTGCCGGCGCGGAAGAGGTGTGGATCGGCGCCGAGTCGGGGTCGCAGGACATTCTCGACTCCATGGACAAGGGCACGACCGTCGAGCAGCTGCGAACTGCTACCCGGAACCTCAAGGGCGCCAGGATCCGCGCATGCTGGTTCATTCAGCTCGGGTATCTCGGCGAGGACTGGGACGACATCGTCAAGACCCGCGATCTCATACGCGAGGAGTGGCCCGACGACATCGGCGTCTCGGTCTCCTACCCGCTCCCGGGGACTCCCTTCTACGAAACGGTGCGGGCGCAGCTGGGCTCCAAGCGGAACTGGTCGCACAGCGACGACCTCGCGATGCTCTTTCAGGGCACCTACGAGACCGGCTTCTACAAGAAGGTCCGGGAGCTCCTGCACGATGAGGTCGATGCAGGTCCGACCGCGTCTCCGGCGGTCCGCAAGCAGTTCGACTCCCGGTGGAACCGACTCGGCGCCTCGGCGAGCTCCCCTGCCGTTGGAGCCGTTACCGAAACGTAGCGGCCACCGGATTCCCGACCGGATCGCGACGGCTCAGCCGGACGTCGGGCGGGTCTCTCGTGCGAGGCGATCCAAGGCCTCGGCTGCCTCGTGAGGGTCCCGGGACAGGTGCAGGCGCCACCCACCGTCCGCCCCCAGGAGCCTCGCGACGTCGGGGGCCTGACCCACGAAGAGGTCGAAGCCCACCTCAGGCGTCTCACTCAGCGCGGCGGCAACCTCCTCGGGGGCGAGACGCTCGAGGGACAGGACCTCGCCCGGCGTAAGGATCACGGGAACGGCATCTACGACGGGCGTGGCCGAGGCGCGTTCCGCCGGAACGATCATCTTGAGCTTTCCGTTCGCCAGCGCCGTCACCGGATGACCAGCGAGTTCCGGAAAATGGCGTCCGACCTCCCCCCAGAGTCGGTAGGGCCCCGGCTTCGCCCAGACGCGCAGCTCCGGCTCCCGCTGCACGTAGGCCACGTCCTCACCCCGTACCTCGAAGCCTCGTTTGCGCGCCGCGTATGCTACGGAGCTCTTGCCCGCTCCGGAGCGTCCCACGAGCAGAATCCCTAGCCCGTCGCGCACCAGCGTGGCGGCATGGACGGGGTGGCGATCGTTGGCCGTCGCCAGCGCCATCGTCAGCGCGTCGACGAAGCCGACCGCAAAGTCGTCGCCTCTGTCCAACGCCGAGCGGGTCACGTAGCCGTAGGCCATTCTTCGATCGATCTCGGCGACGCCAACGGCGCCGTCGGCGGCCACGAGCAATCGCGTTGGGGACGGCATTCGGTATACGGTGCCGACCTCCGACTCTGGTAGGGGCGTGTCTTGCTCGATCAGCATGACCGTAGCTTGGTACCCTGCTTCGGCTTCCCTCTGTGGCCATGCGCGGTACAGGTCTTCGATGATCGCGGCTACCGCGTCGCTGTTGGTCTCGAAGGACACGGGCACACCCAGGATATCGCGCACCGAGACGCGGAACGTCGACACGTTCCTGAGCAGTGGATCGGGGGTCGTCAAACGCCTCAGCCCGGCAAGCGCAACGACAGGTGCAGGTGGTCCGCGGTGCCGACGTGCCGGAGTGAGTGGAAGCCGAGCGCCCAGAACCCCAATTCCACGACGCGGTTGCGCCATTCGGGACGACCCCGGGTGCGCAGGTCGACGGCATGCACGTAGCCGGTCTCCTGCTCGAAGTGGAGGGAGGCCTCGTTCGAGGGGAGGCCCATGAGGAAGTAGTCCTCCGTGGTCCGGCCGGCGTCGGTGATCACGGCCGCCGGGTCGACGAGGATGAGCGCGCTCGCCGCGAGGCGCAGGAGCGGGTGCACCTTGGCGTACTCGGCCTGCACGTCCTCGGACTTCACGTTCTCACTGGCGATGAAGACCAGCGTCCAGGCCGCGTAGGCGATGCAGATGCCCATCGCCGTCCGCGTCACGAACCGCTGCACCCACGGGCCGGCACCCAGCCGTCTGGTGAGGTACCACCCGTACCCGCCCAGGAGCAGCGCCGTGGCGCCCACGGCGAGGGTGAGCGCGGGCCACGTGCCCAGCCCCCACTCCCGATAGGCGAAGACACCGCCACGGATCAGGACCGCGAAGGGCAGGGTCGCCAGCGCGAGCACGACCGCCGACCCCCGTGCCGCCCGGAGCGGGAAGGACCGGGCGCGGGCACGCCGTTCCTCCTTCTTCTTCGACTGCTTGACCCCGTCGTCGACGAGCCCCGTCAGATCGCTGTAGTCGATGCGCAAATCGCCCATGACACCTCCTCCTCTTCCCCCCGGCCCTACGAAGCGCGGCCCTCCCGCGCTTCAGCTCCGTCACACATCACGACCTCCACTCACCGGTCGCAGCCTACGAACCGCTTTCCGGCACGGCTTCTAGGAGGAGGCGGAACGCCTCTTCCAACGCGCGCCCGCCGGCACCGGCTCCGGTGTACTTCCCGAGTCGGACCACGACCAGCTCGTGAGAAGGGATGATCGTCGTGCTCTGACCTCCGGCTCCACGCATGCTGTACGCCGTGGTCGGAAGCCCCTGGCCTCCTTCCCCGTTCACCCAAAAGAACGCCCCGCCGTACACACGCCGACCGTCGGCGTCCCACGAAGGTGCGACGGTCGATGCGTACTCGACGTACCCTTCAGGCAGGATCCGCTCGCCGTCCCATACACCGTCCTGGAGATAGAGGTTGCCGAGCCGGGCCCAGTCGCGGGCCGGCATGAAGGCCAAGCCCTGCCCCAGGAAGTTCCCGTACGGATCGGTCTCGACGAGCCCATCCCGGATCCCGATCCGGTCGAAGAGGTGCCGCTGGGGGAAGGCGTGGTAGTCCTCTCCGAGCGACTCGGCCCCCAGCCGTACGAGGTAGCTCGCGAGCACCGGATCGGTGTTGCGGTAGCGGCCCACGACGTTGGGCCGCCACTCCTGCGGACGCGTCGCCGCGTAGTCGTACGAATTCACGGTGCCCGTGTAGAGGTAGTAATGATCCGCGTACGTGCTCTCGTCGAAGTCCGGATCCGCGGGTGCATTGATTCGGATGCCGCTCGACATGCGCATGATGTCGCCGATGCGGATCTCCTGCCTCGGGTCACCCTCACCCTGCCACTCCGGGATGGGCGCCGGCTCCCACAGGTCGTATACGCCCTCCTGGATGAGCACGCCCACCAGCGTTCCGGTGAGGCTCTTCGTCATCGACCAGCTCTCCAGCGGCGTGTGGATGTCGATGCCCTCTCCGTACCGCTCGCCCAGGATGCGACCCTGATACGTGACGACCAGCCCGAGCGTGCGCGCCTCCGGGGGGCCATAGCCGGCATCGAGCGCCTGCTCGACCTTCTCCATGTCCACGCCTTCGGGCCACGCCTCGTCCGAGACGGCGTCGCCCATGGGCCATTGCGTCGTCGCCGCGGGAGGGAGGTTCCGCTCCACCTCGCTCGGCGCGAAGTAGACCGAGTCCTCGCCGATCGGGTGGGCGACGCATCCCTGGTTTCCGTAGCGCTTGGCCGTCCGGGTCACACCATCCGGCAGCGTGAGCGCGACGAGCTGCCGGTCGTAGTCGACCACCGTGTCCACGACGTGGGCACGCTCCTCGAAGGGAGAGATGAAGCCACCCACGTGCTCGGCCGCATCGGCCACATCGAGCCCGGTGATGAACACACCCGAGCACAGGATCTTGGCGAAGCCCGCGGTGTGGTGGTGCAGGGCGTCACCGGGCGGAGGCGTGTACTCGGTGTCGAGCTCGTGGAACTGTGCGCGCGCGATGACCTGCTCAGGCGACCCGTCGCTGGTGATGTCCGCCACCTGCTCCGGCTCCGCCCCGTCGCCTCCACCACAGGCGGCCAGGAGAAGCGCTCCGGCGCCGACACCGACGAATCGCCATCCTGTGTGCGTCGTCCCCTGCATGACTCGGTCCTCCGATCCTCGTGATCCGTGCGTCCACCGCCGGGAGGCCAACATCGACCCCGAGCGTGACGGGTGACAGTAGAGCGCGCCGCGCCGCAGGGCTACCTTCCGCCGGTGACCCCATTCACTCTCGTGAGCTCCGACATGCCCAACGTCTCTCCCCTCCGTCGACCCGCGGCTCTGACGGCTCTGCTGCTTCCCGGCGTGCTCCTCATTGGGCACTCGGACCCCGTGAGCGCCCAGGCGCCGTCATCCGAGACGCAGATCCTGCAGGCCGTACAGGCCGCTCCTGCGCCAGAGCAGGCCAACGCGACCGTGCTGGGGTTCGGAGCGGACGGCTCGGTGAAGACGCTGCGCGAGGGAAGCAACGATCTCGTGTGCCTGGCGGACGATCCGAGCCGGGAGGACTGGAGCGTCGCGTGTTACCACGAGTCGCTGGATCCGTTCATGGCGCGCGGCCGCGAGCTCCGTGCACAGGGAGTGACCGACTCGGGTGAGCTCGCCCAGCGCCGGTTCGCCGAGGCCGACGCGGGCACGCTGGCCATGCCGGAGCAGCCGGCGACGCTGTACGTGCTGCACGGGGAGGGCTGGGACGAAGCCTCCGGAAGCGTGAAGAGCCCGTTCCTGCGCTGGGTCATCTACACGCCGTGGGCGACCACAGAGCAGACCGGGCTTCCCTCGGCGCCCACGGGTCCGGGGGCCCCCTGGCTCATGTTCCCGGGCACGGCCGGCGCGCACATCATGATCACCCCGGCACCGCCCGGCACCGGAAACTGAGCGGCGCGGGCGAGCCGCTCGACCGGCCCGAGGGAGGTTAGCCGGGCTCGACGGGCTCGAGTGAGCCAGCTCCACTCGTGAGATCGGCGACCCTCCGGCGCAGCACGTCGACCTCCTCGATGGGCACGCCGAGCCGATAGCGGACACGGGCGTCGAACGCTTCGTCCAGAATTGGCAGCTCGGCCTCGTGGATGAGCCGCTGCACGGCGTCGACGTCCGGGTACCCGACCGTGAGGTCCATCGTCACCCGCTCGACTCTTTCCTCGGTGGGAAGGCTCTCGAGACCGAGGACCACACCCCCGGAATAGGCTCGGCTGAGCCCACCGGTACCGAGCTTCACACCTCCGTAGTAGCGGGTGCACACAGCGACGATCTCACCCACCTCACCGTGGAGCAGCGCGGTGAGCATGGGGCGGCCGGCCGTGCCGTGGGGCTCTCCGTCGTCGCTCATCCCGATGTGCGTGGTGCTTCCCGGCGGGCCCGCGACGAACGCCCAGCAGTTGTGCGTCGCGTCGGCGAACTCGGACCGGATCGACGCGACGAACGCGTGCGCGGCGTCCGCGTGGGGGGCGTGCGCGAGGGTGGTGATGAAACGGCTCCGCCGGATCGACTCCTCGACGCGGTGCACTCGAGCCGGGACGTGATATCGCGTTATCGGAGCCCCTCCGGTCGGAGCTCGGCGTCGGTGCCGCGCCCCAGCTCCTCGGTGATGTCGGCGAGCGCGACGACGTCCTCGAGCGTGGTCCGGAAGTTCACGACGCACATCCGCAGCGCGTAGACCTCCCCGAGGACCGCGTTGGAGACGAACGCCTCACCGCCCCGCTCCATGCGGGCCTGGATCTCCTGGTTCAACTCGTTGAGGTACGACGCGACCTCCGGCTCGTCCGTGCGGTCGGACAGGTCGGCCGGCACGAAGCGGTAGGTCGCGATGCTCAGCCCCTGGCCGAGGGGCTCGAGGAGCGCGCGCTCCTCGGTGATCTCGTGGAAGCGGCTCGCGAGCTCGATGTCCTGCTGGATCATGCGGGCGTAACCGGCACGTCCCACCTGCTTGAGCTGGAGCCACACCTTCAGCGCCCGGAACCCACGGGAGTTCTGGATCCCGTGCTCGAAGAAGTTCTTGGCCTCCTGTTGGAAGAAGTAGTAGTCCGGACGATACGAGAACGCGGCCAGGAGGGCCGCCGGGTCACGCACGAGGGCGCAGCCGGCCTCGAGCGGCGCGTAGAGCCACTTGTGTGGATCGAGCGCGACCGAGTCGGCGAGCGCCAGATTCCGGAGTTCCTCGGGCGCGTTCGGGGCGGCGGCCGCGAACGCACCGTACGCGCCGTCCACGTGGAACCACAGATCGTGTTCGTCGCACAGGGCACGGATCTCTCCGAGCGCGTCCACGGCGCCTGTCGACACGGAGCCCCCCGTGCCGACGACCAGGAACGGGCGGTCGCCTGCTGCGAGGTCCCGCTCGATTGTCGCGCGCAGCGCGTCCACGCGCATCCGGCCGTCTGAATCGGTCTCGATCCAGCGGATCGCCTGGGCCCCTAGCCCGGAGAGATCCGCTGCCTTCTGAATCCAGGTGTGCGTGCCCTCGGAACCGTAGACCGTCAGCGTGCGGGCGTCCTCGTCGCGCATCCCGCGCTCGCGGACGTCCCACCCGGCCTTGGCCACGCGCGCCGCCCAAAAGCCGAGCATGTTCGCGACGTTTCCGCCGCTCGTGAGCACACCGCCGCCGCCGGCCGGAAAGCCCACGAGCTCCGCGATCCAGCGCAACGCCTGATCCTCGATCTCGCTCGCTACGGGCGAGAGTGTCCAGCCGCTCAGGTTCGGGTTGATCGCGGAGGCGAGAAAGTCGCCCAAAACGCCGATGGGTGCGGCCGAGGCCGTGATGTAGCCGAAGAAGCGCGGGTGCGAGTTGTAGAGCGAGTGGTCGACGAGGAGCCGAGTGGTGTCCCGGAGAAGGGTCGACGCATCGGTGCCCTCCTCGGGCAGCGGCGCCGCGGCATCGAGGAGCGCCCTGACCTCCTCCGGTCCTTCGCCCGGGGTGAGGGGGCGAGTACGCATTCCGCCCAGCAACGCCGCGATGTCGTCCACCAGGCGATGACCCATCTCGGCGAACTGCTCGGGGTCGAGGTCGAGCGGCGTCCGGCGGTCCATCAGGTCGTTCTGCTCGTCGGTGGGTATGACCGAGGTCGCCTCGGCGGGTCGGGTCGAGTGTATCGTCATGGTCATGGGAGCTCCCGGCATGGTCACCGGGAGATACAGGGAGCGGATGAAGGAAGGCTCACGCTCGCGCCCGAGACCACCAAGGCTACGAAGAGGCCATCCGGTCGAGGAACTGTCTCTCGGCCTGCGTCAGGCTCGCGGGGCCTCCGGCGCTCACCTTCTCGAGGAGCCGGCGCACCTCCTCCCGATTGAGCTCGTGGAGTGACTCCACGGAAATCCCCTTCCACCGGGCCACCGCGACCCGCTCCCCGACGAAGCCCGTGTTGGTGGAGGGTGTGGCCATCTTCTTCTGGAAGTCGCGCTTTCCGGCGCCGCGCCGCCACTCCCACCACCTCAGGAAGGCGAACCCGACGGCGGCGCCGCCCAGGTGCGCGAAGTGGGCCACGCCGCTGCCCGAAGAGGTGATGCCCTGGTACAGCGACATCACGACGTACGCCGAAACCAGGAGCCACGCCTGGACCGGGATGGGGATCGGGAAGAGGAGGATCGTCTCGCGCGGATAGTAGTACGCGAAGCCGACCAGAACCGCGTAGACGGCGCCCGAGGCGCCCACCATGGGCGCGGCCGTGGCGAACGCGGCCTGGAAGAGCGCGCCGCCGATGCCGGCAAGGAAGTACAGCCGCAGGAAGGCGCTCGCGCCGATCTTGAGCTCGAGCCGGGGCCCGAAGAAGAAGACACCGAGCATGTTGAAGAAGAGGTGCCCGAATCCCGCGTGCAGGAACATGTACGTGACCACGGTCCACGGACGCAGATAGGCGATCGGCGGATAGAACGCGAGGTCACGGAAGAGCCCCGGAGACGTCGCCGTGACGAAGAACATTACGACGTTGGCGATCAGGATCCGTTGGACCCATGGGGTCATGGCATACATGTGGAGCCTTACCCCGACCGGGTGGCCAAGTGTTTCACCGGCTGCGGCTGGACCATGATCAACGGCCGTTTCGGCCGCCGTTCGACCCCTCCTCTTCGTCGTCCGGCTCGGGAGCGGTCCAGAAGGCTCCGTTGTCCGGAGCCTGCGAGGCCACCGACGCCGAATAGAAGGCGGCGTTGAAGAGGATCTTGAAGGTTCCGAAGGGCTGCCCGCGCCACTGAGGCCTGAGGCCCAGGAGGATCACGCGCCCTTCACCGTGGTCGACCTCGAGCGCGGCCGCGTAGCCGTTCACGTGCTCTTCGCCCAGGAAGTAGCCGGAAAGCAGGGGCGAGCCGTTCTCCGGATACTTGGCCAGAACGTGACCCTGGAAGCCTTCCTCGGTCGTGAAGACGGGGCTCGATCCGACGAAGATCTTCGAGCGCTCCGGCATCCCGCTCATCACCGGATGGGAGGGATCCACCTGAAGCTCCACGATGGCGCCCCCGGCGAAGTAGTCGGACCGCTCCACGTCGAGCACGACATCGCGTACCGGGAGGTGGAGCTCGTCGATGGCCAGGTGGCTCGACCCGTTGAGCGTCACGAGCGTGCCGCCGGCGCGCACGAACGCCTCGATCTCGCGCACGCCCTCGGCCCCGATCCCGCCCTCGTACCGCGGCGGCACCGATCCCTTGGCGAAGCCCTCGACGATGCCGCGTGGGCTCATGTCGGCGAGCACGATCACGTCGTACCGGGACGCGAGCTCGCCGGCGCGCACGTCGGCGTTGTGGAGACTGGTGAAGTCGACGTCGTACATCTCCAGGAGCCACCGCGTCCAACCCTCGTCCGACGACGCGTTCCAAGGCCGGTAGAGCCCGATGCGCGGACGGCTCACGCTCTGTCCGTCGGCCGAGCCGGCCGCCGCTCTCAGCCGGAGGTCCTCCACCAGCGCCGCACGCGCGGAGCCTCCGAGTCCCTCGACGAGCCACGAGCCGCTCGAGCCCGCCGCTCCCGAGTCGGCCGCGGCGACGCCGGGGCTGAAGCGGACACGCGCTCCCTGCGCCCACGCTCTCGCGAGCGCTTTGTAGCTGTTGTTCTGGGCCGGATCGAGCACGAGGGCGGAGCCGCCTCCCTCGACGCTGCCGTCCGGCGGCACGATCGCGCGGGCCACCGGATGGCTGTCGAAGCCGACGCCCGGGGGAGAGTCCCACGCCTGTGCGTCCACGCCGGCGTCCCAGGTCAGGGGCTCAGCCGACAGCGGGCTCATCGCGCCGCGCACGTCGGGGCCGAGTGGCGTCCGTGCCTCGACCACGCGCACGTCGAACTGGTAGGGCAGCGTCCAGCCGGACACGTCGTAGGGCTGCTCGGGCGGGCCCTCGGGATACTCGCGCAGGTCTGGATACTCCTGCACCGCGAAGAGCTGGCGAACGAAGTTCGCGTTCGGCTGATCCATCGGGATGACCCAGGATCCGGCCGGGTGTGTCACGCCGTCGGACACCACGGACTCCGTGAGCTGCATGACGTCGATGCCGTTGAACGCCAGGCGGCGGAGCATCTCGACCGCGGCCACCGGATCGCGCTGATCCTGCGCGATGAAGAAGCCGTACGGAGGCTCGGACCGATACTGCGCGATCACGTCGCGTGCAGCCTGATAGCGGTTGTAGAGCAGGTCGTTCTTGTACTTCGCGGCAACGTCCAGAACGGAGACCGACGCGGTGAGCATGTAGTCGACCGCGTCGCCGACGCGCCACCAGCCGCCCTCCCACGGCGAGGAGTACAGCGACTCCGGGCGTAGGTCACGCCGGCTCTGCGGGAAGTCGTTGACCGTGTAGAAGTGGGGCGTGGCGTAGCGGTACAGGGCGGTCTCGGTCAGGAGCGACGCGACGTTGTGGAAGTTGTTCGCGTGGTCCATGAAGCCCGGGTACCAGTTGTCGAAGCCGCTGCCCATGTGCATGGCCCCCTTCTGCCCACGCTCCTCCAGCGCCTGCGCCATCGCCATGCCGACGAGGTTGACGGTGCGCCACATGAGCGGATGCACGTTCGGGCTGATCGGCTCGGCGAACGGAGGGATCCAGATCCGGGTGGGAAAGGGAGACGACTGGTGGTGGTTGTAGATGATCTGGGGCTCCCAGTGGCGGTCCACCCGCGTCACCACACGCGACTCGAGCTGGTTGATCATGTAGCCGTCGCGGTTGTTGTCATGCCCGATGTACTTCTGGTACAGGAAGGGCGCCGACGCGACCTCGTACTGCGTGCCCAGGTTCTCGTAGTACCAGTCCGAGATCATCGTCTGGCCGTCCGGATTGATGCTGAACCAGAGCACCAGGATCACGTCCTCGAGGATGGCCGCGATCTCCGGATCGTCGTCACCCGTGACCAGGTCGTAGGCGAGCTGGATGGTGTGCTGCGCATGAGCGACCTCGCTCGCGTGCAGTCCACCGTCGATGTGCACGATCGCCTTGCCCTCGGCCGCGAGCCGGCGAGCGTCGTCGTCCGTCATGTCGGGTGCGGGATGCGCGAGCTGCTGGGCGATCTCCCGGTAGCGCTCGGCGTTGCGGAGGTTCTCGGCGGACGAGATGAGCGCCAGGTACCACGGCCGGCCGAAGCTGGTCTCGCCGACCTGCCGCAGCTCGACCCGGTCGCTCGCAGCGGCAAGCTGCTGGAAGTAGCCGAGCGACTGCTCGTAATTGGCGAGCTCGAAGTCCGCGCCGACGGGGTAGCCGAGCACGGACTCGGGCGTGGGCACCTGAGCGAAAGCAGGCGAGGCGACCAAGAGGGCCGCAAGCACCAGAGCGGATGGGATGGGCGCGACGCTGCGTGCGAGCATGGGAGTCCGTGGCGAGGTCGGGAAAGACCGGCAAAGGTGTGGCGTACGCCGCGGGCGGTCCACCCCGGCCGCGCCGACCCCACGCCTGCACCTCCCCCGCCGATCGATGGCACGTGGGATCGCGGGGGTTGACCCTATGTAGATACGCATCTATGTATACCTGAACTTACGGTGAGGAGTGATCCATGCCCGAGCTCAGCTACAACGCGGCGTTGGTACTGCAGGCCCTGACCCAGGGCTTCGGATACGGATTCGAGATCATGCGGGCGACGCAGCTGCCGAGTGGGACCGTGTATCCGATCCTCCGGCGGCTCGAGGCGGCCGGTCAGCTTCGGTCGACCTCGGCAGACGCTGCGACGGCGCACGACGAGGGACGCCCGCCGCGTCGGTACTACGAGGCGACCCCGGAGGGGCGTGTGGCGCTGGCGGCGGTCCGAGACCGTGTCCGCGCGCAGCCCGGCCTGACGTGGAAAGGCTCTGCCGACTGCTGGCCCGGTCCACGATCCGGCTCGCCGCGCTGCGCGCGCCGGCCGCGACGCGTCCGGCGATGGTCCGAGAATGGGACGCGGAGATCGAGTTCGAGCTCCGGTCGAGCTCCGTCTGGGGCTGCGTGCTCGCGGCGATGGGCGCCTTCGCGGACGCGGGCGCCATCCGCGAGATCCATGGACGAGGAAGAAGAGGGGAGGGGACGATGGCGACGGGCGTGGCGATACTCCGAGACGAGATGCGGCACGCCGTACGGGCACTCGCCCGGGCGCGCGGCTTCACGGCCGTGGCGATCGTGATGCTCGGCGTAGGGATCGGGGCCGCAGCCTCCATTGCGACCCTGCTCCACCGGGTCATTCTCGAGCCTCTGCCCTACCCTGAGCCCGAACGCCTCGTCCGTCTGGAGAACCAGGTCCCGGGCGTCGGGCCGGACCTGGTCTGGCAGCTCTCCACCGCTCAGTTCCTGCACTACTCGGAGCGGGCGAGCACCCTCGACGAAGTGGGCCTCTATCGCACTCAGGGCGGCAACGTCGCGACGGCGACCGGGGTGCTGCGGGCCCGGGCGGTCTCCGTGACCGCCAGCACCGTTCGGACGCTCGGGCTTCGAGCCGAGAGCGGAAGGGTGATCGACGCCGAGGACGATCGGCCCGGTGCGCCGGCGGTCGCGCTCCTCTCGTACGAGTTCTGGTCCACCTCGATGGGCTCCACGCCGGACGTCGAGGGAACCAGCGTGATCTTCAACGACCGGCCCTACGAGGTGATCGGCGTCTTGGCGCCCCGCACCTCACTGCCAGGCGTGGCTTTCGAAGTCGCCCCCGACCTTTGGCTTCCCATGAGGGTCGACCCGGAAGGGTACTTCGGAAACAACCACGTCTTCCCTGCCGTGGGGCGCCTCGCCGCCGGCAAGCTCCCGCGGGACGTGGAGATGGAGCTCGACGCCCTCGAGCGAAGCCTCCCTGACGCCTTCCCCACCGCGTACCGCCCGAGTTTTCTGGAGGGCTCGGGCTTCCGAACGACCGCCACCCCACTCAAGGAGCACGTGCTCGGCGACCTGGCCTCTCGTTTTGGCTCCTCTTCGGAGGCGTGGCACTCGTCCTGGTGATCGCATGCGCCAACGTCGCCAACCTCTTCATCGCACGCATGGAATCGAAGCGGTCGGAGCTCGCGGTACGAAGAGCGTTGGGCGCCGGTCGCGTCGGGCTCGCCCGCTACGTGCTCGCCGAAGCGCTCACCCTGTCGATGGCCGGCGGTGTGCTGTCGCTGCTCATCGTGAGCTGGGCCATCCCCGCCCTCTCGAGGCTGGCTCCCCTCGAGCTACCCCGTGTCCAGGGCCTGCGGGCCACGCTCGGAACGGCGGGTGTGACGGTCGCGCTGTCGATGCTGGTCGCGCTCCTCGTCGCGGCGTGGCCTCTCGTACGCACGTCGGAGGGTTGGACGCAGGGCCTCGCCGGGCGGGCTCGAGGCGGCACCGCCGGTCGCAGTCGGCATCGCGGCCGGGCGGCGCTCGTCGTCACCCAGATCGCCTTCGCCGTATCGCTGCTCGTCGGCGCCGGGCTGCTCGTCGACGGCCTGCGCGTCCTGCGCCAGACCGATCCCGGCTTCAACCCGATCGACAGCTGGGCGATCGATCTGCACGCGAGCCAGCTCCGCTATCCCGACGACGCCGCGCTTTGGGGCTTCCACCGCGCGGTGCTCGAGCGTGTCTCCGGCATTCCGGGGGTCGT
>JBDHDM010000065.1:0-14448 GCA_039591515.1 Gemmatimonadota bacterium | reverse complement strand
CCCGCCGAGGCCGATCAACACGCCGCTCTCGCGAGCTGCTGCTGCAGCGGCTTTGGCACCGTTGCAGATCTGGAGGGCCTTCTGGCGCTGGTCCGCGTTCCAGAATGGAATGGTCTCTGGGGCGCACGCCGGACCGGTGGAGGCGGCGGCCTGGAACGACCACGCGACTCCTTCCGCGGCCATGCGGCGGTAGGTCTCCTCGCCGGCCAGGAAGCCATGCTCGATGACCTTCACGCCGGCGTCGATGGCCCGATTGACGGAGACGTCGGTGTAGGCGTGGACCATCACGTACGTGTCGTAGTCGTTGGCGATCTCGACGGCGGCCTGCATCTCCGGAAGCGTGAATTCGTTGACGTGCAGTGGATCGAACTCCGACGACAGGCCACCGCCGGCCATCAGCTTCAGCTGAGTCGCACCTCCGCGCAGCGTCGAACGAGCCGCCTCGAGGACTTCGGCCCGACCGTCGACCACGAAGGTCTGGCCGATCTTTTCCATATAGTCCATGTCGTTCGGCATGTCGTGGACGAAGCCGAAGTCGCCGTGACCACCCGTGGGGCTGAGCCAAGGACCGCTCGAAAGGTGCCGAGGGCCTACCAGGCGACCCTGTGCAACGAGCCGGCCAAGGCTTCGGCTATCACTTCCCGCTCCGCGTGTCGTGGTGAAGCCCTGCTCGAGTTGTTGCTTCATGTTGAGCGCGCCCAGCGCGCCATGACCCATGGCGTCGAGTGTGCGCCACTCCGGCGGGCCGCCCTGCAGGCCGAAATGGGTGTGGAGGTCGATGAAGCCGGGAACGAGATACTGACCCTGTCCGTCGATGACCGTGGCCCCGTTTGCGTTGATCGAGCTCGACGACATCTGCGTGAATACCTCATTCTCGATCAGGACGTTCATGTTCGGGACGAACGCGTCGGACGTGCCGTCCCACAGATTCACGTTCGTGATGAGGAGCCTCGGGGCCTCCTCATCCTGAGCGTGCAGGCCGCCCGGGAGGCCGATGAGGGTCGCTGCGAGAATCGCGAAAGAGGTCCGGTTCATGTCACGTGCACGGTTGGATTCATGGAAGTGGCGCATTACTAACGCTCTCGGGGACCCGGTGCGCCCCCAATCGTTCCTGGGTACGATGGCGAAACGTCATGTAGTACCGTGAATCGGGGCCAGGTAGTCGTTTCCGCCCGTCCAGCCGACTTACCATTTTCCGCCATGGGGCGGCGTCGAATGAATCAGGGGCCGATCATCCAGGCAAGCCACCTCCGGGTGGTCCTCGACGCGTACCGGGCATCTGACGTCGATCCGCAGCCCGACGCAGACCGCCTCGGCGTCTCGATCGAGTCGGCCGACGATCCCGAGGCGTTTGTGTACGAATGGCCGGTCTGGCACTTCTTCGAGGCCGGCAGGACACGGATCCGCCCGGACTTCGGATTCTTCGCCTACGATCAGTCGCACGTCGCGGCGCTGGGGGAGTTCGGTCAGCGCCTCGTGGCGCCGACCCTGATGGACGTTCTCTCGAGATTCCTGGATGGCGCGCGTGCGACCAGCACCGTGGCTGACTTTCGTCTCGAGGTCGAGGGCCTCACGGTTCGATTCCTCCGCAGGGGCCCCCGACTCGGTGTCCCCGACTGGGCGGTCGAGCAGTATGTGATCTCACTCATGATCGGTGTCTGTCGGATCGCTCTGGGCCAGGCGTGGATGCCGCAACGGGTTTGGCTGCAATACGCGGGGCCCCTCGAGGCGGCGGAGTCTGACTGGCTCCGTAGTGTCGAGGTCGGATTCGGCGCTCCCGATACCGCGCTCGAGGTGCCACGACGGTTGCTCCATCGACCCGCGAAAGGCGACGGAGTATCGAGCGCTGCTGGAGCCGTCAGTGTCGCGGCTGCTCGGGTCGTCGCTTCGATGCTCGACGCGGGGCCGCCGGCCCCCGCCGAGGTCGCGGCGGGACTCGGGCTCTCCGAGCGGACGCTGCAGCGACAATTGGCGAAGGAAGGCACGACGCTTCGCACCATCGTGGGACAGCAGCGATACGGGCGCGCACGCGCATTCCTGTGTGATCCGAGCCTGTCGATTGCCGATGTCGGTGCCCGTCTGGGTTACCGAAATCCTCCGGCGTTCACGCGGGCCTTCCGGACGTGGTCCGGCCTGACCCCGGCGGAGTTCCGCGCGGCGATGCGGGCGGCCGGAGTGACCGCGCGAGCGCCCGGCCCGTCCGCGTGAATTCCTTCGGTCTCAGCCAGTGAAGGCGGAGGCGAGCCGGCGATCGAAGGTCATCACCTCGCCGACGCCCCTGCGCCTGCACGTCGCGAGGTGGACGAGATCGCGGGCCGACAGCGCCGGGTAGCTCTCCTCGAGGGCCCAGGCCAGACGGATGTCCTCCGGCTCGACGGGCCAGACCTCACGTGTACAGCTCTCGACCAGTGTGAACGCGTGGTCGATCTCCGGCCGGCGCGATACGGCGAGGTAGGCGTGCAGGAGTTCCTGAAGCACCTCCGCGGATGTCACGAGCACCCGCTCCTCATCGAAGACGGCCATGAGGAACTCCCGGGCCTGTCGACGCAGCGGGTGCGGCGCGCCGACGGCATACATGAAGACGTTGGTGTCGACGAAGATCACGTCACGTCCAGCCCCGCCGTGCGGGACTGTTCGATGAGCTGTCTTTGCTCGTCCCAGTCCGGTTCACGCTCGAGGGGCTGATTACGGTCGCACGCTTCGAAGAAGGCGCGGAGGCCCTCGGCGGATGTGATTTGCTGGTGGGCCTGCTCCCTCTGCAGACGCTCGTCCGCGGCCTCCCTCAACCACCCGCCGAGCGAGCGACCGGCGCGACGCGCGGCAGCAGAGTACCGGGCCTTGTCCTCTTCATCGAGGATTACGTGGATCCTGGGCATACCGGAATGTACACAAAGAGTGTGCGTGTGCATAGGTAGTGCACATCGCGAGCCGGCGTTCGGATCGCCTTGGCTCGGGCCTCCCGGAGGAGTGTCAGCCGCCCAGCGTGTTCTTGTAGATCACGCCGTTCTTCATGATCAGCCGGATCGACTCGATCTCCCGGCCACGAGGGCTCGCCGTGAACCACTCAGGGTTGCCACCGATCGCGGAGATGTCTTCGAGCGGGTTGCCGTCGACGAGAAGGATGTCGGCGTAGGCACCTTCCTGAATGACGCCGAGGGGGCCGTCAGGATAGGGGTTCCGCGGTCCGGTCAGCCGGGCCAGCTCGCCACCGACGGACGTCAGGGATCGGAGGGCTTCGAAGTTCCCCGCATAGTCCGCGATCTGCCATTTGGCGAAGTCCATCGCCTGACGGAAGGGGACCCCGGAGAGCAGGACGAAGTCGGAGTTGAAAACGACCTTCGGGCGCACCTCCCGGATGATATCAAAGACACCCTGACTGGGATCCCAGAGCGACCGCATCTTTTGATACGGCAGGGTCGTCGTGTCGTGGTAGAACGGGTGCGACCAGACCATCTCGTCCATCGCTGCCGTGTTCGGGGACCAGAAGGCACCGAGGTCTTTGATTCTCTGCGCGGTCTCACGCGTGATGGTCGTGCCATGGTCCACGACCATGACGCCGAGATCCAGGCCCCGGTTGGCGTCTTCGTCGTTGTGGACGTGCATTGCCACGTATGTGTTGTAGCTCCGGGCGACCTCCACCGCGGCACTGATCTCGTCGTTGGTCATCTGTCGGGTGTCGATCGGGTCCTTCTCCGACGTCACACCGCCGCTGACCATGATCTTCGTGTAGTGCGATCCCAGCGCGTAGTTTCGGCGCACGCCGGACAGCACCTCCGCCCTCCCATCGACCATGCGCGTGATCTCGAGCCGCTCCAGATGGCTCGTGCCCTTCGGTTGGGTCAGGAGCCCCCAGTCGCCGTGCCCCCCCGTCTGCCCGATGCAGCCGCCGGCGAGGTAGATACGGGGGCCTTCGAGGAATCCGGCGTCGATCGTGTTCTTCAGCCCCGCGTGCATCCCGCACATGTCGCGTACGGTCGTGAAACCGTGGGCGAAATGCTCCTGGGCCGCATAGGCGGCCCGTGCACCGATCTCTTCCCACGTCTTGCCCTGCAACTCGGTGAGCGTCAGTCCCGGGTTGAGGTTGAAATGCACGTGCGAGTCGATGAGGCCCGGCATCAGGGTCCGGCCGCCACCGTCGATCACGGTCGCGTTGGCCGCCGCGCCGATATCGCCCACACCGACGATCATGCCGTTCTCGACGAGGACGTCGACGTCCTGGAGTCCGTCGTTCACGCCGTCGAAGACGTTGACGTTCGTGAAGAGAATGCGGCTGGGCGCGTCCTGACCCGTTGCGGGTGTACCGATCGCGGCGATCGCGAGGAGGGTGGGCAGGAGGATGTGGCGGAGGTTCATCATGGTGCGGTCGGTTGGTGTGTACAGGGAGGGTACGAGAGCCGTCTTCTGGTTCTCCCGAAGCGGCGGCCGTGCCGTCCCGTGCGGTCTTGACGAGTCGTTTCGGCGGGCGGGGTGTACCCGAGAACGTAGAGAAGGGTGCCCGCGCAACAACGCCGGGGTCGCAGTGTGCGCCATGCGCTGGCGACCTTCCTCGTCTCCGTCCACAATCGTTCATGGCTCGACACGATTCGATTCCGCTCGCGGATCCCGGAAACCTCCGGCCGGTGGTCCGCTTCCTGGAGGCCGAGGGGGTCCCGTACGCGAGTGATCTGGACGCGGTCCACGTACCGATCGAGTCGGTCGAGACGGGGCGCGGGAAGATCTCCAAGCTCCAGCTCTTCGAGGTGCTGGATCGGTGGCGGCTCGCCATGAGCGAAGACTTCGGCTACCGAGCGGGGTCGCACTTTACGCCATCCCTCATGGGTGGCATCGGCGCCCTGATGACGCAGGCCCCCACACTTGCAGAGGCGATCCGACGTCTGGATGATCACCTTCGCGCCTGGGTGAGCGACAATTACGTGCGGGTCGAGCGGAACGGCTCCCGTGCGTTCCTGCAGATCGCGACACGCGACGGACTCGATGTGGAGCGGACTGTCGCGAACCAGATCACCGTGCACGCTCTGGTCAACATCATCCGGCTTGTCGGTGGGCCGACGTGGACTCCGCGGAAAGTGTGGGTCGAGTTCTCACGACACCCCATCGATGAGCGAAGCGGTAGCCTCTGGGGTGCGGAGGTCGTCTTCGACGCCGTCGACACGACGGTCGAGTTTCCAGCCCACTTCCTCGCCCTGCGGCCCGACTCCCGCGGGTACGAGCGCGCCGGCACGGTTCCGGAGCCCCCGGGTGACGCGGTGTCCGACCAGGTCCGGCAGGTCGTGGACGCCTGCCTGGGGTTCTCGGCGGGCGCCGAAAGAAGCGTCCTGCCGCCGCCGACCCTGCCCGAACTGGCGCACCTTGTGGGCGCGAGTGCACGGACGCTGCAGCGCCGACTCGCCGAGGAGGGCGCGGAGTACCGGCGCATCGTATCGGACGTGCGCTTCGAGCGGGCGCGGTACATGCTCGAGGTCGAGGCGATTCCCGCGGCCGAACTGGCCACGCTCCTTGGCTATACGTCGAAGAGCGCATTCCTGCGGGCGTTCCGACGTTACACCGGGATGACGCCGTCAGAGTACCGCTACTCGCTCGCGAGCTGAGGCGACGGGCGGGCTATCCGCCTGGCCGCCAGACGTGCCCCCGAGGGAGCCCCCGACCTCCTCAGTTCGTGAAGTTGTCCCGGTACACCCTCAGCAGGTTGCCACCGAGGAAGCCTCGGATCTCGTCGTCCGTCCAGCCGTACTGGAGCTGAAGCTCCCGCACGACACCCCAGATCTCTCCGGGCTTGCCCATGTGGGATGGCGTCGCGTAGCCCATCTCGATCGGGAAGTTCTCCGGGTTCTCGAGAATCCAGAGGAGCGTCTCGGCATAGTTGTACACGTAGTCAGGCCCGACGCACGTCGCCTCGGGGCCGACCATGTCGCGGATGTACTGGACGTGCTTCGCGATGTCGTACGGGCGGGCGGTACCCTGCGGGTTCAGGAAGCCACCGATGAACGTCACGCAGATGACACCGTCGGTTGCCGCGACTGCCCGCACGGCCTCGTCCGAGACATTCCGGTCGATCGGCTGATACGTCATCATCTGCGAGTGGGACATCATCATCGGCCTGCGGGTCACCGCAGCCGCCTCGATACACGTCTGGTTACTCGAGTGTGAGCAGTCCACCACGATCCCGAGGCGGTTCATCTCGCGGATGACTTCCTCACCCAGATCGGTGATGCCCTGGTCGGTACCGTCCGAGTTCGAAACTCCGCCGTCGGCGTAACGCGTGTCGATGTTGTACGTGAAGAGCATCTGACGGAGCCCGAGGTCGTAGAACTCCCTCAGGTTGGCGAGTGCCTCCTCCGTCGAGTTGTCGGCGCCGAGCGGCATCATGCCCTGGAAGTTGTGCATGATCGCGAGCCGGCCTTCGCGCTTCGCCCTCGCGATGTCGTCGAAGGAGCGCACCTGCAGGTACCGGTCGGGCTGCGCGGCCCAGTACTCGTTGACGCGCACCATCCGATCCCTCACGACATCGGTCGGGTCTGCCGGTGATGCGTTCGTAACCGTCGCAGACAGGAGGGTGTAGCGGTTGTCAAGAGAGTGCTGGATGGCGGCCTCGTACTGCTCGTCGGTGAAGCCCGCAGGGAAGCCCGGGGCCCCGACGAAGAGACCATCCACCACGTCGGCGCCCGCGAAGCGGTCCATGACCTCGACGTCGAGTGCGCGTTCCTCCGCCGTCCTGGGCTCGGCGACCTCGACGAGGAAGTCGATGTACTCCGCGAATTCGGCCGGGTCGGTCGGGCGGGGTCGCATCTCGAAGTCGATCGTGGAACCGCCCGTGACGGGGAGGTCCGAGTACTCGACCGGACCCAGGTTATCCGAGGCACCCGAAGTCGATGTGCTCTGTGGGGCGGAGCCGTCGGGTGGCGCGCACGCGGCGGTGAGCACGATCAGGGCGCAGGTCGAGCGGGAAGAACGCATGGCTGTGTCCGTTTGTGAGTGTTGTGTCGCGCCGAGGTAAGGACGGAGGATACGGAACCGGGGCGCCGACCTACAGTCGCATTCTACGCCAACCCGGGGGGGGCGTCCTCCGAAGGGAGCCTGGCCCCCCTCTCGAGCTTCGGAGACGAGCTTGGTCACGGGCGGCAGGGGATCAGGGCGGTGTCGGACGCATAGCGGCGCGTTGCCGCGGATCGTCGATGAAACCCTTCTCGCTCGACTCTCGTCTAGTTGTCATACAAAGTCGGAATTGGGCCTGAAGAGGCCGACTCCATCGGGAGATCGACGTGGGGAAGGAAGGCTACCTGGGTGAGTTCGAGCAGATGCTTCTGCTCACCGTCATGCGCCTCGACGACGACGCCTACGGCGTGCGGATCATGGCCGAGCTCGAGGAGCGGATCGGACGGCGGGTATCTCGCGGCTCGGTCTACGTCACGCTCGACCGGATGGAAGACAAGGGGTGGATCGTCTCCGAGTCGGCGCCTGCCCAGTCGGGCAGGGGCGGGCGGCCACGCCGGATCGTACGGGTGACCCCGGAGGGCGTCGATGCGCTTCGCAAGTCCCGTGAGGCGCTGCTGACATTGTGGGACGGGCTCGAGCAGGCGCTCGAGCGCTGAGGTCGAGGACATGGCTTCGAACCATCGACCTGATTCCGAGCGCGACCGCGGGCCGGATGGGCAGCCACCCGAGCCGCCGCGTTTCGCCGCCCGCCTGCTGGAGCGACTGCTTCCGCCCACTGATCGTGGAGCATCGATCCTGGGTGATCTGCAGGAGGAGTTCGAAGCGCGCGCGGCGCTCGACGAGCGCTCGGCTCGTCGCTGGTACGCCGTGGAGGCCGTGGGCATCGGCCTGCGGTACTGGAAACAGTCACGACGCTATCGCCGGGGCGCGGTCGACCTCGGTGATCGCAATCATCACACGGGAAGCTGGGAGGGGATCTTGGACGCCTTCTTCATGAACGTCCGTTACGCCATTCGCAGGCTCACGAAGAGCCCGATGTTCACGCTCGTCGCCGTGCTTTCGCTCGGTCTCGGCATCGGCGCGAACACTGCGATATTCAGCCTGGTCAACGCGGCGATCCTCCGGGATTCGCCCTACACGAACCCCGAAGAGCTCGTCGACGTCTTCGAGGCCCAGGAGGGCTTCAGCCACGGGACACTTTCCTACCCGGACTACAAGGACTTCGAGGAGGGCACGAAGGACGTCTTCGCGGCTGTGGGCGGCATGCAGATCGCGCTCGTCCAGGCCGACACGGAGGACGGCGTCGAGATGCTCTTCGCCGAGTCCGTCACGGGCAACTACTTCACGATCCTCGGCATCGAGGCCGCGCGGGGGAGGTTGATCTCGGAGGAAGATCACGTCGCGCGCGGTGCGCACCCGGTCGTCGCGCTCTCCCACAACTACTGGGTGAGCCGGTACGGGCAGGACCCCGACATCGTGGGCCAGGAGGTCCGGCTCGGGGGGCGGCAGTACACCGTCATCGGCATCGCCCCCGAGGGGTTCGCCGGGACGCTTCGGGGTCTCGAGCCCTCAATCTTCATTTCGATCGCAATGACCGACGAGATCCAGGGCTCGGGCTCCAACACGTGGGAGCTACGCGGAAACCAGAGCTTCTTCGGCAAGGCGAGGCTCCTGCCGGGCGCCACGGTGGCGCAGGCCGAGGCCGTGGCCGACCGCGTGAGCACGCGGCTCCGTGAGGAATACCCCAGGTTCTGGGGTCCCCAAAAGGCGTTCGTGCTGGTGAAGACGGACGACGTCATCATGAACCCGATGATCGACCGCGTGCTCGTGCCGGCGGCCGGGATGATCATGGGTGTGGTCGGGCTGGTGCTCCTCATCGCCTGCGCAAACCTGGCGAGCTTCCTGCTCGCGCGGGCTGCTGATCGGCGCAAGGAGATCGCGGTACGCCTCGCGATGGGAGCGAAGCGCCGGACGCTGATCGGGCAGCTCATGACCGAGACCGTGATCCTCGCCGGTCTCGGCGGGGCGCTCGGGATCTTCATCGCCGTGCAGGCGCTCGACTTCCTTGTCGGGGCCGATCTGCCGCTCCCGTTCCCGATCACCCTCGACCTCTCCCTCGACACGACGGTGCTGTCCTTCAGTCTGGCCGTTTCGCTGCTGGCCGGGTTGCTCTTCGGCATGGCACCGGCGCTACAGAGCACGAATCCGGACGTCGCGCCGACCCTGCGGGACGAGACGGCTGGTGGCGGGCGCGCGCGAGGCGCGCTCTTGCGCAACATGCTCGTCGTGGGGCAGGTGGCCGTGTCCGTTGTGCTGCTGGTGGGCGCCGGCCTCTTCCTGAGAAGTCTCGACGCGTCGCGAAGCATCGATCCCGGATTCGGTGGCGCGCCAGCCGGCATGGTGCAGCTCGTCATGCCATCGGAGCGGTACTCCGAGGAGGAGCGGAAGGTCTACCTGAACGAAGTGAGGGACCGCATCGCCGCGCTACCTGGAGTCGAGTCGGTCGGCATGATCGACCTCATCCACATGGAGCAGCTCAACACGCAGACGATCCGTGTGGTGGTGGACGGGGTCGAGAATCCACCGGGGCGCGACTTTCACTCCGTCGACTACGCCGAAATCGACGAGCACTTCCTCGAGGCCGGAGGGGTCGACCTCGTGACCGGACGGGGGTTCGGCCCGGACGACCGGGCTGACTCGGAAGAAGTCGCCCTCGTCAGCGAGGAGTTCGTACGGCGCTTCTTCCCGGAGGGTGGCGCCGTGGGACGCACCATCGTCATCAACGACGATCCGGTCCAGGTCGTCGGCGTGACGACCGATCACAAGGTTCGACAGCTCGGCGAGCCGACCCGTCCGTTCGTCTATATCAACCACCTGCAGTCGCCCTCCAACTACATGTGGGTCGTGGCGCGGACGGCGGCTGACGACGACCGGCTGGTTCTCGACATGATCGCAGAGGCTCGGGCCCTCGACCCGGAGATCATCGTCGCGGCGGCGAAGACGATGGAACGGCACCTCGCGGTCGTGCTGCTCGGCCGCGAGCTGGGGGCGATGGTCGTGGGCGGCTTCGCCCTGCTCGCGCTCTTGCTCGCCTCGATCGGGCTCTACGGAGTCGTGAGCTACGCCGTGGCACGGCGCGCCAAGGAGGTCGGAATCCGGCTCTCGCTCGGAGCGGACAACGGCTCGGTCATTCGTATGCTCACGGGAAGCGGAATGAAGCTCGTTGCGGTCGGCGGCGCGGTTGGACTGCTGCTCGCGGCCGCCGCGTCCCAGCTGCTCTCACGCCTCCTCTACGGAGTGCCGCCCCTGGACGCGGCGACCTTCGTCACGGTGCCTGTGGTGCTGGGGATCGTCGCTTTCCTCGCTTCCTGGGTCCCGGCCCGTCGCGTGACGCGGATCGATCCGGTGGGAGCGCTGAGGTCGGAGTAGGCCTCGCTCGGGCACGTCGAGGTCTCCGCATCCTGGCGGCCGTCGGATCGGTCACAACGGGCCGGCCGGAACCACCGAGAGGGTGGCCTTGCCGGTCTCGTCATGCCCGCGCCCACCCGAGCTCCTGAGCTTGTAGGGGCCACCGTTGAGCGAATGGTCATACCATGGTTATACTGCGGTATGAAGACTGCGATTTCTCTCCCCGATGATCTGTTCGAGTCCGCCGACGTGCTTGCCGAGGAGTTGGGCATGTCTCGTAGTGAGCTCTACGCGAATGCAGTCGCGGAGTACCTGGCGAAACATCGCGACCAGGACGTGACCGCTCGTCTCAACGCCGTGTACGCTGACGAGACCAGTGATCTCGATCCGGCCATGCGGGCCGCCCAGGCACGCACCTTCGAGCGATCCGAGTGGTAGTCGAGCGGCGCGAGGTCTGGTGGGCGGATCTCGGGGCACCCCGCGGCTCGGAGCCAGGCTTCCAGCGCCCGGTGTTGGTCGCGCAGGCCGACTCGTTCAATCGGAGCCGATTGAGGACGGTGATCGGCATTGCGTTGACCTCGAGCATGCGAAGACTGGATGCGCCCGGCAACGTGCTTCTACCCGCCACTCGGACCGGGCTCGACCGTGACTCCGTGGCGAACGTCACGCAGCTGGTCACGCTCGACCGCGCGGATCTGGTCGAGCGTGTCGGGAGGATCCCACCGCGTCTCATGGCCAAGGTGGACGCGGGCCTGAGGCTCGTTCTCGATCTCGTCTGACGGAGCATCTGAAACCTCCTCCGCACCCCATCCGTAGTGCGTTTTGATTTTGTCGGAATAATCAAAGACGTGAGGGTGTGATGCCGAAGGGATCCCATCTCGGAGACCTCGAGGAGCTGGTGCTGCTGGCGGTGAGGCGGCTCGATGAGCGCGCCGATGGCGGAGGTGTCCGCGAGGAGCTGGCCGAGCACGCAGGCCGCTCGGTTTCGGTGAGCACGATCTACGTGACACTGATGCGGCTCGAGGAAAAGGGATACGCACGCTCTTGGAAGGGGCAGCCCACGGCCACGAGGGGCGGGAAGGCGAGACGCCACTACGAGGTCACCCCGGAGGGGCTCGAGGCGCTCGAAAACGTTCGCAACGTCCGAGATCGGATGTGGGAGCGCGCAGGGGCCCGCGCCCATGGCTGAGCAGGGCCGTCCGGGCACCGAGCCGATCGGTGAATCGGCGCCGCCACGCTTGGCCGTTGCGCTCTTGCGCCGCCGTCTCCCCGCGGAGATCGCCGAGGCTGTCGAAGGCGACTTGACCGAGTCACACGCCCGTGACCTGGCAAAGGGACGTTCGCGCCCGCTTGCCGACGCTCGATTCTGGGCTGCGGTACTCACGCTGCGTGCCGGGGCGCTCCGTCGTGCCGCGCGCCGTCTCGAAGCTGTTCGTCCGACCACCGAACGCAACCGACCGGACCGCGCCGCGCGGCGGGATCCGGACGCCTGGAGTAGACTCCCGATGCATCCCAACGACTTCCGCTACGCCATCCGCCGTCTCCTCCGCTCCCCCGGGTTCACGGCCGTCGCCGTGCTCTCTCTGGCCCTGGGGATCGGTGCCAATACGGCGATGTTCTCGATCGTGAACGCCGTGTTGATCCGAGATCTGCCGGTCACCGATCGACACGAGCTGGTCGAGGTGTATTCGTCTGACTCCGACGGTTTCCAGTACGCGGTCTCCTCGCACCCCGACTACCTCGACCTCCGCCTCGAGAACGACGTCTTCCAAAACGTCATCGCCACGCGCACGACGATCGCCCGGATCGACCTCGACGGGAGCCCGCGCATCACGTTCGGGGAGCTGATCTCTTGGGACTACTTCCAGACGCTCGGCATCGACATGGAGCTCGGGCGCGCGTTCGTGCCCGAAGAAGACGAAACGCCCGGCACGCATCCGGTCGTGATCCTCGGCCACCGCACCTGGACGCAGGACTTCGGCGCGGATCCCGAGGTGCTCGGGGAATCCATCTGGCTCAACGGGCGCCCCTTCACGGTCGTGGGCGTCGCACCGAAGGCCTATACGGGCACCATGCCCGTGCTGGTCACCGGCTTCTTTACGCCCCTCATGATGACCGACGTCCTGATGGGGAGCGCGCAGCTCGAGCGGCGCAGCAGCCGCAGCATGTTCATGAAGGCCCGCCTGCTGCCGGGGGTGTCGGTGGAGCAGGCGAACGCAGCGCTTCGCTCCTTCTCCTCCGGGCTGGAGGAGCGTTACCCCGACTCGAACGAAAACCGGTACATGTCGGCCGTCGCCTCGGGGAAAGTCTCACTCCACCCTGCCGTCGATCGGATCCTGACGCCCGTCGCCGGACTGTTGCTGGCCGTTGTCGGGATCGTGCTCCTGATCGCGTGCGCCAACCTGGCCTCCTTCCTCCTCGCGAGAGCGGAAGACCGCAGGAAGGAGATCGCCGTACGGCTCGCGCTCGGTGCGGGTAGGAAGCGCCTCGTGAGTCAGCTGCTGATCGAGACGACGATCCTGGCCGCGCTGGGAGGGCTGGTCGGGATCGTGCTCGCACAGTGGACGGTGGAGCTCATGATGGCGCTCAGGCCGCCACTCCCGATCCCGATCGCCGTCGAGATCTCGCTCGACCGGACCGTCCTGCTCTTCACCGGTGTGGTCTCTATGCTGGCCGGCGTGACCTTCGGCCTGGTGCCGGCGCTCCAGGCCACGAACCCGGACGTCGCCCCCACGCTCAAGGACGAAGGGACGGGGTCGGGCGCCCCGAGGAGGCTCAACCTGCGGGGCGGACTCGTGGTCACGCAGGTGGCATTCTCGTTCGTGCTCCTCATCGGCGCGGGGCTCTTCGTTCGGAGCCTGCAGAAGGCGCAGGCGATCGATCCAGGCTTCGATACCGGCCCCGGTGCGCTGGCCTGGCCGATGCCGGAGCTGTCGGGCTACGAGACGCCCGAGGAGGTCGAGGCTTTCTACGACGAGCTCCGGGGTCGGCTGCTCGAACACCCCAAGGTCAGCCACGTCGCCCTCGCGGACCGGCTTCCGTTGGGATCCGGTGTACAAACGGCCGGCTACCTGCTGCCGGGTGTCCCCTCCGAGACGCCCGACGGGGATCACGACATCGACAACACGAATATCGGGGCGGGTTATTTCGAGGCCATGGGCGTGGAGATCGTCTCCGGTCGCGCCTTCACGCGGGACGACCTCGAGGCCGAGCGTATGATCATCGTCTCGGAGGCCTTCGTGAATCGGTACTACCCGGGTGAAGACCTCGTCGGGCGCGCGATCCAGACTTCGCGCGGGGAGGACCTGCGCATCGTCGGCGTTGCCGCCGACACGAAGGTCCGCACCCTCGGCGAGAGCCCGCGGCCGTACGTCTACCAGCTGCAGGGCCAGGTCATGTTCTTCGGCATGCAGGTCGTGGTGAAGGGCCCGGCCACCAGCGAGGAGTTGGTCACGATTACGCGTGCCACGATCGACGAGATCAGCCCTGACATGGTGCTCTTCGAAGAGGTGAAAACGATGAACGAGCACCTCGCGCTGCTGCTCTTTCCGCCGCGCATGGCCGCTCTGCTGCTGTCGGTCTTCGGCGGGCTCGCTCTCCTGCTCGCCGGGATCGGCGTCTACGGCGTGGTCAGCTATGCGGTCGCCAAGCGCACACGCGAGCTCGGCATCCGCATGTCGCTCGGTGCCTCGGCCGCCGACGTGGTCCGCATGGCGATCGGTGGCGGCATGCGCCTCGTGATCGTCGGGGCGGTCGTCGGGATCGTTCTGGCCGGTGGGGTCACGTGGGTCGCGTCCGACTACCTGTTCGGCATCTCCAGCACGGATGTCGTGACCTTTGCCACGATCCCGCTCCTGCTCACAGGCGTGGCGCTGTTCGCCGCGTGGGTACCGGCGAGGCGGGCAAGCCGGGTGGACCCGGTGCGGGCGCTCCGGTCGGAGTAGGCTCGGGGGTGGGAGTGGATGTGCTCGGGAGAGTCTCTCCCGGAGTCTTCTCTCCCGTAAACGAAGCGGAGCTCGAGATCGCCACCCGGACCACCCTCCACCTTGCGCGTCACAATGAGTCGCGTCCTGCTCACGAGCTCGAACGAGTCGACGATCCTCCCCC
>JBDHDM010000064.1:0-20042 GCA_039591515.1 Gemmatimonadota bacterium | reverse complement strand
CTACGGGGGCAGGGTATTTCAAGTTGTGTGTTTACAATGACTTACGAGGCACCCTGGATAGCTATACAAAGAGTGGCAGTTGCGGCTATTGCAGTTCTATTGCAGCCATTCCAGTGCTTTTCGGTTGGCATATCAGCGTGGATCGCGTCGGTCATGCGAGAAACGTCGCCACACCCACCGCCGGCGGCAACGCTCTACGCGGCGTTCCTGCACAGACCCCTGTAGACCGCGTACCAAGCGACTTCGACACCCCTACATGCCCCGCACGAGAGACACCGAACATGTCCCGAATGAGGGTGTTCGGTGAGACTTGAGACTTGAGTAAGAGTGCTGAACGGCAAGCGGCTCAGCCGACCCAGGACAGACTCGGAACCCCGGCCACCGTGACGGCACCGATGCGAAGGGGCAGTACCCGGCGACTCACTGCGGAGGTCGAGTGTTCCTGGTCCAGACGGTACGAGCTTCACGCGGTGACAGGTGCCCAAGAGGCGGTCGTCCAATATCCCTCGCGCACTGCATGACGAACGCAGCCCACTTCTCGAGGGCGTCGCGCTTCTCGTCGAGCCGGTACTCGGACTCGTCGGCCGTGTAGGGTTTGAATCGGAGGGACTGCGGCGCATGCCCCAACACGAGGTCGGCCACGTCCGGAAGGATCCCGAGGCCGGCCTCACCGCGCTGAGGATCGACGCTACGGGTCGCCCACGCGCGGAACGTGGTTCGGAAGTCGTGAGGGGTCCAAACGCCTCCGGTACGCGCCCGGAGCCTCACAGCGGCGTTCGTCGGGTTCGTGATGTGTGGCTTCTTCGCACCCCCACGCGAGGGGAATACATACGCCTCGGTCCCTGATATCAGCCGTTGATACTCGAGTACGGCGACAGACTCACGCGCCAGCGGCACAAGGTGCTCTCGTCTGCCCTTGAACTTCTTGGCCGGGATCACCCACAGGTGATCCTCGAGATCGCCCCAAGCCATCGAGCAAACCGACCCGATCCGCTGTGCGGTGAGCAACGCGAGTTTGAAGATGTTCGCCGTAGTGTCTTTCTCCCTCTCGATCTCCTTCCACAGCCTGCCGAGCTCGTCGCGATGGAGAACGACCTCACGCCCACCCTCCGGTGCCGGCTTCGACACGAGGTGCGCCGGGTTGGCCTCCACGCCGGGAAAGCCGCGGCGGACGCCCTCGTTGAACAACATCTTGATCATCGCGAGCACGCGGTTCGCCATGACCGGGGTCCCCTTCAAGGCAATACGCTCAACGAGTAGCACCACGTCGCGCCGCGTGATGCTGGCGGCCTGGCGGTCGGACCACACCGCCAGATGGTTGTCGAGGATCTTCCGACGATCGTACTGAGTCCTTGGCCGCGTTATCGGCGCTTTGGCGCGTAGTACCTCTTCGGCCATCGCCTTGAACGAGCGGTCGGACTCACCGCCATCCGCGATTCCCGTATGGGGCTCTGCATGGGTGAGGAGGTGGTCGGGTTCGTCCCACGCGAGATAGCCGTTCGATGTTTCGACGAGCCTGAGCGACCGCGGATCGACACCCTCCCTCGCATACTCGATCGCGTCATGAGCGAGGCGGCGAGCATCCCGCACGGATATCTCCGGGTACGTCCCGATCGTGCGAGACGGCTGTTTCCCGCCGAAGCTCGTGCGCACGTGATACGTCTTTGCGCCCGTCCGCCCCGACACGATCACCGAGAACCCACGTTGGATCGTGTCCTTGGTATGCTCCTGCGGGCGATCCGTCGATGCCGAGCGCAGCCAGCGATCCGTGATCGCTCGTTTCTCAGCCACGACGCCCCCGAGACCATGGCAGGATCATTGCAGCTTCCTAGGTCGAAAAGCGGCTGATACTTCACCCGCGCGCATTCCGTCTCACAATCGCCGGGATGCCCTGTAATCACAACGTTCTTTCAGGCTTGGGCCAGGAGGCCCTGTCGGAGCTTGAGAGGACGTCGGCTATTTGGGCGACGCCAGCGCCAGCGTCCACGCCATTGCGTCCCCCAGGACCCGCCGTCCTATTGCCCCAGTCGCGGGCCGTGACGGCCCGCCCAGCCAGGAGCCGCTCCGATGTCCCTCCGGTCTCTTGTGAGAGTGGGCGTTGCCACCCTCTCCGCGCTCGTCTTTCTGGGCCTCGCACCTTCCTCCGAGCGATCCGTCGCGGCCGGCTTCGAGGTCGTGATTCGCGAGGGGACGAACATGGCCGCGACCCTCTCGCCCGACGGGAGCACGCTCGCCCTGGACGCCCTGGGACGGATCTGGACCCTCCCGGCCGAGGGCGGGGAGGCGAGGGCGCTGACCGACCCGTTCGGGGATGCGCGTCAGCCCACTTGGTCGCCGGACGGTGCCCGGATCGCGTTCCAGGCCTACTGGGACGGCAACTACGACATCTGGGTGGTGGGCGTCGACGGTCGGGGTTTGGCCCGCTTGACGTCCGGCCCCTTCGACGATCGCGAGCCGCACTGGGCGCCGGATGGCTCGCGCGTCACCTTCTCCTCGGATCGGGGCGGCACGTACGACATCTGGGAAGTGGCGATCGACGGCGGGGAGCCGCGTCGCCTCACCGAGGGTGCGGACAACGAGTACGCTCCCGCGTACGGGCCGGATGGCCGGATCGTCTACGTGACCGACGGGAGCGAGGCCGGTCTCTGGGTCCGGGCCACCTCGGGCGCCACCGAGCGTGTCGTCGACCTCGGGGAGATGGAGGGCTTCGCCCCCTCCTGGAGCCCCGACGGCACGTCCATCGCATACAACGGCCAGGAGTACGGGAAGAGCACGTTGTACGTCGTGGAAGCATCGGGTGGGGACGGCACGGGCCTGCGCATCAGCACCGAGGATGAGGACGTCTTTCCTTTCCGGGCGAGTTGGCGCGCCGACGGGCGGCTTCTGTACACCGCCGACGGGAAGATCCGCCTGCGCCCCGTCGACGGCGGTGCGGCCTCGGACGTGAGCTTCTCGGCGACGGTCACGGTCGAACGGACGGCGTATCGCAAAGCGCTACGCAGCTTCGACGCAGCGGGTGCGCTCCCGGTACGGGGAATCGTCTCGCCGGCGCTTTCTCCGGTCGGCTCGAGCATCGCCTTCACGGCCCTCGGCGATCTCTGGATCATGCCGATCGGAGGCGCACCGGAACGACTGACCGACGACGCGTGGGTCGAGCTCGACGCGGCGTGGTCACCCGACGGGCAGAGCCTGGCCTTCGCCACGGATCGAGGCGGAGAGGTCGACGTGTGGCTCCACGACCTCGCGAGCGGGGAGTCCCGTCAGCTTACCCGAGGCGGAGGGAGCGGAGCCGCCTGGTCGCCGGACGGCACGCAGATCGCCTACGCAGGCGGGGCCGGCCGCGACGCCGGGCTCCGGGTCGTCTCCGTCCAGACGGGCACCTCGATCACGGTGCGGACCGGGCTCTTCGGCCCCGGGCGCCCGACGTGGTCGCCGGACGGGACCCAAATCGCCGTGTCGGCGCTCTCTCCCTACTCCACACGCTATCGCGAAGGAGTGAACAAGCCCCTCCTCGTCCGGGTGCCGAGGCCCGCCGCCGAGGACAGCGACGTCGACCCCTTCCTCGACTGGACCGCGCCCCGGCAGGTCGAGGAGCGCTGGCTCGACTTCCTGCCCCACTCGTCCGTCGGCACGCGTTCCAACGATGGGCCGCTCTGGTCGCCGGACGGCGACTGGCTGGCCTACGTCTCGAACGGGGTCCTCTGGGTGATCCCCGTGACTCCGGACGGCACCCCGGTGGGGCCGCCGCAGCGGCTGAACAACGAGACGACGTCCGATCTCTCGTGGGCGGGAGACTCCAGGTCGATCGTGTACCTCACGACGGATCGACTCCGTCGAGTGTGGCTGACGAGCGGCGAGATCGAGGACATCGCGGTCCCACTCACTTGGAAGCGCACCGTCCCCGAAGGACGGACGGTCATCCATGCGGGAGGGCTCTTCGACGGCGTGTCGGACCAGCTGCAGCGTGACGTGGACGTGGTGGTCGTCGGCAACCGGATCGCATGGGTGGGGCCCCACGACCAGGCGCTGCACGGCGGGCGCGTCGTAGACGCGTCGACCGGCGTGCTCTCTCCGGGCCTCATCGAGATGCACACACACGGCGGGCTCGGGGAGGGAGAGTCGGCAGGACGGCGCTGGCTCTCGTACGGGGTCACCTCGATCCGACGCGTGTCTGCGGGTCCGCACGACATGACGGAGGCGAAGGAGTCGACGGAGTCGGGGCGCCGGATCGGGCCGCGCGTGTTCGGGACCGGGAATTCGATGGACGGCAGCCGCATCTTCTACGGCGGGGGAGCGTCGATGGGCGCGATCGGGCAGGTCGAGCTCGAGCTGGAGCGAGCCGCCGCCCTCGGGTACGACCTGGTGAAGACCTACGTGCGGCTTGCGGACCCCGTTCAGCGGAGGGTGATCGAGCGGGCGCACGCGCTCGGGATGTCCGTGACCTCCCACGAGCTGTATCCCGGCGTGGCCTACGGGGCCGACGGGGTCGAACACGTACGAGGCACCAGTCGCCGCGGCTACTCGACAAAGGTGACCGAGCTCAACCGCAGCTACCAGGACGTGGTGGAGCTCCTCGCGCGTTCCCGCATGTCGATCACGCCGACCGTGGGGCTCTACGGCGGCTTCGGCCTCCTCGCGAGTGACGACCCGACTCTGCTGGACGACGTGCGGCTCGAGCGGTTCGGAGGGAGCACGGGTCGAGGGCGCCGCGGCGGAGATCCCGAGGTGGTCCGCCGCATGGTGACGGATATGGGATCGCTGGCTCGTCGCGTCGTGGAGGAGGGCGGCGTCGTCGTGGTCGGGACGGACTTCGGTCCCGCGGGCCTGTCGCTGGTCTCCGAGATGGAGGTGCTCACCCGCTATGGCGGTATGGACCCGGCGGAGGTAATGCGGGCGACCACGTCCGTCCCCGCCGAGGTGATGGGCTACGGAGACGACCTGGGCGCAGTGCGCCCCGGCATGCTCGCGGACCTGGTGGTCTTCGGCGGCGACCCCCTACGCGACATCACCTCGGTTCGTGACGTACGCTGGGTCGTGTCGAACGGGCGGGTCTACTCGATGGAGGAGCTGCTGGAGCGACCTGACTAGGGAGGGTCGGCGGGCGAGCCGGCCCGACCACCGCTCACGACTCGCGCATTCGCCCCGACCTCCGTAGACTCGGAGCCCCACATCTGCGGCGACTCGAACAAGGAGCCACGGTGAACGCAGTCCTTTCGGTGCTTGGCCCCGGCATTCTCGCGAGCACCCTCATCGTCCTTCTGCTGCTCGTGCCGTTCTTCGTGTTCCTGGGCCAGAGCTTCGCCGACAGGCGCCTGGTCGAGTCGCGCACGATGAGACGAGGGATGGATCGCCCCACGGCCTGAGGGAACCTCCCGGGAGGCCCATCGCGCCTGGGAAATAACGCCGCCGTAACGCCTGCCTCCGCAAGCTTGGGTATTACCCGTTTTTCGCTCGAGGCCCCGAAGGCGCGTCCGACACCATGGTCCACGTCTATAGATGCATTAGGGAGAGCCGCGCGCCCTGGTCGATCGGTGACCACATCGCCTACGCACCCTTCGACATCGTGGAGTGTGTCACCGTCGTTCGAGCCGACAAGTTCGGCACGGACATGATCCCGGCGGTGCACCGCGACGTATTCAGTGGCGCCCTCGAGCACATCTGCGATCGTGTCGATGACGAAGACGTGAGAATCCTCCTCGCCTCGGGGCACAGCGGCCCCTGAGCCGACCGACCGCCGGCCCGAGTCGGCGGCAGAGGGTCCTCCAAGTCGCCCGCCGTCGCGGGAGTCCGGCGTTCGCGGGTCGACGTCCCAGCTGTGCACCGGCTTTACGCACGGCGCGTTCACCGTAAAACGGCTTGACATCGCGGGGAAGAACGGAGGGGCACTCGGGCCAGCTAAGTTGTTGCTCTGCCACCTCTTAGGTGTCCCGACCTCCCAGGAACGAATCTTGCACTTTCTCCGGGACACCTGACCGGTCATCCTTGCAGCCGACGGCCGGTCCCGCCTCCGGCGGAACGCCCCCCCACCCCTGGAGTCACCATGAGCGATCGATCGCGCTTGGCGCTTCTGGCGCTGGGCTCGTTGCTGATCATTGCGGTGCCGAGCTTCGCCAACGTTTCGATGGACGAGACGAGCACGGACCCTTCGTACCTCGACGAGGGCCTGGCTCTGACAGTGACGGGATTGCTCACGGGTCTCGACGACACCGACGTCCAGGTGACCGTGACCGCGACGGCCGAGGTGCGCGGCGTGTGCCGAAGCCAGACGGGCAGTGAGCTGCCTGTGGCTTTTCTCGCCGAGGCACACTCCGTCGCCACGGAGTTTCGCAGCGAGGGGACCGTGACCTATTCGGTGACCACCGTCGCGCCGGAGTCCCCCGTTCCGGGTGCGCCGGGATGCCCCGATGCGACCTGGGAGCAGATCGTCGAGGACGTGGTCTTCACCAGCGCCACGATCAAGGCCGAACAGCAAGGTGTCGTCGTCTACGACCGATCCGACGGCATCTGACGCTCCCCGCGGCGGAGAGGGGCCGGGCGCAACCACCCATCACGGCCGACTCGTTGCGCCGAGGCGCGATGCGCTCTAACGTCGCCTCGATTTCGACATCGTGGCGTCAAGCGCAGGAGGCCGTATGCCTCACACGAGAAGAGTGGCACACGTGGGCGACACCGATCCGATCTTGTCTTGTTCCGACGGTTCGACCTGGTACTTGTCACCCACGGACTGGGCCCGGGCGGTTACCTGGCGCGCTTCGGACGAGCTCGCCTTCTACGAGGCAGAGACCAAGCCCTTCGACCGATGCATCCTCCACGCCCCCACCGGCTTCGTAGCGGAGGCGACGCAGGTCTCGCCCGTTCGTAGCGGTTCTGGCTGAACAAACGGTCGGCGCGCGTTTCCCGTCGCCACCACGAGCCTCGTCGGTCGCATCGTAGACGTAGCCCGTCTCGTGTGTTATAACCAGTACCCTCGACGCGATCACCGCCGCCGTGAAGGAGGGCTGAATGGAGATCGCCATGACCTTCATGGGGCTCCTCTTCCTTTGCGTGGGCGCTGCAAGTCTGATCCGTCTCGAAAGCCGGGACCCTTCTGCTGGCAAGTGGGAAGACGGGCCGCTGCTGGTGCTCGGCCTCCTCGGTCTGAGCAGCCTGCTGGCGCTGATGACTGTCTTCACCACGCTCTTCGGCTGAGCTGGCTCGTGCCGACGTCGATCCGGTCCACGGGGTACGCGCCATGAGCATCCTCTGGGGCATCGTGGCGGTCTGGGTGCTCGCCAACGTCGCCTTCGCCATCTACGTCGTGTGCTTCTATCTCTGGACGGAGTCCGGACGGGGACCGCAGGGACGATCGGGGCGTCGACCGGAGAAGCGCGCCGGGCCCGTCGAGCCCAGCCACGAGACGATCGCTCGCTGAATCGCCCTAGGCGTCGGTGGGAAGCGCGTCGTCCGCGATGAGCCGAGGGGGCGCCTCCGCCCGGCGCCCGGCGAGATAGCCGGCACAGTACGAGCGCAGGGTCCACTCGAAGCGACTCATGGCCGCATGCGTCAAGAGCCCGGCTTCGCCACGTGCCCGCAGCGCATCGGCCAGTCCGTCGACCGCTTTCATGACCTCGAGGACGTGTGGGTCGCCCCCTGAGACGACCTGCATGTGCTCGATGGTCGCGTGGAGGTCCATCCCGACGGCCTCCCCTTCGAAGAGCGGCGTGGAACCACGCTCGGGAATCGGCTCGTCCGGCGAGATCAACGCGCCCCCAACCTGGTCGACGCGCACCGGGAACGGGTCGTCCGGCGAGATGAACAAGCCGTCCGTCGGCCGTACCCCGGGCTCGGACTCACGCGTGCGACTTCGGTAGGCGTGCCTTCTCGCCCCTGGCGGAAAGGCCGGGGGAGGAAGCGGAGGTCCCACGCTCTTCTCGCTCATCGCCGTGCGGGCTGGGTGATCATGGGTTGCTCTCCCGTTCGGTCCGGCTCCGGTGAGCGGCTCGACCGCGGCAATATAGGGATCCCGCGGCCCCGGAAACACCGCCCACCCGGCACGACGCTAGAGTAGAAACTCGATCGCGATGAAGCCGGCCACGAAGAGCGCGCTGAAGACGATCACGAGGCGATTGAAGTGACGGTCGATGAAGCGCTCGATCGGGGGGCCGAACTTGTACACGAGCCCGGCGATGATGAAGAAGCGCAGGCCCCGGCTCAAGATCGATGCCGGAATGAAGATCCCGAGGCTGATGCCGAACACGCCCGACGCCAGGGTGAAGACCTTGTACGGAATCGGGGTCAATCCAGCCAGGAACACGGCGGCGAAGCCGTGCCGATCGTAGAAGTCGCGCACACCCTCGAAGGCCTCCGGCGACACGCCAGGCACGTAGGCGAAGAACCAATCCTGCGTGAGATGCCAGGCCCCGGCGCCGATGGCGTACCCTGCGATACCGCCGAGGACGGACGCCAGCGTACAGATCGCTGCGAAGCGGAGCGACCGCCGGCTCGCTCCCAGGCAGAGCGCGAGCAGGAGGGGGTCGGGCGGAAGTGGGAAGAAGGACGACTCGGCAAACGAGATGAGGAAGAGCGCCGGCACGCCGTAGGGCGTGTCGGCCCAGTGGAGCACCCAGTCGTAGAGCCGACGCAGGGGGTTGTTCCTCGCAGTCCCCGCCCCGGTATCCCCGTCGGCACCCGCCTCCGACACGTCCTCACTCGACGCGGCCCCTTGCGAATCTGCGGTGTTCACTCGGACGCCTCCTCGTTCCACGCGAAGCGCCCGAGGAGGGGCACGAACCGGACCTCGCCACCCACGGGCTCCTCCGTCACGACGAATCCTGTCTTCTTCACGAGTACCAGCTCCTGGAGATCACGGGTTCCAACGGGAATCAGCATGCGCCCGCCCTCGGCGAGCTGGTCGACCAAAGCCTTCGGCACCCCCGGTGAAGCTGCAGACACGACGATCACGTCGTAGGGGGCGTACTTCTTCCATCCGATGGTGCCGTCTCCGACCAAGAGGGCTGCGTTCTTCACGCCGAACGCGTCCAGCGCCTTTCTCGCCCGCTGGCTCAACTCCCGGATGCGCTCGACGGAATACACACGGTCGGCCATCAGGCAGAGTAGCGCCGTGAGGAAGCCGCATCCGGTTCCGATCTCCAGCACCTTGTCGTCCGCCTGCGGCCGGAGGATCGTGAGATAGTAGGCTTGCAGCGAGGGCTGCGAGGCCGTCTGGCCGAAGCCGATCGGGATCGGCGCGTCCTCGTACGCCCGGGGCCGCATCCCCTCGGGCAGGAAGGTGTGCCGGGGCACCTGGTCGAACAGCTGCAGGACCTCGAGATCGTCCACCCCGTGGGTCCGGATGTCCTCGATCAACCTGCGCCGGTACCCGAGGTACCGGCGATCCTCTAGAGCGTCAGGTCCCACCCGCGGATCTCCTCGAGGAGGCCGTAGTTCGTGAGGTCCAGATGCAGGGGCGTGACGGACACGTAGCCGTCCTCGATCGCCTGGAAGTCCGACTCCTCCGGGCCACGCCAGTGCACCCGGCCCCCTCCGATCCAGAAATACTCCTTGCCCGACGGGTCCAGCGCCCGCGTGATGGAACCGGAGTAACGTCTTCTCCCCAGTGACGTGACCCGGATTCCTCTCACCGCGGACGGAGGAAGCGGCGGGAGGTTGACGTTCATGAGGGTGTCTTCCGGGAACCGTCCTTGCCGAAGCAGCGAGCCGAGGATCGAAGAGACGAGCTCCTCGAACCCTTCGAGCTCCTCCGGCAGCACGCCGCAGTAGGAGAGCGCGACCGCAGGAATCCCGATCACCGTCGCCTCCATCGCAGCCGCGACCGTGCCCGAATACAGCACGTCCTCGCCCATGTTGGAACCGTGATTCACACCGGAGACGACGACATCCGGCCGACCCGGGAGAAGCTCGCTGACGGCGAGGATCACACAGTCCGTGGGCGTGCCATCGACGATCCAAGCCCCATCGCTCGACCGACGAGCCCGCAGCGGGTGGTGGAGTGTCAACGAGTTGCTCGTCGCACTCTGCTCCCGATCGGGCGCCACCACCGTGACCGACCCGAGGGCACTGGCGGCCCTCGAGAGCACACCGATGCCGGCCGACAGATAGCCGTCGTCGTTGGTACAGAGGATGTTCATACCCGCGCTGTCGTCGTCACGCGCCGGGCCGCGGCGGGCTCAACAACTCCCGAAGCTCCTCGAGCTCGCGCTTGATCCCCTTCAAGAACTCGGGACCCACCGCGCCGCCCCGCTCGCTGGGCAGGTCCCCTTCCCGTCTCAGCTCTAGCAGGCGCTGGTTTGCGCCCTCGATCGTGTACTTGTCATCGTACAGCAGCCGCTTGACCAGCATCACCGTCTCGACGTCCCTGGAGCGGTAGACCCGGTTGCCGGCGCGGTTCTTGGTCGGGTTCAGGACCTCGAACTGGGTCTCCCAGTAGCGCAGGACGTGGGGCTTGAGCCCCGAGAGCTCGCACACTTCGCCGATCGAGTAGTACACCTTTTTCGCGACGGGCTGATCGGCGTCCATGCGCCCTCCACTCAAGACCATTCCTCCGGCTTCGGATCGCGCTCCATGAGCGCGCGCAGCGCCTCCGGGGGGCTGCGCCCTTCCTCGACGATCGCGAACACCTGCTCCGTGATCGGCATCTCCACCTGATGCCGCCGAGCGAGCTCCCGCACACCCGACGCCGTCTTAACTCCTTCCGCCACCGCCGTCATATCCGCAAGGATCTCGTCGAGCGACTGCCCCTGCCCCATGCGAAATCCAACCGTACGGTTGCGGCTCAGCGAGCCCGTGCACGTGAGCACCAGGTCGCCCATACCGGCCAATCCGTAGAAGGTAGCCTGACGAGCTCCGAGAGCGACCCCGAGTCGGGTCATCTCCGCGAGGCCACGGGTGATGAGGGCCGCCATCGTGTTGTGCCCGTACCCCAGCCCCGCCGACATGCCGGCCGCGAGGGCCACCACGTTCTTGAGCGCCCCCCCGAGCTCCACCCCGACGACGTCGAGATTCGTGTACGCGCGGAACCACGGTGTCTGGAAGGCGCTTTGCACGCGGGCAGCGGCCTCCTGGTCTCCGCTGGCCACCACCACCGCCGTGGGTGCGCCCATCGCGACCTCCCGGGCGAAGCTCGGGCCCGAGAGCACGCTGAAGCGCTCCGTGAGGCCGGGCGACAGCACCTCCGCGAGCACCTGGTCCATCCGCAACCACGTGCCCAGCTCGATTCCCTTCGAGGCGCTCACGACGAGTGCGCCGGGTTCGATGAAGGCCGCCGCCTCCGCCATCACGTGCCGCACCACCTGCGAAGGACTCACCGAAACGACGAGCTGGGCCCCGCGCACCGCGCGCCCCATGTCCGCCTCGGCGGTCAGGGCCGAGGGGAGCCGGACTCCCTCCAGGTAGGGGTTTTCACCCCGCTCGTTGATCGCGTCTGCCACCTCCGGCTCGTAGGACCAGAGACAGACCTCGTGGCCGGCGTCCGTGAGGACCTTCGCGAGCGCCGTGCCCCAGGCTCCCGCGCCCACCACGGCCGCCCGCATGGCAGAGGTCACGACGGCTCCGACCCGGCGGGTCCCGGCTGCATCGCACCACGACGGAAGCGGTTCTCCTCCCCCCGCATCAATCGTCCGATATTCGTGCGGTGCTTCCAGATCACGAAGGCCGCCAGAGCGGTGGAGAATCCGACCAGCGTCGACCCACCTTGGTGCGGCGTGAACGCGATGAGGGGTGGGAGCAGGATCGCGGCCACGATCGAGGCCAAAGAGACGTACCCCGTCCCGAAGGTGATCGCCAGCCACGCGACGAATCCGACGACGACCGCCCAGGGCGCGAGCGCGAGGAAGACACCGGCGCTGGTCGCCATGCCCTTGCCGCCCTTGAAGCCGACCCACAGGCTGAACATGTGACCGACGATCGCGGCCGTGCCGAACGCCAGCGTCCAGACGAAGTCGGCGCCCGCCACTTCGGCAAACAGCCAGACGGGCACGAAGCCCTTCGCCGTGTCGACCAGAACGACCGGCAGCGCGGACTTCCAGCCGAGGACACGCAACGCGTTGGTGGCACCCAGGTTACCTGATCCGTGCTCACGTAGATCGACACCATGAAAGACCCGACCGACCCAGTAGCTCGTGGGCGTCGCGCCCACAAGGTAGGAGAGGGCCAGAAGGGCGTAGATCACGTTCGGTCGTCGTCCTTGCCGCTACGGATACGAAGGCGGATCGGGGTGCCCATGAACGTCCAGGCAGCGCGGAATCCGTTGTGTAGATAGCGAATGTAGTGGGCCGGGATCGCCTTCGGGAAGTTGGCGAAGACCGCAAACGTCGGAGGACGAACCGAGACTTCGGTCGCGTACTTCACCTTCACCGAGCGGCCCCGGTGGTGGGGCGGAGGTTGCCGTCGCACGAGACGCTCCACCACCTCGTTGACCTCGTGGGTGTCGACACGGCGTGATCGCTCGGCATTCACCTCGAGGATCAGATCCAGGCACCTCCGAACGCGTTGGCCACTGAGAGCCGACGTGAACACGATCGGCACCCACTGCAGAAACGGATAGCGGTCGCGGGCCTTCTTCTCCCACTCCTGCGCGGTCTTGGTGTCCTTCGGTACCAGATCCCACTTGTTCGCGATCAGGATCAGCCCCCGCCCCGACTCCCAGGCAAGCTCCGCAATCTTGATGTCCTGGGAATGGAGGTCCTCCTCGCTGGCGTCCACCAGGAGCACACATACGTCGGAGGAGTGAACCGCCCGCTCCGTCCGGAGCGCGCTGTAGTACTCGAGGCTGTCCTTGACCCGCACCTGGCGGCGAAGTCCGGCCGTGTCCACGAAGACCAATGTGCGCCCGTGATAACGGAACGGCGTGTCGATCGGGTCGCGCGTGGTACCGGCGACCTCCGAGACGACGACCCGGTCCTCACCGAGGAGCCGGTTCACGAAACTGGACTTGCCCACGTTCGGCTTGCCGACGACCGCCACGCGGACCTCGTCGTCTGCCGCGTCGTCTGCATGCGTCTCCGGCAGGACCGCGAGCACCTCGTCGAGGAGATCGCCCGAACCCTTCCCCGAGAGCGCGCTGACGGGAATCGGCTCACCGACTCCGAGCCTCCAGAAATCGAGGTAGCTCTGATCGTGCGGCAGATTGTCGACCTTGTTCGCTACGAGCACGACGGGCTTGTCCGACTTGCGCAGCACCTCGGCCAGGCGTTCGTCCAGCGCATGGACCCCGACTTTGGAGTCGACCACGAAGAGGATCACGTCGGCCTGATCGACGGCCACCATCGCCTGGTCCCGGATCGGCACGTCGAGCCCCTCCGTACTCCCCTCGACGACGCCTCCCGTATCGACGATCAGGAAGTCCCGCCCGGCCCAGTCGGCACGGACGAAGTTCCGGTCACGCGTCACACCCGGCGTGTCGTCCACGATCGCGACGCGACGACCGATGACCCGGTTGAAGAACGTGGACTTGCCCACGTTTGGCCGCCCCACGATTGCGACGACCGGAAGCCGCCCGCTCACGCCTCCCCCAGCGCCTCGGTGATCTCGTAGCCGGTACGGATCTCGGCCGGCGCGAGCCCCTCGACCAGCGCGGTCAGAGGAAGGCTGTCGATGAACACGCCGTCGGCGTTGAGGGCCTCCGCCGGCAGCACCACGACGTCGCCTTCCCGGCCCCCCGGGCCCAGCGCCCGAACGATATCGCGACCCCCGAGGAGCCCGGCAATCGTCACGGATGGGCCGAAGTAGTCGTTGCGGACCTGAACCACCTCGATCTCGGCTCCTGTGGCGTCGTGCAGCTGGCCGGCGAGATCCCTCAGGAAGGGCGCCATCGAGCCACCCGTGACCAGACGGATTCGCCGTCCGTCGTGCCGGGGGACCGTGGCGATGCCGTCGTGAAAGCCGTCGACGAACCGCCGCACGGCCCCCACACCGTTCTCGTACAGGGCCCCGTCGTCGTAGTACGAGTCTTCCGGCAGCGCCCGCTGGGCGATGAGGTACATCTCGTCGGCTGCATAGCTCCAACCGAAGGAGCGTTCCGACATCGCCCGTCGACGCGCTGCGTCGACCCGATCGATGGCCGCCGCGGCCTCGTCGGGCCGGAGGAGGCGTACGGGGCGGTCGAGGTTGTAGCGGGTCAGGCCGACCGGCACGACCGACAGGGATCGGATCCCGGGACCGAGGGCCCACAGGTCGTCGATGGTCCGGTCGAGGTGCGGCCCGTCGTTCCACTCCGGGCACAGCACCACCTGCGTATGCACCTCAAGGCCTCCGGCGAGGAGCTCGCGAAGCTGATCCATGATGAGCCCCGCACGACGGTTTACCAGCAGTCGCTCACGGACCTCCGGCTCCGTCGCGTGCACGCTGACGTACAGCGGGGAAAGCCGCTGATCGACCAACCGCTGGAGCCCTTTCGGACCGAGATTGGTGAGCGTGACGTAGCTCCCGTAGGTGAACGACAGGCGAAAGTCATCGTCACGGAGCCAAAGCGTCTCGCGCGCACCCTCGGGGTTGCCGTCGATGAAGCAGAACACGCACTTGTTCGCGCACTCGCGGATCGTGTCGGGCGCGGGGACGATACCGATCGGGTCTCCCGGCTCTCCCTCGATCTCGTAGACCACCGTGTCACCAGTCGGCGTGACCGCCTCGAGCTCGATCTCGGTATCGGACAGGAGAAAGGTGAGATCGATCCCGTCGCGTACCCGCTCGCCGTTGATACGCACGACGCGCGAGCCGATCTCGAGGCTCAACTCGTCGGCGATACTTCCCGATTCGATTTCGGCGATTCGTACCACGGACGGACCTGCGGAGACTCGGCGTACGGGGGCCACAAAGCCCTGAACAATAGCCGGGCGCTGGCACGCCTACAATCGACGCGGCCCGGCCTCTTGGAGGTACGCCGCGGGGGGTACGCCTTGACCCGGGCAAGAATCCGACCCCAGCTTCGAAACCCGGACCCCCGTATAGGGGTTCAAGAAGGGGAACCCCCCAGGGACATCGATGACCGACTTCCAGCGAGCCGCCATCCGAAGCTCCGCGACGGTGCTACCCGTGGCCGTGGCTCTGCTCGTGAGCGCCTGCGAGCAGGTGGAGCAGGTGCAGGACCGGTTCCGCGACCTCACGCCGCACGAAGCGTACCAGGCCAGCCTCGGCGATGCGGGCCTGGCGGAAACGGCGCTCGCCCGCGATTGGCTCTCGGCGAGCCGCACGTCCGTGGAGAGCGCCGCGCCCGTCTCCCTGCCCTTCGAAGAGGAGGGGTTCATCACCCCGGAAGATCCCGGGGCGATGGCCTACCGGATCTCGATCCCGCGGGGCAAGCGCTTCACTGCGTCCGTCGAGCTCGAAAGCGAAGACGGCACGAGGGTCCTCGTAGACCTCTTCCGCGTTCCAGCGTCCGAGGGGGACCCGGCCCGCCCGATCCTCTCCACCGACTCCGTTCCGGGAGTGTTCGAGCACGAGCCGTGGCGAGGAGGCGACTTCATCCTCCGCCTGCAGCCGGAGTTGCTGCGAGGCGGCCAGTATCGGGTGAAGCTCGAGCTCGAGGCTCAGCTGGCCTTCCCGGTCGACGGACACGGGATGCGGGCCGTTCAGAGCCTGTTCGGCGTGGACCGGGACGGAGGACGTCGAAGTCACGCGGGGGTCGACATCTTCGCGCGTCGTGGCACACCGGCCATCGCGACCTCGGCCGGCATCGTCAACCGGGTCGAGGTGACGCGACTTGGGGGCAAGGTCGTTTGGCTGCGCGACCCCGTTCGCCAGGCGAACATCTACTACGCGCATCTGGACAGCCAGCTCGTCGTGGGTGGTCAGCGCGTGGAGGCCGGCGATACCGTCGGATTCATCGGAAACACCGGCAACGCGATCACGACGCCCCCACACCTCCACTTCGGGATCTACCGGCGCGGTGAGGGTGCGGTCGATCCGGCTCCCTTCCTCCGCCCTCCTCAGGGCACGTTGGCCGAGCTCACCGTCGACCTCGACCGCCTCGGCGCTTGGGTGCGGATGAAGAATGACGGAATCCGCCTCCGGGCGGCGCCGGGCCTGCGTACCCCGGTCCTCAGAGAGCTGGGGCAGTATACGCCGTTGAGGGTGCTGGGAGGATCGGGAGACTACTATCGCGTCCAGCTCCCGGACGGTGTCTTCGGATACGTCGCGGCCCGGTTGACCGAGTCCGTGGATCTGCCCGTCACCTCGCAGGTGGTGGCCGCCACCGAGGCGGTCCGCACGCGCCCTGCCGACGGCGCCCCCGTGGTCGCGCGGCTGGATCGTGGTACCGAAGTCCCGGTCCTCGGCCGGTTCGACGGCTACCTGTACGTCCGTTCGCCCTCGGGCTCGAACGGATGGGTCACGGACGCACAGGCTCAGCAGCAGCAGGACCAACAGCAGGAGCAGGAGCAGCAGTAGGCTTCGTGCCGGGACGGACCGCGCCCCCTCAGCCCCCGCTGGTGACGGCGAGAACCCGAACCACAAACCCGAGCTCCTCGAGCTCTCGACGACCCCACTGACGCTGGTTTCCCACCCGGTCGTCGACCTTGAGCTCGGTCAGAAACCACTCGCCGGCCCCCGTGTTGGCGGGGATCTCGAGGAAGCCCTCGAAAACGGTGCGCCGGCCGGGCGAGGAGGGGCCGGCTGCGTCACCTGAGGAGCTGCCCAAGGCGGAGTCGGCGCGGATCTCGAGCGCGACGATGCTCGTGATTCCCACCCCGAGAGGCCCGTCGAACAGTGCCAGGCTGCCGCGCGCCCCGGTCCCTCGGTCCTCGAACTCCGCCCGCAGGCGGACGACCTGGGCCGTCCGCCCGACCGTGACGGTACGCGGTTCGACCCCCACGTCGATCAAAGCCGGTGCCGTGGTGTCCGGGTTCACCACGACGAAGCCCCGGCCCTCCACGTCGCCGCTCCCCGCACGGACTGCGGTACCCCCAACGGCACGTGCGACAACCCACCCGTCCGAGCCGACCTCGACCACCGCAGCGTCGTCCGTCGACCAGGTTACTTCGACAGGCCCTACGCTCCCGTCTGCCTGGTGGCCCTCCGCCTGGAACCGCGCGGAATCACCAGGCGCCAACAGCCTGACGAGGGCGGGCCTCACGTGGATCGATTGCAGCCCCGTGTTTCGCTCCCCCGGATCCGTGGCCCCGTCTCCACACCCCACGCCGACGACGAGGCACGACGAAGCGAGCACGGACCGAAGTCGCCGGAGGTGATGTGGCAGCGGTAGGTCCATGCCCGTCGAATGCGCCGTGTCGAGCGACGGTTCCGATCGCCGGCTTCACGGACGTACACGGGCCTTCTCGGAGCGCTCTGATCCCGTCCGCCCCCCGATCGCCCGGACGGGGTCACACCCCGTCCGGGCCTCGATCGAGGGCGGCTGGCCGCTGCTATCCGGGGAGCGGGATCCAACGCCCGGGGCCCAGGTCACCGACTCGAGTCGGGGGCGCCTCCCGAAGGCGTCGGAGGGTAGCCTCCACCTTCCGCCGCTTATCCTCCGACGGCGCTCGTCGGACCGCAAAACCCGTGATCGGGATGACCTGCCCGGCCTCCGGACGTGGCTCGTCCGTCCTCAGGGTCTCGAGCAACGAGAGCGACATGAGGAGGGTTTGCGACGTGGTGCCGTCATCGCGTAGCACGACCATGTCCCGCTCGGGTGTCCGGACGATCAGAGACCGCGCCTCGACCTCCGGAAAGACGTCCGGGAGGGCCACCACGATCGGTCGCGGCGACCCAGCCTGGGCAGGCGCCAGGCGGGGTGTGGAGATCGCCGCCAAGATCATGACGGGGAGGAGGATGGCCGTGGGACTCCGGTGGGCGAAGCGCCCGAGGGCTCGATGGCCTAGCGTTGGGTTTGGCATGGAGGGAGGTCTCCGGCTGGGGTGGGCGGATGGGATCGAAGGCTCTGGGGCGACGGCCATGGGGCCGCTCGGCGTCACCACTGCTCGTCGCCTGCGTTGGTGCACGACAAGAGCTCGACGTCGACGACCACACCGGTATCGAGCTCGTAGGTGATCTTGTAGTAGCAGATCACGCCCCCCGGCTCCTCGCTCGCTTCGGTGTGCGTGCCCGTGGCTCCGTCGCTGCACCCTCCCTGACTGGTCTCGTCCGCCTGGGAGGTCCGAACCACCGTGCCCCAAAGCGGCGCTGAACGGCCCTGGAACCACTGCCACCACGCGCGGTGCTCAGACGATCCGAGGATCTCGAGACCGCACGTCCGAGAGAGCTGCACCCGCGCCTGCGACCAAATCGTCTTGATGAGCCCCCAGTCGAAGAGGAAGGGCATGTAGTCCTGCTTTTCGGCGGTGAAGGCTCCGAGGTACTGGTCGGCGAGCGCAGCCTGCACGGTGGTGCTGATGGCACCCATGTTGCCGAGGTACTCGTGTAGCCCGAGAGCGTAGCCGTATCCGCCCTCGATCCGGGTCCTCGTGCGTGGATCCCAGATCTGCTGCAAGGGGCGCGAGAGCTCATCCTCCGGGTCCTGGCTGACCCGCGCCGGACGCGCCTTGTCCGGGGGGGGATCCAGAACACGGTGAGCGATGACCTCCGCGCGCATCTCCGAGGCTGAGGGAAGGACGAGGATCAGCTCCTCGCTGGCACCACCGAGGGGCGGCGCGAGGGCAGAGCTCGGGTCGTCGGCACAGGCGGTGCCGAGGGTCGCCGCGAAGGCGATCGCGAGGGTGGTGGGAGTACGGGACCAGGGCATCGAGCCTCCAGGTAGAGAATGAAGAATTCGGCCTTGGAGGGGTCAGCAGCAGCGACCTAGGTGCACTGGATACCGAGACGAAGAACGAGGCTGCGGACGAACTGACTCGTCGGGCGGAAGTCCACTTCAGCGCCGACGACGACGATCTCACCGGTCGCGAGCTTCAGCGCGCCGAACGGACCGACGAAGGGATAGGGGATCGACCCCGCGGACCGGATGCCGGACTCGGGGTCGGCTCCTTGGACGATGAAGAGAGTGAGCCGCCCGGACGCGGAGTCGTGGCCGGCTCCATGCACGATCCAAAGCGATCCCTCACCCCAGGGCAGACCTGCGAGCAGTGCGGCCCGCTCCTCGAGCAGGACCGGACTGGGTGCGCCGCCGGAGAGGGCGTCGACTGCGATCCACGCCGATGTCGGCACTCCCGCTCGGGCGGCGAGCCATCCGACGTCCAGTCGGGTTCCGCCGACGAGAATCGGTTGGTAGAAGCGTCCCGATTCGGGTGCTACGGCAAGCCGACGTGGCCCTGGGGGTGCCTGCTCACTCTGCCCCGGCTCCGCGAGCGGGAGGTCGAACATCCGGACGGACGCCCGCTTCGGCTCGAAAGCCGGATCGAGACCCGAGAGGACGATCCGGACCCGCCCCTGCCAGGCTCGAGCTCCGACTTCGTCGACCCAGCGTTCCGACACGACGCGCGAACCCCAGAGGCCGCCCTCTCGGCGCCACAGGACGACGTCCCGGGCAGCACCCTGACGACGGGAGACGATGGTGAACGCGGGCGCCTCCGCCTCCAGGAGAGACGCAGCGACCACGCCGAGCGAGGGGCTCTCCAGCAGCGCGGGGATCGACTCCACGTGCGCCCAGGTCCCGTCGTCGAGCTCGCCGTACGCGACGTCGACAGGCGCATCACCTGGCACGCCCCCAGGCTCGAGTCGGTCGAAGAGGAATCTCCACCGGCTCGATCCGAGGGGCACACCACGCAACCACCCGATGTCGCGGCCTCCAGGCGGAAGATTGATGACACGGACACGGTCCCGATCGACCCGCAGGCCCAGAAACCGGTCGCCTTCCTCCATCGAGCCGCGCCCCGTCGCATCCACGGTCGCGGTGTATGTAGGCTGGCCGGCGATCAGGAACCCGGAACCATCGGAGAGGAGGACGTGGGGCTCGACGTAAGCGTATCGCCCATCTGCGAGCCGCAAATACGATCGAGACCGTTCCACCACCTGGCAGGAGGAGTCGCGAGGCGCCCTCACGTCCCACGAAGCACCCGGCAGAAGGGCCTCCCCCGGGCCCGCCGCGGTCTCCACCGGGTCCGCGGCCGTGACGCGCGCAGCGCCGAGCGTTCGGCCGTTCCGATCGGCGGCCAACAACA
>JBDHDM010000063.1:0-14471 GCA_039591515.1 Gemmatimonadota bacterium | reverse complement strand
GCTGCCTCGCTCATCGGATGCTCCGCGCGCGCCGGCGGAAGAAGCCGATCAGGGGTGGGAGATAGTCCTCCGTCGTCTGCAGGTCGATCGTGTCGAGTCCGAGGTCTCGGAAGAGGTCGTCGATGCCCTCGCGAGCCCGCTGGGCCCGAGCCTGGAACTCCTCGCGCACACGCCGGCTCGCGGTGTTCACGACTCGCCGACGGCCGGTTTCCGGATCGGTGACCGCCAGCAACCCCACCCTCGGAAGGTTCGACCCCGCGGGATCGAACAGGCGGACCGGCACGACGTCGTGGTCCCAGGCGAGCTTCCGCGCAGAGCGCGGGAGATCCGGATCGACCTCGGCGCCGGTCAGGAAGTCGCTGATGACGAAGATCGTGGTTCGTTGCCTCAGGACCTTCTCCGCGTAGCGAAGTGCGGACGAAAGGCGGGTACCCGTGCCGGCCGGTCGATAGGCCAGGAGCTCGAGCACGAGACGAAGCGCGTGTCGCCGACCGGTGTCGGGGGGAACGAAGTGCTCGACTCGGTCCGTGACGAGGAGGAGGCCGGCCCGGTCATTGCTGGCGGTGGCGGCCAAGGCGAGGATCGCCGCGATCTCCGCGGCGACGGTCGCGTGGTCCTTGGCCCCGGTCCCGAACGCCTTCGAAGCGGAGAGATCGACGATCACGAGGGCCGACAGCTGCCGCTCCTCGACGAACTCCTTGATGAACATGCGTCCACGACGGGCAGTCACGTTCCAGTCGATGGCCCTCACGTCGTCACCTGGCTGGTACTCCCGCACGTCGGAGAACTCGAGACCTCGGCCCTTGAAGATCGAGTGGTATTCGCCGCTGAACAGCGACTCGACGTGCCCACGGGTCGCGAGCTCGATGCGCTTGAGCTGCGCAGTGACCTCGGGCGTGAAGACGTGATGTCCGCTCTCGGCCCGACTCGCCCCTCGGGTCACCACGCGCCCTTCGATGCCCTCAGGGGGAAGGGACCGCGTCGAGCACTCGACGAACGATGTCGTCGGAGTCGATGCCGCGGGCGTCCGCCTCGTAGGTCGTCCGGATCCGGTGACGCATGACCTTCGGCGCCATCGCCTTCACGTCGTCCGGTAGAACGAAGTCTCGTCCGTTCAGGAAGGCCCGGGCCCGCGCGGTTCTCGTCAGGAAGATGGTCGCACGGGGGGAGGCGCCGTATTCGATCAGGCTGGACAGGTCCCCCAGACCGTATTCGTGCGGCTCCCGGGTGGCGAAGGTCAATTCGACGATGTAGTCGAGCACATCGTCCTCCAGCCTCAACTCCGCGACGCGTCGGCGCGCCCCCTCGATCGCCTCGACTGTGATCACGGTGTCGATGGGGATCTCCGTTCCCGCCGCCACCCGACGCACGATCGTCTTTTCTTCCTGCCGATCGGGATACCCGATGTGCAGCTTCATTGCGAAGCGGTCGAGTTGGGCCTCGGCGAGGGGGTACGTGCCGTGCAGCTCGACGGGGTTCTGCGTCGCGAGAACCATGAACGGATCCTCGAGACGGAACGTCTCGCCCGCGATGGTCACCTGCCGCTCCTCCATCGCTTCCAACAGCGCGGCCTGGACCTTGGGTGGGGCGCGGTTGATCTCGTCGGCGAGGATGATGTTGGAGAAGATGGGCCCCTTCTGCACCCGGAACTCGCTGGTGGCCTGGTCGAAGATCGGCGTGCCGACGATGTCCGTGGGAAGGAGATCCGGCGTGAATTGGATCCGACGAAAATCCGTGTGAATCGCCTCGGCGAGCGTTCGCACCATGAGCGTTTTGGCCAGCCCGGGCAGTCCCTCGAGGAGGATGTGGCCGCCGGTGAGAAGCGCGACCAGGAGGCCTTCCACCGCGTCGTGTTGACCGACGACCCTCTCGTGGACCGCGCCGGCGACCTCGTCGAGAATCGTCGAGCCCACGACGGTCGTGGCTTGCTCCACTCCGGTGCTCATCCGTTGCGTGCGTGCCAGGCAGCGAGCACTTCACGCTCCCGTTCGGCGTCGAGGCCCGACCGGAACGCTTGCTGCCGCTCGACTGGGCGCGAGTAGTGGTACTCGAGCGTGGCGGCAGCCGTGTCCGCGAGCGGACGGAAGGTCAGGCCGGCTTCCACCTCGGGGGTGAGATCGAAGCGCGCGAAGCCTTCGCTGCCCTCTACCGGAGGTCGCCAGACCGGCATCTCGGCGTAGGGCCGGATGTCGTACTGGGCCAGGAACTCTCGCGGCACCCAAGTGAAGCTGGCTTCCGTCGTCGTCACGGCCCGGATGCCGTACAGAAGCTCGGCCATGGGTCGAGGCGTGCGGGGGCCGACACAGTTGAACTGCCCCATCGTGGCGTCCTCGGCGAGCTTCACGATGAAGTCGGTGAAGTCGCGCACGTCGATGATCTGGACCGGGTCGGTGCCGTCTCCGGGTGCGAGGATCTCGCCGCCCCGGTCGATTCGTACGGGCCAGTAGGTGAAGCGGTCGGTCTCGTCACCGGGGCCGATGATGAGTCCCGGGCGGAGGATGGTCGTGCGGCCGGGCATGATCCGCTCGGCGATGCGCTCCATCACCGCTTTGCCCAGGCCGTAGGGCAGTCGCTCCTGGTCCCGGGGGATATCGGCCGTCTCGTACGTCCACGTCGGCGCGTCGGAGGTCATCGGGACGCGGCTCACGTCGGCGTATGCCGAGCGAGACGACACGAACATGAACTGGTCGACCGAGTCCTTGAGAAAATCAGCCGCCAGCTCAATCCAACGCGGATTGTTCGTCGCGTTGTCGATGACGACGTCCCACCGACGTCCACGAAGAGATTCGTAGTCCCCGTTGCGGTCGCCGACGAGCGTTTCGAGGTAGGGGAACATCGCGCGGCCCGAGCCGCGGTTGAACAGCGTGACGTTGTGCCCACGGTCGAGCGCGGACTGGACCTGAAAGGGGCCGATGAACCCCGTCCCTCCGAGGATCAGGATCTGGAGCCTTCGCGGCGCCTCCTGCCGGACCGGGCGCGGCTGCGGGTCGGATGTGGATCCGACGCGTGACGGACCGGCACCGTCCTGACCGGAAGCCTGCCCCGCCCCGACCCCCACGCCGAGCGCGGCGAGCGTGGAGACCTTCATGAAGTCCTTTCGGGTCGTGGTCATCGAGTTCCTCTAGATCACGTAGCGGGGGAGCATCGGGTTGAGGTGCATGAAGATATCGTACACGGAAGCCTCGGCAGCGCTCGCTACCTCGTTCGGGCTCACCGCGACCGGGTCGTCGCCGATCAACGTCGCGACGTCGCCGACGCGGGCCGATTCGCTCTCCCCCAGCTCCACGATCACGTGGCTCGCGCTCACCGCTCCGATGACCGGGTACGTCGCATCCCCGATCGCCACGCGAGCCCCGTTCACGGCTCCCCTCGGGTATCCGTCCACGTGTCCCGCCGGCAGCGTCGCGATCCAGGTGGGGCGCTCCGCTACGTAGGCGCGCCCGTAGCTGACGCTGTCACCCTCTCGGAGTTGCTCGACGCGGACGACCCGACACTTGAGCGCGATGGCGGGTCGGAGTACGGCCTTGGCCTGCTCCTCCGCGGGGCGGCTGGGGTAACCCCCGAAGAGCAGGATGCCGGGGCGGACCATGTCGAGGTGCGCTGCCGGGAGGTGGTACACCCCGTTGGAAGAGGCGGCGTGAAGGCGTCCGAGGTCGATTCCGGCGCGCCCGGCTGCGTCGGCGAAGGCCGAAAAGCGCCGGAGCTGTTCCGGGTCGAAGTCGGGCTCCTCCGTGAAGCCCATGAACGCTCCGTCAATCCGAAAGGCGTTGCTCGCCCATATCTGCTCGAGCCACGGACCGGCGCGGTGGTACGGGATCCCCATCCGGCTCATGCCCGTGTCGAGGTAGACGTGGGCCGGAATCGGGCGGCGCGAACCGGCCCGAAGAGGAAGTCGGACCGCGTCGTCTTCGAGGTACAGGGAGAGGTGGACGTCCGAGGCGACCAGGTCGGGGACCGCGTCGTCCGGTGCCATGCCCATGAGGAGCACGGGAGCCTGGATTCCGCCCTCACGAAGCGTGATCGCGTCTTCGGGCTTCACGACGGCCAGTCCCGCGATCACCTCGTGTGCCGTCAGTAGGCGCGCCGCCTCCAGGAGCCCGAGCCCGTAGGCGTTGTTCTTGATCACCGCGAGGACCGGACGACCCCCCGTGAGGCGCTCCGCGACACCCACGTTGTGTCGCACGGCATCGGAGCTGACCTCAACCCAGGGGTCGAACCGATCGGCCGGCACGGCGTCGAGGTGGGCGGCGCTCACCCCTTCGGTGCCCAGTCCGATCGCGGCGCCGGCGCCGGCCGCAACGCGCAGGAATTCACGTCTCGATTGTCGCATGTCGCCCAACCTCGGCGCCGCCGGCGTTTTCGGCCAGGGGTCTAGCGGCTCCCGCCCACCCCTCTGAGGCGCCCGGTCATCTGCATTCGACGAAGGCGGGCCCAGGCGAGCCGCTGGCTGATCATCAGGACGGGACAGCGCGCCTCCTGCGCGATTCGCTGGATCATCAGACCGAACGCGGCCCGCTTTCGAGCGGCGGGATGGAGGCCGAGAAGCAGCAGGTCCGAGCTCTCCGTGCGCTCCACGATCTGGTCGACCACATCGCCCATCACCACCACGCTGGTCGCGTCCCGGCCAGCCTCGTCTCCGGCCAGTCGGCGCAGCTCGGCGAGCGCGCGGTCGCGAACCGGAGCGGGCGTCGCGACTGGCACCACGCCCAGGAAGGTGACGTTCCGTCCGCCCGTGCGTCCGAGGTTGGCCAGCACCCGGGCGCGGACGGGACTCTGGGCATGGCCGCCGCGCGAAGGCACGAGGATCGACCGTACCGATGCCGGCCGCCAATCTGGTGGCGCGTGGAGAATCACGACATCGGCGTCCACACTCCACAAGAGGCGCTCCAGGGGTCCGGTCATGAGCGCGTCCCCTAGACGGCCGACTCCGAGGAGGAGGGTCTCGCACCTCATGGCTTCGGCGACGCGGGCGATCTCGTCCAGCGGTCGATCGTGGATCGTGATCAACGCTTCGGGTCGCAGGTCGACTCGAAGGGCTGTGTGGAGTGCGTGACCCAGCAGCGCCTGGGCGTCCCGGATTTCCCGAGGGACAGAGTGGAAGGGGTCGTCCACGCCTCTACCGCCCCCGGCCGGGCCGTCACCCCCCGGACCTTCGTCCTGCGACGCAGGCTGCGGTGTCGGCACGACCGAGAGGAGCTGCACCCGTGACACGTGCGGTGGGGCGATCGCTCGTGCCAGCGTCACGAGCATTTCGGCGCTGGCCGGGTTGGCGATGGGCACCAGAACCGTGGGCTGGCGGCCGCGCAGGCGAAGCATCTCCGGGTCGTAGCCCTCCGAGGCCGCGTCGACCGCGCGGGCGCGGGGTGAGAGCCAGAGCGCGTACAGGACGGCCCCCAGGCTCAGCCAGAGGGCGGCGAGTACGCCGGCGGAGGGCACCGCGAGGGCCTGGTAGAGCCCGAGGGCCATGCACGCTGCGCCGCCTGCCACCGGGACGGCGGGGAAGAACGGCGTCCGAAAGCCGGTCGGCGCCCCCGCGCGTCGGCGTGCCAGGTACCCGATCGCGTGCATCACGGTGAAGCTGACGAGGAAGATGAGGCTGGAAACGGCGCCGGCCGCCGCGACGTCGGGGATGGCGACCAGGAGCAAAACGACCGTCCCGGCGGTGAGGCGTATCGCCGCGGTCGGGCGCCCTCCGGCTCGGACGTCGGCGCCGAAGCGTGACGGGAGCGTCCGGTCGGCCGCCATCGTTCGGGCGAAGTGAGAAGCGGCGAGGAGGTTCGCATGCAGCGCGGACAACATCGAAAGGAGGCCGGCGACGATGACGAGCCAATATCCCCACGCACCCATGAAACCTCGTGCCGCGGCCGCAACCAGAATCTCGGGATCTCTGGCGGCGAGGTCTCGGATGGGTTCTGAAGGTGATCCCACCGCGACGATCACGAAGAGCAAGGGGAGGTAGACAGCGAGCGCCACGCCCAAGGAGGCGAACATGGCGCGAGGGACGTTGCGGGCGGGGTCCCGAACTTCTCCCCCGATGGCAGCGATCAGGTCGAAGCCCTGCAACGCGATGAAGGTGTATCCCATCGCCTGGGCAAGGCCGGCGAAACCACCCGCGAAGAAGGGGCGGAAGCGCTCGGAGAGCTGTCCCGGAGCGGGGGTCTCACCCAGGATCGACACGAGGCCGGTGCCGACGAGGACGGCGAACACGATCAGCTTGCCGGCTGTGGCCCACTGTCCTCCCGAGCCTGTGGGTCTGCTGAGGCTCCATCCATAGAGCACGACTGCGGTTGCAGCGTAGGCTACCAGCGTCAGCCGCGCCCCCAACCACGTCGGCGGGGCGCCCCCGAACACGCGCACCAGCTGTTCGAGGACGGGCACGAGAAAGACCGCGAAGCCGAGCGCATAGAGGACGGCCGCGACGACGGAGGCGAACCAGACGACCCACCCGACGCCGAAGGCGTACTCCACGGCGAGTACGTGCTTCGCGTACGTGTAGGTGCCACCTGAGTACGGAAAGCGGGCGGCCAGCTCGGCGAGGGAGGCCACCGTGACGAGCGCGACGACTCCATTGAGCGCGAAGGCGAGGATCGCGCTGGGACCCGTCGCCGCGAACGCCACGCCCGCCAGCGCCAGGATTCCGCCACCCACGATTGCACCGACCCCGACGCCTGTCGCGCCGATGAAGCCGAGGCGTTGCGGGGACGATTGGCTCACCGCGCACCGGCCGTACGACGGACGCCCACCGGAATGGATCCGATGGGCGCCTGGAAATGACCGGGACCTGCCCCCGCCCCCGTCAGCATGACCGCACGAGGGCCGGGCAGGCCGAGCTCCAGCTTATCCGCTCTGAGCGCTCATGAGGGGCGTCTTCAGAATGTCCTCGAAGGCGTTCATGAAGCGACCCATCTCCTCCTCGGTCCCGATCGAGACCCGCAGATGGTCGAGCATCGGCGGGAAATCCCTGCCCACGGCCACGCCGCGTTCACGGAAGGCTCGCCGGATCGGCGCCACCGGCTGGCGGAGGTGGACCATGAAGAAGTTTGTCTGCGACGGAATGCTCTCGTAACCGAGCGTCGCCAGGTTCTCCCGGGTCTGCTCACGCCAGTGCTTGTTGTGCGCCAGCATCTTCCGTGAGGCTTCCGTGTCCTCCATCGCGGCGACGGCGCCCCAGCGAGCCAGCGCGTTGACGCTGCCCGTCGAGTACGGACGCATCTCCTGGATCATGTCCGGAGGCGCGATCGCGAAGCCGATTCGCATCGCGGCCATCCCGTAGATCTTGGAGAACGTCCTGGCGACCACCACCCGCCGGCCCTCGCGCACGTACTTGAGCGATTCCTCGTAGGCCGGATCGTCGACGAAGTGGTGATACGCTTCGTCGATGAGAACCGGGATGTCCTCGGGGATGTTGTCGAGGAGGTAGGCGATCTCGTCCGCCGTCATCGTCACGCCGGTCGGGTTGTTCGGGTTACAGACGTAGACGAAGCCGACGTCCCTCGCGTTGCGATTGGTCGCCTCCACCATGTGCTCGACGTTCTGGCGGAAGTCGGGCTCCAACGGGAGAAGGATCGTGCTCGCGTCGATCCCCGTTGCGTGGCGATAGACGGATCCGTACGACGGCTCCACGCCCACCACCTTCTTGTCGTGCGCGAGCCAGGTCAGACCGACGACGTCGAGGATCTCGCCCGAGCCGGCGCCCATGAGCACATGGTCGGCCGGGACGCCGTGCGCATCGGCGATCCGCCGCTGCACGTTGTTGTCCGGATAGCCGTACCGCATGGAGTACTTGAAGGCGTAGGTCATCGCCTCGATCGTCTTGTCGGACGGGCCGAACGGGTTCTCGTTCGACGACAGATGTGCCAACGCGTCGTAGGCGTCGGTCTGGGACTGCCATGTCCGCAGCATGGGCGCGCCGCCGGGAAGGCGCCGGATGCCTCGTTCCGCGGCCCGAAGCTCACGAGCGGCGAGCGCTTCCGGCCGAACGCCGAGCGTGCCCAGGGCGGTTGCGGCGGCGGCCCCTCCGATGAAGTGACGACGGGACACGTGGTTCGTGGTCATGGCTCGCTCCTCCTGCGCCGGGCGCGTGCGTGCGTCTGTGAGATCTTCACAATCCGCCAAGAAGAACGGTTCCGCAACCGCGACCCGTGTGCCTGGCCTCGGGCCGCGCCTAGCTTTCTGTCATGGAAACGCCACCAGGAGGGTCTGTGTCCCCGAGCCGAAGCGCCGTCACGACGGCGGCCGCCGCACTTCTTTGTGTCTCCGTCGTCTCGGCGTATGGAGGAGAGCTCGCCGGGCAGTCCGCCGACGACCTCTTCTCCCGTGTCGAGCATCACTACGTCGACTCCGATGGTGTCTCGATCCACTACGCGGCGCTGGGAGAGGGACCCCTCGTGGTGATGATCCACGGATTCCCGGATTTCTGGTACACGTGGCGCCATCAGATGGAGGCGCTCGTCGCCGCCGGATACCGCGTGGCCGCGATGGATACGCGCGGGTACAACCTCAGCGACCAGCCGGACTCGGTCGAGGCCTACGCGATGCCCCTGCTGGTCGAGGACGTCGCGTCGGTGATCGCCGACCAGGGAGAGGCCCGGGCCGTGGTGGTCGGACACGACTGGGGGGGCATGATCGCGTGGTTCACGGCGATGACGCGTCCCGATGTGGTCGATCGCCTGATCGTGCTCAACCTCCCCCATCCCGCGGGGCTCATGAGGGAGTTGGCTCAGAATCCGGACCAGGAGCGCAACAGCCAGTACGCGCGGAACTTCCAGGAGGAGGACGCGCACCTCGGCCTCTCCGCACAGGGGCTGACGGGCTGGGTGCGCGACGAGGCCGCGCGTGCGCGCTACGTGGAGGCGTTCGAGCGCTCGAGCCTTTTTGGCATGATGGCCTACTACAAGGCCAACTATCCCCGACCGCCCTACCAGGAGATGGCGCCGCCGATTCCGCGGGTGCAGGCGCCGGTGCTGCAGATCCACGGCCTGGACGATCAGTACCTGCTCGCCACCGGGCTGGACGGCACCTGGGACCGGCTGGACGCCGATCTCACCCTCGTGACGCTGCCCGGCGTGGGACACTTCGTGCAGCAGGACGCCGAGGAGATGGTGACCCGCAACATGCTGATGTGGCTCGAGCGGTGAGACGGTAGCTCACGCCGCTCGAGGGGCCTCAGATCAGGCGCGCTACCACGTGATGATCTGGTAGCCCTCCTGTTGGAGCACGGTCAGCGCGGTCATCGCCGAGAGGCCGAGCTGCACGCCGGGGAGCAGATCTTCCCTCGCGATGCCCCGGGAAGCGGCGCTCTGACCGCACAAGACCAGCTGTCCACCGGCGGCGAGGATCTCCGCGATGATCTCCTTGTTGGGATTGTCGACCCCGTGCTCCTCACGGTAGCGCTCGTCGGACACCATGGAGAACGCCGCCCCCGCATGCACGACCCCGGCGACGAGGAGGTTCTCGGGCTGAACGCCGGCGCGCGCGTGCATGTTCAGGTAGCGGGACATGGTCCCGAGCTGGGGCTGCATCCCGCTCCGGCGCCGTGGCTCGTCGCGCAGCTCGAACACCGCTTTGAGCTCCCGGTCCATCGGCGTGGCAAAGTCGGGGTTGTCGACCTCGAAGATGGCGCCGGCCGACGTCACGACCGGACCGGCCGCCGAGCGCTGCTGCAGTGACCTCGATTCGGCGATCTGGCAACCGGTCGCGCCGATCAGCAACAACGTGGAGAGCGCGAACAATGAGCGGGCCCGGATGAGCATGTTGATGCCTCTATGGGGAGTGAGGATGGTCATGGCCATGGTGAGCGTGGTCGTGATCGTGTCGACCCTGATGAAAGACAACGTGTACCAGTGAACCGCTGACGAACGCCACGTACAACTCGAACCCGTTCCCGCCGAGTCCTTGCACGAACCCACCGCCGAACAGGTATCCGAACAGCGTCGACAGGATCAAGGTACCAACACCCAACGTAGCCCACGTCGCCCCGAATCGAGGAGAAATCAGCCACCAGAGCACGAGGCTGACGGGCACGCGGTGGAGCGTCACCGCGAGCGCGAAGGCGGTACCGGGCGGATCTGCGGTCGGGATGAAGGCCGCGCCCTCGAGCATGCCGTGCACCACGAGCCCCGAGATGCCGACGACCAACGCGACGTTGTCGGTCCGATCGGCCAGGGCGTGCGAGAGGCGCTCGATCAGGGCGGGAAGCACGAAGCCCAATCCGAGAGCCACGAGCGCCGCCAGGCTTCTGTGCTCCCACGCATGCGGAAGGACCTGCCAAGCGACGAGCACGGGGACGGCGACGTAGACGAAGCCATCGACGAGAGCCACCGCCCGCGGACGATCGTGGAAGGTCCGGTAGAGCAGCGGACCCGCCAAGGGAGCCGCGAGGACGGCGGTCAGCCACACCATGGACGTTCGCGAATTACCGGCCTCCCGGTGTCGGCCGAGGGGCCCCGCGCGACTTCACGGTTCCTGGAGCCGGGCGGTCGCCGTCAACGGATTCCAACGATTCCGCGCACACGATCCATGAGGGCGGGCGAATCCCATCCGATACCGTGCCGGTACACGATCTTCACGTCCCGCATGTGGCCGGACTGCTCGACGTCGCCCTCGATGACCACGAGGTCTGCGACCTTGCCCGCCTCGACGGTGCCGACCTCGTCATCGACGCCCAGCACCCTGGCACCGTTGTGCGTCATGATCTGCACGACCTCGGGGTGTGAGAAGCCGGCCTCGAGCAGGAGCTCGTAGTTGCGCTGGTCGCCGAGCCCGGGTGGGGCTGCGCCGTACCCGGTCGGGTCGACACCAGCTGCCAGCAGCCCGCCCGCGTCGACGAACGCGCGCTCGTACTCGAGCGCTTTGGCATACGCGGCGGGATCGATGGCGCCCCTGCCGGCCCTCCGGGCCGTCGCGATCGACCTGACCTCGTCGGCGATCTCCGGCGCGAGCACCTCGAACACACGCTCGTCGATCGGGGGACGGCCCGACACGGAGATCTCGTACACGACCAAGGTCGACGTCATGGCGACGTCGTTCTCGATCATGTCGCGAAACGTCGCCTGGACCTCGGGCCCCTCCACGTCCAGATCCGCGTAGCCGTCGCGGAAGCCGGGTGGGCACTCGTCGGGCTGCTTCGCCGGATCGTACTCGCTGTTCGCGAAGAGTCCGTGCTCGAGATTGTCGATGCCGAGCGCCACCGCCTCACGGTATCCGACCGAGCAGAGGTGGGCCGTGACTTTCACGCCGAGCTTGTGTGCCTCGTCGATGGCGGCGCCCAGCTCGGCCCGGGAGATCCACGTGTAGGCCTTGAACCACTCCACCCCCTCCTCGGCCCAATAGCGGACGACGCGGCGGGCCTGCTCCTCGTTCTCCAGCCGGGTCATCGTCGACGACGTGCTCTGCTCCCCCGTCAGGTAGGGCCCGGTCGTGTACATCGTGGGACCGATCATCCGCCCCGCCTCGATTTCCCGCTTGAGGTTGAGCTCTGCGTAGGGCTGCTGGGCACCGGTCGTCCGGATCGTGGTCACGCCGGACGCCAAATAGAGGACGGGGCCGGAGAACGTCAGCTGTGCCGCTCGCCCGTTCCCGCCCGTGTAATACGAGTGGTTGTGCATCCCGATCAGTCCCGGGATCACGGTGTGGCCCGAGAGATCGAGCACCTCGATGCCGGAGGGGATGTCGACCGAGCCGTCCGGGCCGACGGCCGCGATTCGATCGCCTTGGATGACGATCGTCTGGCCCGTCCGAGCTGCCGCGCCCGTTCCGTCGATCACCTTGGCTCCGGTCAGTGCGACATCGCCGCCGGTCACCATCACCTCCGTGAAGTCCTGACCCGCAGCGGACGCGACCGAAACGGCCAAGCACGTGAGGGTGATGAACCAGCTCACGCCCTGTCGTCGATCCGGTCGAGGGAATGGCGTCAGCTCGGCACCGAGGCGGGTGAATCGGATCATGTCAGCTTCCCTCTACGTCGAAGACGAACTTCATGCCGGATTCCAGATGCTCGGCGATGTGGCAGTGGACCATCCAACGGCCCGGATTGGACAGCTCGAGCACGATGTCGGTCGTGGAGCCCGTGGGCAACAGCACGGTGTCCTTCCACACGAGGTTGTCGTTCGGCACCCCGTTCTGCTCGACCACCAGGAAACGTTGCCCGTGGATGTGGAGTGGGTGCTGCATCGCGTGGAATGCGGAACGGTCGTTCGTAACCCGGATCTTCACCACGTCCCCGACCCGAAAGTCCCAATCGATCTCCATGTTCGTGGCCCCCGTCGCCGGGTCCCGGAGAATCCACTCCACTTCGGAGCCGCTGGTGGCCCAATTCATGACCGGCATCGTCCCGGTCCACTCGACCGGATTGAAGTAGACCCAGTCGAGGCTCATCGACTGCGCGATCGCCATCGGTAGGCTGTCGACCTCGAGCGTGAGCAGCAGCCTTCGATCGGGTGGCGTGTCGAACAGGTGGCGGTAGCGGTCGATGTCGGCGACGACCTCGGCATGCGTTCGGAGGGTAGAGAAATCGTGCGTGTGAGCGGAAGCCTCCGCTCCCGGAGAAGCCTCCCGCGCGCGCCCCTCTTCGCCTGGCTCCCCGGAGGCGCTCGACGCCGCGACGTGACCGAGCACGGCGGTTTCTTCGAGGAAGACGCCCTGCCTGTGATTGATGCCCTGGACGCGGTTGGTGAGTGCCCAGGTGCCCCTCGAGGGGAAGAGCACCTCCACGACGTACCGCTCGGCGGGCGCGAGGACGACGCTCTCGACCATCGATTCCCGCTCGAAGCGCCCCACGTCGGAGGCGACGACCTTGACCGGGAGCGGCTCTCCCGAGGGATCGTCCGTCGGTCGAAAGGACAGGTTGAACGTCCTCGTATTCGACACGTTGGTGAAGTGGAAGCGCACCACGTCACCTGCTTCCACGTCGAGCCCGTACTCGGGTTCTCCATTCGTCAAGAAGACGTTTCCGAAACGCCCCATCAGCATGTAGTTCGCGGATTCGTCGCCGAACGCCACGACGTCTTCGGGTCCGAGGAGAAGATCGTCCAGCATCACGACTTCGTCGCGCGACACGGCGTTGTAGTAGGCCGGATCCAGGGGATCGACCAGCATGTTGCCGGCCAACCCGAGCTCCTGGGCCACGTCCTCCCGGTGGTGCGGGTGGTACCAGTAGATGCCAGGATCCGGAAAGCGGAGCTGGTAACGGAACGACCCGCCGGGCGGGACCGGGTCCTGGGTGACGCCAGGCACCCCGTCGAAGCGGTTGTCCAATCGCAGCCCATGCCAGTGCACCGCGGTCGGTAACGGAGTCTCGTTCACGAAGTTCACGAAGATCGTGGACGCTTCCCTCACCTGGAGCAGGGGCCCCGGAATCTGCCCGTTGAACCCCATCATCAAGACGTCACGACCCGCCAGCTCCTTTCGCACGAAGCCGGCAGTGAGATCCAAGGTGCCTCCGTCCGGGAGGGTCACGATCTGACGAGGCCGAGCGGTCGGAAGCTCCGCCGGCTCGATGTGGGGCAGCGGCTTCGGGCGAAGCGGCGACACGCGCGGCCTCGACCGCATGATGCCCGGGAGCATCGGGACCCCTTCGTACATGGGCGGAAGGGACCAAGCCGGCTCCGCGCTCGTCGGAGTCGGGGCCATGCCCTGCTCTGCGGAGGGAGCCAGCGCCATGAGGTCGTGCGCTTCCATCCGCGCGGACGGCGATCTCCCTCGTACGACCAGCGGTCCCTCCCGTCGTGTCACGTCCGCGGAGGCCTCTGCGGTCACCCAGAGCAGGTACTTGTTCAACGCGATCTCGCCGAGCTCGTTCCGGCCGTTCCGCACTTCGCCGAGGCGGATCACCGGGTCGAGCGAGAGAGGCGTCGCCCATGCGACGTATGCCGCGTAGGGTCCGAGCTGGGCGGGGTCGGGGAGCCGATCAATCCAAGCGATCAGCTGGTGACGGTGGCGGCCGTCCGCGGTCACGGTCACGCCGAAGGGCGACCAAGGGCGGCGGAGCTCGACGACGCCCGCGGCATCGCCACCCCGGGTGGTCGACCAGAGATCGATGCAGCTCAGGTCCGAGGCAGGACGCGCGGACCGAGCGCCCGAGCGCTGTGGACGATCGATGGTCGCGAGGAAGGCGGCGCCGGTCGCCGGAGGCCGGTCCGAGCAGAGTGGTGAGACATCCGCGACCTGCGCGCTCGCGAACGAGCGCCCGGGCTGAAGGGCGAGCAGGCCCGCCACCAGGGCAAGGGGGATGAGTCGGCGCATATCGGGCAGCTTCGCCGCCCAACGATCTCGGGGCAAGCGGTGCGACCGACCGCCCCCGTCGCATCGTGAAAGTGGAGGTCACCAGCACGGGACCCTTGACTGCGAGGGGGATCGGACGATTTTTAGGATAGACTAAAACTCCCTCCGCACTCCGTGTCTGTCATGGTCGACCCAGCGCTCGCCCTCGCGGTATTCGGCGCGATCGTCCTGCTCCTGGCCGCGCTATTCTG
>JBDHDM010000062.1:0-14609 GCA_039591515.1 Gemmatimonadota bacterium | reverse complement strand
CCTCACGCTCAGTCGGCTGCAAACCGTCGACAAGGGGTTCGACGACCACGGGATTCTCACGCTCCGCCTGCAGGTGCCCGACGAGGTCGAAGAATCGCGTGTCGTGTGGTCCGATTTCCACCGCCAGCTCGGGGAACGGATCGGGGCTCTGCCCGGCGTCACCGCGGTGGCGACCTCGAACCACTTCCCGCTCTCGGGCAACTCCTGGGAGCAGCTCTACCGCGACGAGCAGACGGCGCCGGACGAGCGCGGAGAGTCCGTGCTGCTCACGATGGTCTCACCGTCCTTCTTCGACACTTGGAGCATCGGAATCCTGGACGGTCGCGGCTTCACGGCCGCCGATCGGTGGGGGGACGAGTCCGTCGCGATCGTCGACGAGACCCTCGCCGCATCCCGATGGCCCGGTCAGAGCGCCTTGGGGCGAAGGATCGCCTTCGAAAAAGTCCCCGGGCCGGACGGAGAGGAGGTCGATCTGTGGAGAACCGTGGTGGGCGTTGCGGAGCACGTCCGCCACTACGAGCTCACGAGTCCCTCCCGTATCGAGGTGTATACACCTTTGGCGCAATCGGATGCGTGGGGCTTCACCACCTACCTCTCGATCCGTACGGACGGGGAGCCGGCCTCGTTGGTGCCCGGCGTGCGCGACCTCCTTCGTGAGATCGAGCCTGACGCCACGCTCTATCGCATCCGGACGGCTCAGAGCGTGGTCGATGCAGAGCTCGGCCTGCAGAGGGCCATGCGGGAGCTCCTCACCGTCATGGCAGCGATCGCGCTGTCGCTCGGCTGTATCGGCATCTACTCCGTCGTCTCGCACTCGACGACGCTTCGTCTCCGGGAGCTGGGCCTTCGCATCGCGCTCGGGGGCCGACCCGCCGAGGTCACGGGCCTCGTGGTGCGTGAGTCGCTCTGGGCCATCGCCGCGGGGCTCGCGCTGGGGACCGCGGGCGCACTCGCGCTCGGGCGCGCGCTCCAGTCGGCACTGTACGAGGTGAGCCCGACCGAGCCGCGGGTTCTCGTCGTCGCCGCAGCCACCCTCTTCGTGGTGGCCACGGTCTCCGCCTGGCTCCCGGCACGCCGGGCTGCCCGGGTGTCGCCCCAGGAGGTGTTGAGGAGCGACTAGGGTCGAGACGTTGGCCCCGACTACGACTCGGGCTCGGACGCCCGGGGCTGCGTATCCGTGTGTGACGGTGTCAGGTCCGGCCGACGCTCGCGTGTCAGGCGCTCGGCCTGATCCCGACGCCATGCGGCGATGCGAGCGTGATCGCCGGAGCGGAGGACTTCGGGGACGACGTGTCCCCGATACTCCGGAGGGCGCGTGTAGGACGGTGCCGAGAGCCGGCCCTCGTCGTAGAACGAGTCGGTCGCGGCCGCATCGTGGTCGCCCATGGCACCGGGCAGGAGGCGGACGACCGCGTCCGTGATCGCGAGTGCGCCGACTTCCCCGCCGGAGAGCACGAAGTCGCCCAGTGAGATCTCCTCGGTCGCAAGGTGCTCGGCCACACGCTGATCGACGTCCTTGTAATGGCCGCAGAGAATCGTGAGCTCCGACGAGATGCTGTACCTCACGGCGTCATCGTGCCCGAACGGGCGTCCGCGCGCCGACATGAGGACGATCGGACCCTCCGGCGCGAGATCGTCGACCGCCTCGAAGAACGGCTCGGGCTTCATGACCATGCCCGCCCCACCTCCGTACGGCACGTCGTCCACCGTCCGGTGTCGATCATGCGTATACTCGCGAAGGTCGACGAGGTTGTATTGAACGAGGCCGGCCTCGGCGGCACGAGCGGGGATGGATAGCCCCAGCGGCCCCCGGAAGAAGTCCGGGAAGATCGAGACGATGTTGATGCGCACGGGTGCTCAGTCCTCCGGACCGTCGGGGTCACGCGCGTCGGCGTGCAGCTCCAACAGCCCGTCCGGTGGGTCGATCACGAGACGGCCCCCCCGTACGTCGACCTCGGTCACGATCTCCGGACGATACGGCACCATGACGAGCCCGGCCGAGCCCCGTACTTCGAGCAGGTCGGACGGGCCCATCTCGTAGACCTCGACCACTCTGCCGACCGGAGCACCGTCCAATGTGACCACCTCCATGTCGAGGAGCTGGTGATAGAACACCTCGCCCTCCTCGAGGGGCGCCACGTCTGCGAACGCCTGGAAGAGATAATGGCCTTGCAGGAGCTCGGCCTGGTTCCGGTCGTCGACCCCGCCGAACTGGACCAGCAGACCGCGCTGGAACGGACGCACCGTCGCAACCCGCAACGGCGGGAGGTCCGGACTCGGCCCATCGGCGTCCTGCTCACCCAGCGAAAGAACGACCCCGGGCGCGAACACGCGCTCGGGGTAGTCCGTCAGGGGCCAAACGTAGAGTTCGCCCTTGGTTCCGTGGGGCTTGCTGAGGTGCCCGACGACGAGGTGACTCGGGTCCGGACGACCCATCGATACCTCGAAAGTCCGAGGGCTACTCGGACTTCTTCTCCTCGTCCTCCTCAACCTCCGGGGCAGCCTCTTCGCCCTCGGCGGCGGGGGCCTCGTCGGCGGCCGCCTCCGGCGCGGCCTCGACCTCGGGCTCGCTTTCGGCGGCAGCCTCCGGCTCGCTCTCGGCCTCACCCTCGGGCGCGTCCGCTACTTCAGCGGCTGCTTCTTCGGCGACTGCTTCTTCGGCGACTGCTTCTTCGGCGACTGCTTCTTCAGCGACTGCTTCTTCAGCGGCTGCTTCTTCGGCGGCGGCCTCGGCAGCCTTCGCTTCGGCGGCGGCTGCAGCAGCAGCGGCCTCCGCGGTCGCCTTCTTCTCGGCTACGGCCTTCTTCTCGGCAGCCCTGCGCGTGGCCAACTCCTCGGCCCGCTTCGCCTTCCGCTCCTCGGCGCCGACCTCACCCACGGCGACGACCGTGTCTCCACCCCTGCGCGCCTTCGAGATGAGTGACTTGACGGTGCCCGACGGGCTCGCGCCCTCCGAGATCCAGTGATCGACACGCTCCAGATCGAGCACCAGGCGCGCGGGATCGGACAGCGGCTTGTAGTAGCCGAGGGTCTCCACGAAGCGGCCGTCGCGGGGCGACGCGCTGTCGGCGACCACGATCCGGTAGTGGGGCTTCTTCTTCCGGCCCATCCGCCGGAGTCGAATACGTGCGGGCATCTTGTGTTCTAGCTGTTTGTCGGCATCGATAGCGGAGCGAAACACCGCTCTTCGCCGCCCAGGCCGGCCGACTGCCGGATCGTGGACAGACGCAAAGAATAAACGAGATCGCAGAGGCTGTACAGCGACACCGCTAGCCGAACTCGAAGACCGGGGCAGTCTGCTCGGGGCCGACGCGCCCCGCTTCGATCTCGGCCTTGAAGTAGTTCTCCCCCATGACCGGGGACCCGGCCAGTCGACGGAGCATCGCCAGTTGACCCACGTGTGTCAGCGCGTCCGCCAGGGGTCCCTGCAGGAGGCGCAGTGCCGGGCGACCGAGGGGCTCGGACGCTGCCAACCGGTGATCGACGGCGGCCAGGCCCGCGTAGAAGCGCTCGACCTGGCCGGCCCAGTCCTCCGGGGCGGTCTCGGACCACCGGTGCTCTCCGTCCGCCAGCGCAAGTGCCCAGGAGAACAGATCCCCCATGTGGGCAAGAATCTCGACCGCGCTGCGGGAGCCCGGCCCCGCGGACGTCGAGCCGAATCCCTCGGGTGCTCCCCGCAGGACCTTGCCCCCTCGATACGCGATCGTCGCAACCGCATGGCGGAGCACGCCCCGCTCCGCTTCATCTCTCGCGTTCACAACCACACCTCCCCGAAGAGTCGGATGAAGTTCTGCCCCAGCACCTTCTCGATGACCGAGGTGGAATGCCCCCGAGCCGAGAGCATGCCGGCGATCGTCTCGAGGCGTCGCGGGTGGTTCAGCTCCGGAACGTAGGGGATCGTGTCCTCTCGAGGAGCGGCGATCCCGGCGTTCATCCGCTGCGCAGACACCGCGTCGAAGCGCGCCTGGAAGTCGCCGCCCACGTCGAGCGGGACGATCCCCTGGTCCGTTCCGATACCCACGTGGTCCTCGCCACACACCGTCAGGGCATGCTCAATGTGCGCGATCACGTCTTCCGCGGAAGGCGGACCCTCGGGGTTGAGAAAGGGCATGAGATAGATCCCCACGACCCCACCGCGGTCCGCAAGCAGCCGAAGGCTCTCGTCGTCCTTGTTGCGGGGGTGCCGGTATACGGCGTTGCAGCCCGAATGAGTGACCGACACGGGGGTCGCCGACGCGAGGATCCCGTCGGCGGTTGTCACCGGACCGCAATGCGAAAGGTCGACGAGCATGCCGGCACCGTTGAGCCGCGCCACGGCCTCCCGCCCCAGGTCGGTCAGACCTCCATCGGAGGGGACCAGGCCGCCGGATCCCAGCCGATTCTGCACGTTGTAGGTGAGCTGTACGATGCGGAGGCCTCGGGCGCGGAAGTCGTCGATCCGGTCCAGGTCGTCCTCAAAGGGCACGCCGTCCTGGAATCCGAAGATGATGCCCAGCCGACCCGACTCTTTGCAGTCTCTGATGTCGTCGACCGATTCGACGAGTCGGAAGACGTCCGGACGGGACCCGACCTGCTCCGTCCAGGCCCCCATCTTCGCCTCGGTGGTCTCCAGGGCCGACGCACCGTCTCGCGGCTGGGCATTCACGGTGAGGTTGAGCGCGGTGAGCCCCGACTCACGTACCGCGGCGATCGCCGCTTCACCGAGGGGGAGAGCCTCCTGCGGGATGTTGAATTGAATCGGGCTGCCCAAAGCGTCGATGACCGTCGCCGCGTCGTAGCCCGGCCACGGCGCCGTGCCCTCGGAGGGGACCGACGTAGAGCCACCGCCCTCCTCCGGGCCCCGTCCCCCCTCGCAGCCGCCCGCGAGGGACGCCAGCGCCGCCGTGCCGGTCAACCGGACGAAACCGCGTCGGTCCATGGAGGATCCGCTCATCGTGGGCCCCTTTCCCGTACGGACGGGAAGAGCTCGTTCACGACGCGCGCGCTGATCCGCACGCGGAGGGCGTCGGTGTCGGGCCCGGTGCCGTCCGTGCTCCCCGTATTGAACGCCGACAGCACCCCGGCTCCACTCTTCGGGTCGATGTAGAAGAACGAGTAGAAGGCGCGTTGGGTCCCGGTGTGTCCGACGATCCGGGTGTCGCCCCGATCGTAGAGAAAGAAGCTCAGCCCCATCGCGGCAGCGCCCATCGGATTGTCCCCGATCGGCACCACCGGCTCCCACATCTCCTCGAGCGAGGCCCGGGCGAGGACGACCTCGAAGTCCACCCCCTCGATGGGGCGCCCCGTCAGAAACGCGAGGTATCGAGCCATGTCGCCCAGGGGAGCGTTCAGTCCCCCGTTGGATACCGTGATCCCCGTGTTGAAATCGATACCACCCGGCTCGGCGCGCCCCTCTCGGACGAAGTAGTGGTTCGCGCGATTGGGCAGCAGGTGCCAGGGCGTGTTGTCGAAGTACGAACGCCGCATCCCCAAGGGCCGGAAGATGTTCTTCTCGACATAGGCCTCGAAGACGTCGCCGGTCACGGCCTCGATCGTGCGTCCGAGGAAGACGATGCCGGGGTTGGAGTAGCTGAAGCGGGACCCCGGCTCGAAGTGGATCCGGGTGTAGGGGATCATCGCCACCAGCTGGCTCCACTCCGTCGGCTCGTGTGGATGCCACGGCTCGCCGCCCGCGTACGGCCACGTACCGCCCCGGAAGCCCGCGGAGTGGCTCAACAGGTGGCGGATCGTAACCTCCTCCATCGACCCGAACGGATTGTGCACGGCGCGCAGCTCCGGAACGTGGTCGACGATCGGGTCGTCCAGGGAGAGCAGCCCTCGGTCGCGAAGCTGGAGAATCGAGATGGCCGTGAACGTCTTCGTGATCGACGCCCAGTGGTAGATCGTCCCCTCGTCGACGTCGAGTCCTCGCTCCAGATCCGCCATACCCTCGGTCTGGTGTGAGACGATGCGTCCGTCCTGGATGCGCGCAAGGGACCCACCGACGATGCCCTGGCGGCTCAGCTCGGACCGCCACTCGGAGACGATGTCGCCCCATACGGCCTCGGGCGCCTGTGCCTGGAGGGACGAGACGCACGCAGTCATGGCGGCGAGCCAGACTCCGATCATGTCGAGGGCGCCCATCGGCGGGCGCCGGTACCAGGTGGAGCTCATCGGGGGTGACCTCCCTGAACGGGCCGTGTTGTATCTTGCGAGCGTACGCCCATGCTCGTGCCGCTCACCCTCTCGAGGGAGACCGGACGACGATCCGCCGAAGCCATGCAGCCTTTCTTCGACGAACTCGCCCGTTGGGACGCCCTCGAGCAAGAGTTGGTGCGCGAAGGCCTCCCGCTTCCTCTCGAGCACCGGAGCAGCTGGATTCGAGACATCGGTGACTCGGAATATCGGTTCTTCGTCGCCAGAGACGAGGGGTCGGGCTCCATCCTCGCGGCGGTTCCGGTACGCCAGCAGGTCACGCGCGCCCTCCCCGGACACTACCACGCGGGTGCGAGCCGCTTCGGGTACCGGCAGGACCTCCGTGGCCTCCGGACGATCCTCGGGTCGCTGCGCGAGTGGGTTTCGAGCGACCCGCGACTCCTCGGTGCCAACATCGAGCTCTTCGAGCCCGACGAGGAGCGAAGAGGGCAGATCGACGCGGCAGCGCTGTCCTTGGGGTACGAGCGCGCATCGGAGCCCCACCGGTACACGCGGACCATGCGCGTCGACCTCGGGCCGAGCGAGAAGGACGTGTTGGGGTCGTTCGGGGCGAGCTGCCGACGCTTCATCCGCGATCCGGCCAAGAAGGGTTATCGGATCGAGCCCATCACCGAGACCCGCTGGGCGGGCAGAATGCACGAGCTGTTCGTCGAGACCCTGGAGCGTACGGGAGGCAGCCTCGGAGCGCCCGACTGGACCCGCCTCCTCGCGTTCGGGCAGGAACACCCCACCCTCTTCCGGATCGTCGGTACGTTCGCCCCCTCCTACCCCGACGAGCGCTCACTCGTCGCCTTCGCCTCCGCCCGAAACAACGGCGACCACGCGGTCTACACGGACTCCGCGTCGACGCGGCGACTCGTTACGACGGTCGCCGTGCACTACGCGCCCATGTGGGCGCTCATGGCTTGGGCGAAGGAACAGGGGTGCACGTGGTTCGACCTCGGCGGGATCACCCACGGTACCCAGGGCAGCGCCGATCCGGTGGGCGGGATCTCCGACTTCAAGCGGCGCTTCAACGGCGAAGAGGTGCAGGTGGGTCAGGAGTGGGTATACGCGCCCCGCACGATGCGCTCGCGGATCGCGGACGGCGTACGCGCCGCGGCCACGCTGGTCCGGCGACGATGAGCGCCTCGTAGGTCGGAGCCGCCCTCGCGCTAGCGGCGGCGGGCCTCTCGAAGATCGTCGCGCAGTCGGTCCGTCACGACTCGCGCCGAGAAGTCGGCGAGGCCGTCCAACACGCGCACGATCTCCTCGACGCCGAGGGTCGCCAACACGGCGGCCGTGAGGACGTCACGGACCTCTTGCGGCCCGCCGTACACGCCGGGTCCGATCGGATCACGAGCGCCCACCTCCGCTCTCCAGATCTCGTGCCCGCTGGCGGCTTCCAGGAGTGTGGCATCGGCCTCGATGAAGAACTCCGCCGGCGCGTCCCAGGCATCGGCCACGACGCCGTAGTCCACCACGACCAGCTCGAGGAGATAGTCCGCCGGCTGACCCCCTCGCGCCGGCTCCGCCCCGAGATACCGGGCTGCCCGCTCGTGGGTGTCGGATTCCAGCACCTGCCCGACGTCGATCCGCGTCGCGGCCGAGTCGAGCTTCGACTGGAGCTCGGCCGCGCTGACCTCGCGCGCCACGCGCGCACCGACGCGCAGGGCGTCTCGCAGGGGATCCCCCGACGATCGCAGATCGAAGAGTGATCCCGACAACACGTCCGGACGAGCCGGAATCTCCGATACGACGCCCAGCGCGGCGTCCCGGTAATCGTACTCGTGCAGGAGATTGCCGGTCGCGCACCCTCCCGGGATCACTGCCGCGGAAACGAGCAGTGAGATGCGGAGCCTGGTGCGCATTGTTCCCCCCAGCCTGGGCCCTCTTTCGTGCCTGAAATCTGAAGGGAAGCGTGTTCACCGGCTGTCGGGAGATTCCTGCCGGGACCGGTCGGCTGGTTCTACTCCGAGATGATCGCCGGCCGGCCCAGAGTCCGCAGTCGCTCGTTGAGCGCCGCCAGGTCGGCGTCGAAGAACGCCTGGATGGCCAGCATCGCTTCCTCGAGTCGCTCGGTGAGCACGGCGTGCACGTCTCGCTGTTGGACCGTGGGCACGAAGTCCGAGCCCTTCCAATCGACGTCCGACGCCAGCGCGCTGAAGCGGCCGTACAAGCGCATCGGGTTGCGGAACGAGTCCTCACGGGCACCGGTCAGGTGCACGTCCACGAGCCTCCCCTCGAGCTCAATGGCGGTCTGCTCCGCGCTTCGGATCTGCTCCAGGACGTCGGCGGCCGCTTCGTCCCCGGCCAAGGCGGCGACGGCAGCGTCCAGCTGCACACGTGTGTGCTCCACACGCTCGATGGCGCCCGTGATCTCCGTGATCTGGTCACGCAGCTGGAGGCTGAACGCCACCTGCGTCTCGATGTCGGCGAGCGTCCCGGTGGAGTGCGGGTCCTTCAAGATCTCGAGCGGCTTCGTGAACACCTCGCCGGCGATCTCGACCCGGACCGTATAGGTACCGGGCACCGCGAGCGGACCTCGGTGGCCCCGGACGAGGTCGATGTCCCAAACGTAGACCACGCGGTCTCCCCCCTGCTCGAGCGGAACCCAGTCACGCCCGGGTGGTCGGGTTCGAAAGCGGGGCAGCTCCGGAGCCGTGTGGCGGAGATCCCAGTAGACGCGCTGAACGCCCCGGGCACCGGGGCCCGAAAGCGTCCGCACGACGTCGCCCCGAGCGTCTTCGATCGTGATCGAAACCCGGCCGACGTCCTCCTCGCCCCCGACGAGGTAGTCGATGTTCGCTCCGTAAGCCGGGTCACGCCCCGTGCTCATGCTCCGCTCGGTCTTGATCCCCTGCACCTCCTGCCAGCGGTACGCCTCCCTCACGTCGAAGAGCGTGTGCGTGCCTTGATCCGCGTCGGCCAGCGCGCGAAGGGGCCCGATGTCGTCGAGGATGTAGAACCCCCGGCCGTACGTGGCGACCACGAGGTCGTCGAATCGCTCCTGTACCGTGAGCCAATACACGGGGGCCGGCGGCATGTCGAGGCGGAGCTTCGACCAGAGGGCTCCGTCGTCGAGCGTCACCCAGACGGCGTTGTCGGTACCGGCGAACAGCATGCCCGGGCGCTTCGGGTCCTCGCGGACGACGTGGACGAAGGAGTGCGGGGACGACGGGATCCCGTCGCTGATCTTGCGCCAGCTCTGCCCGTAGTCCTCGGTTGCGTAGATCCACGGATCGAAATCGCCCATCTGATGGAGGTCGACCGATACGTACGCTCGGCCGGCCGCGAATCGTGACGGCTCCACGTTGGCGATGGTCCCCCACGGAGGAAGGTCGGGGATGTTCTCAGTCACGTTCGTCCAGGTGGCGCCCTGGTCTCGGGTGAGCTGAACCTGACCGTCGTTCGTGCCCACCCAGATCATGCCCATCTCCAACGGGGATTCGGCAATGGCGAAGACGACGGAGCCATCGAACGTCATGAGGTTGTCGATCGCGACTCCCCCGGACGAGAGCTGGTGATCCTCGAGGTCGAGGGTGAGGTCGGGGCTGACCTCGGCCCACGAGTGGCCGCCGTCGTCCGTACGGTGCACGTATTGGCTTCCCACGTAGACGACGTCGGAGTCGTGCGGCGAGATGTGGATGGGGAAGTTCCAGTGCCAACGGTAGCGTAGGTCCTTCGGAGCCCAGCCGTATCCGGCCTCGGGCCAGACGCGGACGTTCCGCACCTGCCGATTCCGGTGATCGTAGATCTCCAGACCACCGTCGTAACACCCGGACCAGACCACGTTCGGATCGTCCGGCAGCGGTTGCGCGAACCCCGACTCGCATCCACCCACGTCCTGCCAGAGCCCGAGGGGGATGGACCCGGTCCGTGAGTTCGATGGGCCCCGGTAGGAGTACCCGTCCTGGCGATTCCCGTAGACGTTGTACGGGACCTCGTCGTCGACCGCGACGTGGTACATCTGCGCCACCGGCAGCCGGTGACTCCGGAAGGTCCGTCCGTCGAGCGCCACGTTCGTGTTGCCCACGTCGTCGCCGACCATGATACGATCGGGATCGGTCGGATCGATCCAGATGTCGTGTGTGTCCCCACCGCCGTTGCCGGGATCGTCCACGAGCGTCCGGCCGCCGTCCACCGACACACCGTACCGGACACTGATGAAGTACAGCTTGTCCGCATTTTGGGGATCGACCCCGATCCGCGTGTAGTACGGGGCGCGCTCGTTCATGGTGTGGTTGGTCGACACGTGCGTCCACGAGCGACCGTAGTCGTTGGACCGATACAGCCGCGGGGCCTCCTCTTCGGTGAGCACGTAGACCCGTCCGGGATCGGAGGGCGCGACCTCCACCGCGATCTTGCCGATCGTCCGGTCATTCTGCGATGGCAGGCCCTGACCGACGCCGGACACGCGCTCCCACGTGTCTCCTCCGTCGGCGGTGCGCCAGACGCCCGAGTCGGGCCCGCCCGAGTTGAGCCCCCACGTATTGATGTGGACGTCCCACATCGCGGCGTAGAGGAAGCGGGGGTTGTTCGGGTCGAGGGCCAGGTCGATGCACCCCGACTCCTGGCTGACGTGCAGTACGAGGTCCCAGCTCTCCCCCCCGTCGTCCGTCCGATACACGCCGCGGGTCGCCTGCGGGCCGTAGGTGTGCCCGAGCGCGCACACGTACACGATGTCGGGATCGTCGGGGTGGACCCGAATCCTCCCGACCCGACCCGTGTCGCCGAGCCCCATGTGCATCCAGGTGCTGCCGGCATCGGTGGATCGGTACACGCCGTCACCCATCGCGTGCGCTGGGCGGATCAGGAAGGTCTCGCCCGTGCCGGCCCAGATCACGTTCGGATCGGAAGGGGCCATCGCGAGCGCGGAGACCGACGAGGCCTCCTGGTCGTCGAAAACGGGCCGCCACCGGACGCCGCCGTCCACCGTCTTGAACAGGCCCCCGGACGCGGCCCCCGCATACATCACCAGCGGGTTGCCGGGCTCCCCCATCACCGAGATCACGCGGTTTCCGTCGGGACCGATGAACCGATAGGACAGCCCCGGAAGCAGGCCCGGGTCGATTGACTGCGCAGACGACGGCGCGGCGAGCCCCAGCGCACACAGGACGAGGCCGGCGGCGACGAGGCGACGGCGGTCGGTCGGTCGAGAGGTCGGGGTCTTGGGCATCCTGTCTGGCTCTGGTGGCGGGGGTCGGCCCGTGGCTGGCTACGTCCCGAAAGGCATCCCCGGCATCGGCGGTACTCCGCCCCCGGGTCCGCCCATCATTCCCTTCATCTGCTTCATGAACTTCTGCATCTCCTTGAACTGCTTCAGGAGACGATTGACCTCCGAAACGGGCCGGCCACTACCCTTCGCGATCCGAGCTCGGCGCGAGCCGTTCAGGATCTTCGGGTTCCGGCGCTCCTCGGGCGTCATCGAGAGGATGATCGCTTCGACGTGCTTGAAGCGCTTGGGATCCATGTTCTGCGTCGGGATCTTCAGCCGGCCCATTCCGGGAATCAGCTTCAGCAGCTGATCGAGCGGGCCCATCTTCTGGATCTGACGCATGGCGACGAGGAAGTCCTCGAGCGTGAAACGACCCTGTCCGAGCACCTTCTCCTGCAGCTTGGCCTGGTCCTCCTCGTCGATGGCGACCTGAGCCCGCTCCACCAGCCCGACCACGTCCCCCATCTGGAGTATCCGTCCGGCCAGCCTCTGCGGATCGGCGGCATCGAGGTCGTCGATTCCCTCTCCGACGCCGATGAACTTGATCGGCTTGCCCGTCACGCCCCGGATCGACAGCGCCGCTCCACCGCGGGCGTCGCCGTCCATCTTGGTCATGACGATTCCGGTGATCCCGAGCGCCTCGTCGAAGCCCTTCGCGATCGCGACGGCCTCCTGCCCGGTCATCGCGTCGGCGACCAGGAGGATCTCGCTCGGCTGGACCGCGTCACGCACCTCGGCGAGCTCGGTCATGAGCGCCTCGTCGATCTGCAAGCGGCCGGCCGTGTCGACGATGACCGTCCGATGCTTCGCTTCACGCGCCCGCTCGAGGGCGCCCCGAGCCGTCGCGACCGGATCGCCGCCGAATGACCCGGCGTGGACCTCGGCTCCGATCTGCTCGCCGAGCGTTTGCAGCTGTTCGACTGCAGCCGGACGTTGCAGGTCGCACGCCGCCAGCATGGGCATCGGGCCCTCACGACCGAGCCGCCGCGCCAACTTCGCGGCGGTCGTCGTCTTTCCGGCTCCCTGCAGCCCCACCATCAGGATCACCGTCGGCTTGGACGAGCCCTGCTCGAGCGTCGGCCGGTCCTCCCCGAACAGGTGCGCGAGCTCGTCGTGCACGATCTTGACGATTTGCTGGCCGGGCGAAACCGCCTTGAGCACCTGCTCACCGAGGGCTCGCTCCTGAACTCGTGCCAGGAAGTCCCTGGTGACCTGGAAGTTCACGTCGGCCTCGAGAAGCACGCGCCTCACCTCACGCAGGCCCTCCTTGATCATCGGCTCCGTGAGCACCCCACGTTGCCTCAGCTTCTTGAGGGCTCCGTCGAGCTTGGTTCCGAGTTCGTCGAACATGAAGCGGGTTGCCTCCCGGACGCACTTCAGCGCTCCCACACGGGTCCGAAGCGCTTCGAGGGCCCCAAAGCTAGCAGAGGCGCAGGAGCCTCGGGAGTCGGTCCGGCGTAAGGACTGGCATCAACTTTGCCCTGCAAAGTACATTGAAGGCGTGGGTCACCCGGACCCGCGTAGGAACGGGAGCAGCGGCAGGGGGACGAGGGGCGACGCAAATGAGCGCGATTACGGAGTTCCTATATCCGACGCCGGCCAAGCGCACGGCGGGCGGTATCGTGAAGTGGTGGGAGAAGCGGCGGCTGGCGTACAACGTCGCAGTGGGCGCAGCCGGGATCGTCTCGATCGGTATCGGCACCCTCGTCGCCGCGATGCCGCCGCTCGGCGCGCTGGTGCTCCCACCCTGGCAGGCCGTGGTCGGCTTCGGAGTCATGGCGAACGTCTGCTACTTCATCGGGCCCGCTGCCGAGCTCCTCGTCGAGAAGCTGTGGGGTCGCCAGGTCCTGCCCACGGGCCCTGCCCTCTATCGGATGGGGCTGACCTTCTCCGTGGGGCTGGCGCTCTTCCCGGCGCTCCTGATGGTGATCATCTGGGTCGCGCGCGTGCTCACCTTGGTGTTCTGAGGCGGGTTCGCCATCAGCCGGCTCAGACGGGGATGATCTGACTCCGCCGCGTGCCGACCGAGACCCAGCGCACGGGGGCGTTGGTGAGCTCCTCGATGCGCGCGAGGTACGCCCGGGCATTCTCGGGCAGATCTTCCATGACGCGCACGTCACCCGTCGGCTCCTGCCAGCCCGGCATCGTCTCGTATACGGGCGTCACGTCGGAGAGGGACGAGGTGTCGGCCGGGAAGAATTCGCGCGTCTTTCCGTTCGGCATCCTGTACGCCGTCGCGATCTGCAGCTCCGGCAGCGTGTCGAGCACGTCCAGCTTCGTCACGGCCACGCCGGTCAGCCCGTTCACCTGAGACGCGAAGCGCGTGAGCACCGCATCGAACCAGCCACACCGACGAGGACGCCCCGTGGTAGCGCCGAACTCCCCTCCGAGCGCGCGCACGTGCTCGTCCATCTCGGGGTCGAAGGCAGTCGGGAGAGGCCCCTCGCCGACTCGCGTCGTGTAGGCTTTCACGATCCCGATGACATCGGTAATCGAAGTCGGGCCGATTCCCGTGCCTGTCGCCGCGCCGCCCGCCGTCGTGTTCGACGAGGTCACGAAGGGATAGGTGCCGTGGTCGAGGTCGAGGGCGGTTCCCTGGGCTCCCTCGAGAAGCACGTTGCGCCCGTTGCGGAGTGCCGCGCTGATCTCGGGTCCAACGTCCGTCGCGATGGACAACAGGCGATCGCTCAGCGCGAGCGTCTCCTCCATTGAGCGGTCGAGCTCCTCGGTACCGGCGCCGAGCTCGTTCAACCTCCGGACCACGCGTGCCTTGGCCGCGTCGATTCGCTTCGTCAGCCTCTCGGGGTTCAGAAGGTCCGCGGTTCGCACACCGCGCCGTCCGGCCTTGTCCTCGTAGGCGGGTCCGATCCCTCGCCCGGTCGTGCCGATCTTGGTCGCCGCCGCATCCTCCACGGCCTTGTCGAGGATGCGGTGGTACGGCATCAGGAGCTGCGCGCGATAGCTCACGCCCACTCGACCGTGGATGTCGATCCCCCGGTCGATGAGCGCGTCGTACTCCTCGAAGAACTGCTGCACGTCGAGCACGACGCCGTTCCCCAGGAGGCACCGGCGTCCCTCGTGCAGGACCCCCGAAGGGATCTGGTGGAGGACGAATTCCTCGTCCCCGACGTGCACCGTGTGCCCAGCGTTCGCCCCGCCTTGGTAACGGGCGACGATGTCGACACCGTCGGCCAACACGTCGACGATCTTGCCCTTC
>JBDHDM010000061.1:0-14657 GCA_039591515.1 Gemmatimonadota bacterium | reverse complement strand
CCGGACTCCTCCGGGCCTCGCCTCGGACGACTCGACGCGCACCTCCTACAAGAGCGGGCGTCCGTGCGGGTGTCGGGCAACGGCCGCCCCGAGCCACGGGAGAACGCCGGTCTCTGCGTCGCCGCTCCCTGGAACTGGGGCGAGCCCGGGGCGACCGACGGCCCATGCAGGGCCTTCAGGCCGCTGGTGGCGGCGGAACCGGGGCTGCGCGTGGAGGGCGGGCACGGGCAGGGTACCGTGGTCGCTCTCCGCGATCTGACGCTCGCAGGCACCGCGTTCTACGGCGTCCTGCTCGTAGACGGCACCCTCCGGCTCGAGGGCGACGCCAGCGTCACGGGGTTGATCATCGCCCGCTCCGGGGCCGACTTCGGTCCGGAGAGTCGCGTCATCGGATCCCGTTGCTGGGCCGAATTTGCGCTTTTTTCGCCAGAATTGCGCCGCGCGGCACCGATCGTGCACGGAGGGTGGATCCGGCCGTCAGGATAGGCGTTGGTCGGTGGCCGGACCCAACGGTCCGGGCGTCTGTCCGCGTCAAATGTTTACCAATTTTTGGGGCGTCGTCATTGGGCTTTTTCTTCTTGACAACGCTCGACTTTCCGTGGTAACCTGGCTTCGACATTCGTAGGAAAATTCTGCTCCTATCCCCTCGGGCGAAGGCGGAGAATGGGCCTCTTCGGACGAAAGCGTACGGTGATCGGCCTGGATATTGGCTCCGGGTTCGTGAAAGTCGTGGAGATGGACCACTCCGGGGATCAGCCCGAAGTGGTGCGCGTGGCGATGCGACCCCTCATGCCGGACGCGATCGTGGAAGGCGAGATCATGGACTACGGTCTCGTCTCGGACGCCGTCCAGGGGCTCTTCCACGAGCTCGGTATGAAGGGGGCGGAGGTCGCCACGGCCGTGGGCGGCCACGACGTGATCATCAAGAAGATCGAGATGGATCGGATGAAGGAGTCCGACGCTCGTGAGGTGATCAAGTGGGAGGCCGAGCAGCACGTACCGTTCGACATCAAGAGCGTCGAGCTCGATTTCCAGATTCTCGATCCGGCGGGTGACGGCCTCCAGATGGAGGTCCTCCTCGTCGCGGCGAAGCGCGAGCTGATCGACAACAAGGTCGGATTGCTGCAGGACGCTGGCGTCGAGCCCATCGTGATCGATGTCGATGCGTTCGCCCTCCACAACGCCTTCGAGCACAATTACCCAGAGGCGCAGGATGGCATCGTGGCCCTCGTCAACGTGGGACACGAGACGACCAACGTCAGCATTCTCGAGGATGGGGTACCGATCCTGACCCGCGACATCCCGTTCGGCTCGCGCAAGATCCGGGAGGATCTGCAGCGCGAGCGGGGGCTCACGGCGGAGCAGGCCGAAGATGTGGTCCAGGCTCGCGAAACAGCGGCCGACCTAGGTACATTCGTGCAAGCCTCGGCCGACGAGGTCGCGGTTGGGATCGAACGTGCCAGTGCCTTTCTCATGACCCGCGAGGATGGGAACTCGGTCGGACGCATCTTCCTGAGTGGCGGTGGCGCGCGGATTCCGGGGATGAGTCAGTCACTCGCGCAGCGGATGAACGTCGAGACGCAGCTGGTCAATCCCTTCGAACGAGTACCCGTGCGCCCGCTGGCCGCCGAGGGGTTCTCGCTGGATGAAGCGGCGCCCATGTTCCTGTTGCCACTCGGGCTCGCCCTTCGGGCCTAGGACGAGGACAACGATACCGTGATCGAAGTCAATCTTCTGCCCGGCGGGAAGAAAGGTCGGGGAGGCGGCAATCCGTTCGCCGGTCTGCTGGATGGACTCAAGGGCCTGCGCGGTGGCGGAGGGGGTGGCGCGTCCGGTATGGACCCGTACCAGCTCTTCTTCGCCGGTGCGGCTTCGGTGGCGATCGGATACATGGCGTTCCAATTCTGGGGCGTGCGGTCGGAAGCCGAAGAGCTGAACGTCCAGCTCGAGGTCGCCATTCAGGACTCGATCCAGAATGCCGGCGTGATCAGCCAGATCAATCGCCTGCAGGCTCAGGGGGACTCGATCGAGGCGAGGGTCGCAGTCATCCAGGAGATCGATCGCGATCGATTCACCTGGCCGCACCTCCTCGACGAGATCGCGTCGGCCGTTCCGGACTATACCTGGCTGCGTGAGGTGCTCTATCAGGGTGATGGGCCGTCGGTCCGGATCGTCGGTCGAGCGGGCTCGATCTTTGCGATCACGAACTTCATGAACCGTCTCGAGGCGTCGCGCTTCCTCCGCTCGGTGAATCCGGAGACCATCCAGGAGGTGCAGTCCGAGGAGAACCAGAACGATCTTGTGTTCCTCTTCGAGCTCGTCCTCACCTACGACCAGCCGTCCATCGAAGAGCTGGAGACCGTACCCCTCTTCGAGAACGGTATGGCACCCGCCGAGAACTCGGGCGGGGGGAACTGACCATGGCCTGGTACAATCCGTCCGATTCGGTCCAGCGAAACTGGATGCTCGGTGGGCTCGTCCTCCTGGCCCTGATCATCCCGTTCAACATGTACTACATGACCCCGGCGACCGACGAGAACGACGTCATCCGAGACCGTGTGGAGTCGCTGGACATCCAGAACCGCCAGGCGCAGGTCATCATCGCGCGTGGAGGGGTGGACGAGCTCCGGCGTCGCATGGACCAGTACACACGGCACGTGGATCGGCTCGAGGAGCTGATCCCGGGGCGGGAAGAGGTCGCGTCCCTGCTCAACGACATTCAAGGGCAGGCGCGCCAGACCGACGTCGACGTGCTTGGCCTGGACCCGGAGCCGCCCGCGCCGGCAGGGCCGTACACGCGGACGAGTTATCAGATGACGGTGGTGGGTGAGTACCACGACGTGGGACGCTTCCTCACCCGCATCGCGAGCCTGTCGCGTATCGTGACGCCGGTCGACGTCGAAGTATCGATCTACGGGAACCCGCAGAGCCGACCGGACATGGAATTCCCGGTGCAGGCGACGTTCCGCATCGAGACCTACGTCCTGCCGGATCAAAGCGCGCTGCCCACGGAGCTACCCGGAGACGGCGCATGACAATACTGAGATCGATTCCGGTAACCGTCGTCGCGCTGGCCCTTCTGGCGCCCGGTGCCAGCGGGCAGGATCAGCCGCCTCCACGGGATGCCGACGCCGAGCTCGTGTTCGAGCGTGAGGTGTTCGACTACCCGTCGTTCACGCGGCGCAACCCATTCCGGCCGTTGAGCGGTCCGGGCGGTGAGCTGCGCTACGAGGACCTGAGCTTGATCGGAATCATGTACTCGGCGGACGGCGCGCAGAGCGTGGCCGTCCTGAGCACGGGCGGTGTGCAGGTCAACGAGGACGGAACGACCGCTCCGGTCGACGGGGACGCCTTCTACCTGAAGGTGGGAGAGCAGGTGGGTAACGTGACCATCGTCACCATCCGTCGCGACGCGGTGGTCGTGGATGTGAGGGAATTCGACGCGGTTGAGCGTCGAACCATGAACTTCGTTTCCAGGCGCCAGGGAGGCACCTCATGACGTCGATGTTCGCTCTTTGGGCGGGCACCCTTCTGGCCCTCGGCGGGCCCGTCACCGAGGTGACGATTACGCCGATGGCCTCGCAAACGAGCGTACTCATCTCCGTCGACGGAGATGTCCAGTATCGCGACTTCGCCATGGAAGGGCCGCATCGCCTGGTGATTGACCTCATGGGTGCGACGCATGCGCTGCCCCAGGCCGAATTCGCCGCCGTGAACCGCGGCGGGATCGTCTCCATGCGCACGACCCAGTACTCCGAGGACGTGGTCCGCGTGGTCTTCGTCCTGGACGGGAGGCTCGGCTACACCGTGATGCCCGACCCGAGGGGTCTGCGCATCTCTCTCGAGAATCCCACTGGCGACTTCGAGCCGTGGTCTTCGGGGACGACCCCGACTTTCGATCCGACGACGCTGGTGCCGGCCGCGCCGGCACGGGTTCAGGAGACACGTCGGATCTCCGTCACCTGGACGGAGGCGCCGATCAACGATGTACTCCTGGCGTTCGCCGCCTTCTCGGGCAAGTCGATCGTCCCGGGCTCGAACGTTCAGGGGCAGTTCGTGACCGCCGACATCAACGACCAGCCCTGGGACGTGGCATTGAGGACCATCCTCCAGGGTCAGGGGCTGGCCGCCGATGAGGACGAGTACGGAATCATCCGTGTGGACAACATTGCGGACCTCAACGACCGCGAGGCGATCGAGCCGCTCGTCACCCAGGCGTACCGAATCTCCTACGCGACGGCCGACGAGGCCCGAACGGCAGTCGAGCCGCTTCTGACCGAGCGCGGCAACGTGACGGTCAGCACTTCGACCAACACGCTCATCGTGTCCGACATCCAACGGATCCACGATGACATCGCGACGCTGGTCAGCCAGCTGGACATCGAGACGCCACAGGTCTCGATCCAGGCGAAGATCATCTTCGTCAACCGCACCGACCTCGACGAGCTCGGTGTGACGTACGAGCTGAAGGACTCACGGGGGAACCAGTTCAACACGCTGTCGTCCGGCCAGGCCGACCTCGACGGGGACGGAACGCTCGAGCCGGTGACGGATCCCGTGGTTGCGCTGGGCGGGAACTCGGTGGCCGCGCTCGGCAACGCGACGGCGCGGGTCGCGGCGCCCACGCTTCAAATCCTGACGTCGTTGGTCATGGGTCGGCATCAGCTCGTCGCCTTCATCGACGCGCTGTCCGCCGTACAGCTGAGCGACGTAGAGGCGGCCCCGCAGGTGACTGTCCTGGACAACCAGCAGGCGGACATCCTGGTCGGTGAGATCACGCCGATCCGGGTCATCGACGCGGGATCGGGTGGGGCGCAGGGCGGGCAGGGACAGGGCGCGCAGTTCCCGGCAGCTCAGGTTGCCCAGCAGGAGACGGGCATCAAGCTCCAGGCGACGCCTCACGTGACCGGCGAGAACCAGATCTGGCTGGACGTCCTGGCAGAGCGCTCGGCGGCTGAGCTCGCGGATTCCGACGCCGGCTTCATCTTCCGGACGCAGCGCGCTCAGACGCGCGTCCTCGTGCAGGATGGTGAGACCGTTGTCATCGGCGGCCTGACGCAGACGGAGCGTACGGAGGCCGTCGCCGGGATTCCTCTGCTGATGGATCTCCCGCTCGTCGGGTGGCTCTTCAAGACTCGGCGTGAGCAGCAGATCCAGCGGGACCTGATCATCCTGGTCACGCCGAACATCATTCGGTAGAACGCCCCTACGGAACCGAACGCCATGAAGCGTACATCGTGTGGACGTGAGCGGAGGCTCGCGGTGTGCGGGGTCGCCCTTGCCGCCCTGTCGCTGGCCGCCTGCCGAGGCGACAACCTCTTCAGTCTCGCCGCGACGGTGGCCGGAAACGAGCCCACGGTGCTGATCACCGCACCCGGAGGCGGGAACACGATCGCCAAAGGCGACTCGATCCTCATTCTGGCCGAGGTCACGGCGCAGGCGGGGCTCACGGCGGTCGACTTCCGGGGTGAGTATGCGGACTCGATCGGTGGGGACGCCTACATCCCGGAGCGGCAGAGCGCGAACGGCTCGACCTTCCTGCGTGTGAACAACAGGCTTCTGGCCGTTGATGGTCAGGTGACGGGAGAGGTGTACATCGTCGTCGAGGCGACCGATCTGGCGGGTGCCCAGGGTAAGGACTCGGTCAAGGTCACCATCCTGAACTAGGTCCCCGATCACGGCTGCGGGAGGACTTCCTCCGGGCCGTGGACGCGGAGGAGGTCCGACGGATCCGTGAGAGCCCGGCACACGCCGGGCTTTTGCGTGTTCTCATCTCTGCACGTTCCACCCACTGGCCACCACATGACCCGCCTCACCTTCCACACCGCCGGCGAATCGCACGGGCGAGCCCTCACAGCCGTTCTCGCCGGCCTGCCGGCGGGTCTACAGCTGGAGGTGGAGCGTGACGTCGATCCCGAGCTGGTGCGCCGCCAGGCCGGCCACGGACGTGGGCGCAGAATGAAGATCGAGTCGGATCGGGTCGAGCTGCTGAGCGGGGTCAGGTTGGGTGAGACGCTGGGCTCCCCCATCTCGATGCTCGTGTGGAACCGGGACTGGGAGAACTGGACGACGGCCATGGCGTCGGAGACCCCGCCCGACGACGTGAACCCGAAGGCCCTTCGCCCGCACTACGTGCCGCGGCCCGGTCACGCGGATCTGGTCGGGGTCTTCAAGTACGACCGAAGGGACGTGCGGGACGTCCTGGAGCGGGCGAGCGCTCGCGAGACTGCGGCCCGGGTCGCGTGTGGGGCGGTGGCCAAGAGATTCCTCGCCGAGCTCGGCGTCCGCATCGGGAGCCACGTGACCTCGATCGGCGACGTCGATGCAGCCCCGATGCCCCTGCCGCCCGACCTCAACGCCGTGGCCGACGAGAGCCCCGTGCGGTGTCTCGACGACGTCGCCGCGGCCCGCATGGTGGCCGCGATCGACGAGGCGAGGACCCGCGGTGATACGCTCGGGGGCGTCTTCGAGGTCGTGGCCACGGGGGTCCCCGTGGGGCTCGGCAGCTACGTGTCGTGGGATCGCAAGCTGGACGGCCGTCTGGCTCAGGCCGTCATGTCCATCCAGGCCGTGAAGGGCATCGAGCTCGGGCTGGGCTTTCGTGGCGCCTTCCGGCCGGGATCCGGAGTCCACGACCCGATCGTCCGCGACGAGACCCTGACCCGGGGAGGCGGAATGGGCCGTGCCTCGAACCGGGCCGGCGGCCTCGAGGGAGGCGTCACCACCGGAATGCCGCTCGTGGTTCGGGGTGCGATGAAGCCGATCTCTACGCTCCGGAAGCCGCTGCCGAGCGTCGATCTGCGCGACGGTGGCGTAGCCGACGCCGCGGTGGAGCGCAGCGACGTCTGTGCCGTGCCGGCCGCAGGCGTCGTAGGGGAAGCCATGGTCGCGCTCGTGCTGGCGGACGCCGTCCTGGAGAAGTTCGGAGGTGACTCCGTCGGCGAGGTCCGCCGGAACTTCGACGCGTACCTCTCCTACCTTTCCGAGCGGGGGTTTGGAGCGCGTTGACGGCCTCGCCCCGATGGCGGCGAGTTCTCCTCGTCGGGTTCATGAGCGCCGGGAAGAGCTCTGTGGGGAGCGAGCTCGCGCGCCGCATGGGGTGGGATTTCGTCGACGCGGACGACGTCGTGGAGGCGGAGGCTGAACTTCCGATCCCGGAGATCTTCGCCACCTCGGGTGAGGCGCACTTCCGGCGGCTCGAGGCCGAAGTCGTGGAGCGACTTCTGCAGCGCGACCGCCTCGTGTTGGCGACCGGCGGCGGGTGGGCTGCCCGGGCCGGGCGTCTGGATCGTGTGCCCGCCGGCACGGCGACCGTGTGGCTTCGGGTGGGGGCGGCAGAGGCGGTGAGACGTGCGGAGAGCCAGGGGATGACGCGGCCGCTGCTCGAGACCACGGACCCGGTCCAGACCGCCCGTGCCCTGCTCGAGAAGCGGGCCCCGTTGTACGAGTCGGCGCAGTGGACGGTGGACACGGAACGCTCGACGGTAGAAGATGTGTCGGCGCGTATTCTCGATTTCCTGTCTCCGCGATCCCCCGAACTGAAGGACTGAATGAAGAAGCTCGTCGTCGTCGAGAGCCCGGCGAAAGCGCGGACCATCGGGAAATACCTGGGTGAGGAGTACGACGTGGCCGCGTCCGTGGGACACGTGCGCGATCTCCCCACGAAGGAACTCGGCGTCGATGTGGACCAAGGCTTCGAGCCGAAGTACGTGACGATCAGGGGGAAGGGGAAGGTCATCTCCGACCTGAAGCGGCGGGCCAAGGACGCGGAGTCCGTGATTCTCGCGACCGACCCGGACCGTGAGGGCGAAGCGATCGCGTATCACGTGGCCGAGCAGCTCGGGTACGAGAAGGACCAGGCTCGATTCAAGCGGGTCACGTTCCGGGAGATCACGAAGGGCGCCGTGCAGCACGCTCTCGACAATCCCGGGGAGCTCGATATCAAGAAGATCGAGGCCCAACAGGCGCGCCGCATCCTCGACCGCTTGGTCGGCTACAAGGTGAGCCCTCTCCTGTGGAAGCCGATTCGACCGGGGCTTTCGGCGGGCCGGGTCCAGACGGTGGCGCTTCGTCTCATCTGCGAGCGCGAGGACGACATCCGCGCCTTCGATCAGGAAGAATACTGGTCCATCACCGCCCATCTCGAGCGGGAGGGGCAGGGGTTCGAGGCGAGGCTCCACCAGATCGACGGCAAGTCCTTCACGATTCCGGACGAGGAGCGTGCCCGAGCTGCGGTGGACGCGGTCCGCTCGGTGCCGTTTGCGGTCACGAGCGTCAAGCGTCGTGAGCGCAGGAAGAACCCCGCGGCTCCGTTCACCACCTCCACGCTGCAACAGGAGGCGGCCAAGCGGCTCCGGTACTCGGCGCGTCGCACGATGTCGAACGCGCAGCGGCTCTACGAGGGACAGGAGATCGGCGGCCGGGGCCAGATCGGACTGATCACGTACATGCGGACCGACTCGACACGGGTCGCGCCCGGTGCGGTGGATCAGGCCCGGGCGTGGATCACCGGCGAGTTCGGGCAAGACTACGTGCCACGCACCCCGCAGCTCTACGGCGGCAGTCAGCAGCGAGCTGCGCAGGACGCGCACGAAGCGATTCGCCCCACGGACGTCGCCATCCATCCAGAGGAGGCCGCACGTTACCTGGAGCCCGACCAGGCGAAGCTGTACGAGCTGATCTGGCTCCGCTTCGTCGCGAGCCAGATGTCGCCGGCGGTCCATGACACCACCACGGCCGATTTCGATCTCCGCGGATCGGACGGCACGGGCTATCTCTACAGGGCGACGGGATCGATCGTGAAGTTCGACGGGTTCACGCGGTTGTACCTTGAGGCGACGGAGGCCGGCGAGAAGAAGCGACTCGACGATCTGATTCCGCTCCCGGAGCTGACCGAAGGGGTCCTCGCGGCCACGAAGGACATCGAGCCGAAGCAGCACTTCACCCAGCCGCCGCCGCGCTTCTCGGAGGCGAGCCTGGTGAAGGAGCTGGAGAAGCTCGGCATCGGTCGGCCCTCGACATACGCGTCCATCATCTCGGTCATCGTGGACCGGGGGTACGTCGAGCTCGAGCAGCGACGTTTCCACCCGACGGACCTGGGCGAGGTCGTCTCGAAGCTCCTCGTCCGCGTGCTCCCCAACATCTTCGACGTCGACTTCACCAGTCGGATGGAGGGTGCGCTGGACCAGGTCGAGGAGGGTGAGGCCGATTGGCGGGCGCTGCTCGCGGACTTCTATCCGCGCTTGATGAAACGGATCCAAGAAGGTGAGGAGCAGTCGGACGAGATCATCAAGGAGATCCTGGCGGCCGAGGGTGAGGTCTGCGACAAGTGCGGTCGTCCCATGCTGGTCCGCTGGAATCGGTACGGTCACTTCCTCGGCTGCTCCGGTTACCCCGAGTGCCGCAGCACGCGTTCGCTGGACGGCTTCGATCCGGAGGGGCAGGATCTCGGAGAGCATCCCGCCGAAAATCGCATGGTCCGCCTGAAGTACGGTCCGTATGGCCCCTACGTGGAGCTCGAGGCGCCCACGGAGGAAGAGAAGCCGAAACGCTCGAGCGTGCCCAAGGGTGTCGATCCGCAGGCGGTCGATCTCGACTACGCGCTCAAGCTCCTGGCTCTGCCCCGTGCCGTCGGGGTCGATCCGGACACCTCGGAGGAGATCGTCGCGGGGCTGGGCCGGTTCGGGCCGTTCGTCCGCCGTGGCAAGACGTTTGCGAGCCTCCAGTCCAACGACCAGATGTGGACCGTGTCGCTCGAGGAGGCGGTGGGGCTGATCAACGCCAAGGCGTCCGGCAAGCGGCTCCCGCTCAAGGAGCTCGGCACACACCCCGACACAGGCGTCGAGGTCAGCGTGATGGCCGGACGCTACGGTCCGTACGTGACCGACGGCACCGTGAACGCGACGCTCCCTCGCGAGACCGAGCCCGAGGACGTCGATCTGGAAACCGCGGTACGCCTCCTGGCCGAGAAGGCGGCAAAGGGTGGGGGGCGTGGACGCGGCGGGGCGGCGGCCAAGAAGAAGGCGCCAAAGAAGAAGGCGCCGAAGAAGAAGGCGGCCAAGAAGAAGGTGGCGAAGAAGAAGTGACGCCCACCGTCACCGTCGTGGGAGGGGGGCTCGCCGGCTGTGAGGCGGCCGTGCAGCTCGCTCGCGCCGGTTTGAGCGTCCGTCTTCTCGAGATGCGGCCCGTCCGTGGGACCGAGGCCCACCAATCGGATCGGCTGGGCGAGCTGGTCTGCACCAACTCCTTCAAGAGCGAGGCGCCCCAAAACGCGCACGGCCAGCTCAAGCGGGAGATGCGCCTCATGGGATCCGTGTTGTTGTCGTCCGCGGACGACACACGCGTCGCCGCAGGGTCCGCTCTCGCTGTGGATCGGCACCTGTTCGCCGAGCGCATGACCGAAACCGTCGAGTCCGAGTCACGAGTCGAGGTGGTCCGGCAGGAGTGCACGTCGATTCCCGAGGGGCCGACGATCGTCGCGACGGGTCCGCTCACCTCGGGGGCGCTCTACTCGTCGATCGAGACGGCGCTGGGGGACGGTGGGCTCTCCTTCTTCGACGCCATCGCACCGATCGTACATCGCGAGAGCGTCGACGAGTCCATCGTCTTCGAGGCCGGCAGGTTCGACGAGGACGCCGATTACCTGAACTGTCCGTTCAGCAGGGACGAATACGAGGCCTTCATCGAAGCGCTCCGGCTCGGTGAGGCACACGAGGGCCAGGACTGGGACGCCGTACCGTACTTCGAAGGCTGCCTACCGGTCGAGGTCATGGCGTCCCGCGGTGTCGACACGCTCCGCTTCGGCCCCATGAAGCCGATCGGACTCACCGATCCCCGGACGGGGAACAGACCGTGGGCGGTCGTCCAGCTCCGCAGGGAGGACCGGGTAGGACAGATGTGGAACATGGTCGGGTTCCAGACCCGGCTTCGCATCGGCGAGCAACGCCGGATCTTCACGATGATCCCCGGTCTGGGTGAGGCCGAGTTTCTTCGGTGGGGCTCGATTCACCGGAATAGCTACCTCAACTTCCCGGAGCGTCTCACCCCCTACGGTGCTCTGCCGACCCGGCCGGACGTGATCTTCGCCGGCCAGCTCACGGGGGTGGAGGGGTACACCGAGTCCGCCGCGAGCGGTATCCTCGCCGGGCGGAACATGGCACGACTGCTCGACGGACTCGATCCGGCGGTGCCGCCGCCGACCACGATGCTGGGAGGGCTGTATCGCTACCTCCGCGACGCGTCTCCAGGGCGATTTCAGCCGATGAACTCGAACTGGGGGCTGGTCGATCCGCTCCCCCGTCGGGTCCGGGACAAGGCGGAGAAGCGGCAGCTGCTCGCGGAACGGGCGCATCAGGACTTCCAGGCGTGGTTGACGGCGCACGTGCCGGAGCCGCCGATCGCCCGGTGAGGGCCCGGCTCAGAGCGTGAGCGATCGCCCCGAGGTCTCGGACTTCCTGAAGCACCTCGCGGACGAACGACAGCTCTCGGAAAACACGGTCAAAGCCTACCGTCGGGACCTGATGGATCTCGAGCAGTTCCTCTCCGATTACCTCGGTCGGAGCGAATGGGGTTGGGGAGATCGTGACGTCGACAGACTCGCTCTGCGGGCCTTCCTGGGCTCGTGCACGCGTCGGGGGCTCTCGAAGCGGACCGTGGCTCGGAAGTTGGCGGCGACCCGCACCTTTCTCACGTTCCTGCACCTCGAGGACCGCATCCCCTGGAACCCGGGCCGGACGGTCCGCGCCCCCAAGCTCGACAAGCGCCTGCCCGGTCACCTGACCAACACCGACGTGGCATCGGTGTTCGCGTTTGCCTAGGCGAGGGCGGCCGAGAACACGCTGGCGGGCACGAGGACGCGCGTCGTCATGGAGGTGCTCTACGGCAGCGGCTTGCGCCTCTCGGAGCTGCATGGCGTCGACGTCGGCGATATCGATGCGCGCACCGGGCAGGTGCGCGTGCTCGGCAAGGGGGCCAAGGAGCGAATCGTCCCCGTCACGGCGGCCTCTCTCCGGGCGCTCGATCGGTACCTGGCACGTCGCCGGGAGGTCGTCACGCCTGGCGAAGAGGCGCTCTTGGTGAACGCCTCGGGCACCCGACTGTCGCGGCGGAGCATTCAAGTCTCGGTCCGGTCCTGTCTGGAGCACGCCGCAGGTGCGAGGGGCCTGTCGACCCATGCGCTGAGGCACACCTTCGCGACCCATCTGATGGAGGCGGGCGCGGACCTATTGGCCGTGAAGGAGCTTCTGGGCCACGTCTCTCTCTCCACCACTCGGATCTACACGCACACGACCAAGGAGCGCCTGCTCCGCGTGTATCGGGACAGCCACCCGCGATCCGACTGACGCGCTCGGGTGTATGCCATATCGGCAGAATGATTACATTCCGTGCCCGCCGATCACTCCGACCCCCCGACCCGATGACCCCTCACGATTTCCACGCCACGACGGTCCTGGCCGTCCGAAAGGACGGGAGGGTCGCCATGGGCGGCGATGGCCAGGTCACGATGGGAGACACCGTCGTGAAGGGCTCCGCACGGAAGGTCCGAGTGCTCAAGGAGGGGGCGATTCTCGCGGGATTCGCGGGGGCCGTTGCCGATGCCTTCACTCTCTTCGAGAAGCTCGAAGAGAAGCTTGAGCGCTTTCCCGGTAACATGACGCGGGCGGTGGTCGAGCTCGCCAAGGATTGGCGGATGGACCGCTACCTCCGACGACTGGACGCGCTCCTCGCGGTCGGTGACGCCGAGCATCTGTTCCTCGTCTCCGGCAACGGTGACGTGATCGAGCCCGACGACCCCGTCGTGGCGATCGGCTCGGGCGGGGCGTATGCACTCGCCGCGGCCAGGGCACTGATGGACCATTCGGAGCTGGACGCTCCCCAGATCGTGCAGCAGGCGCTCGAGATCGCGGGGGAGATTTGTATCTACACCAACCGCGACATCGTCGTGCTCGAGCTCGGCGCGCGCGGAGAAGACAAAGCATGACGACCGAAGCACTGCAGCGCACGGACGAGGCACTCCCGACCACCGAAGGTGATGCGGCGGACGAGCCCGTTTGGCTCGACGAGCTCACACCGCGCCAGATCGTGGCCGAGCTCGACAAGTACATCGTCGGTCAGGACGACGCCAAAAAGGCGGTCGCGATCGTGCTTCGGAATCGGTGGCGTCGCCAGCGGGTCGAAGAGGACATGCGGCACGAGATCGGGCCGAACAATCTCATTCTCATCGGCCCGACGGGGGTCGGTAAGACCGAGATCGCGCGCCGTCTGGCCGGGCTGGCGGGCGCCCCGTTCCTGAAGGTCGAGGCGTCGAAGTTCACGGAGGTCGGCTACGTCGGCCGCGACGTCGAGTCGATGATCCGAGATCTGGTGGACATCTCGATCAACCTGGTCCGCGCCGATCGCGAGTACGAGGTCCAGGAACTAGCCGAGAGCCGCGTGCACGAGAGGATCCTCGACCTGCTGTTGCCCGCGACGCATCCGGAGCCGCCGAAGGCCCAGCCGGACGGCACCAGCGTCTTCGTCGCCGGTCCCGAGGGCGTTGCCGCGACGGACGAAGAGGGCATCCAGGAGCGGCGGGCCCGCACGCGCGAGAAGCTCGGGGCCCTCCTTCGTGACGGGAAGCTGGAGGAGCGCGAGATCGAGATCGAGGTCTCGCAGTCAGCGTCCATCGACGGGATGATGATCCCGATGGGCGGGGGTGAAGGGATGGACTACAACTTCACCGAGATGCTGCAGGAGATGCTCCCGAAGAAGACGAAGCGGAGAACCGTCTCCGTCGCCGAGGCACGCAGAATCCTGCTGCAGGACGAGCTGGACAAGCTCGTCGACATGGACGCTGTCGTGAACGAGGCGCTCTATCGGGCCGAGGAGATGGGCATCGTCTTCCTCGACGAGATCGACAAGGTCGCCGGGCAGCGGGGTGGGCAGGGGCCCGACGTCAGCCGGGAGGGGGTACAGCGCGACCTGCTCCCCATCGTGGAGGGCTCGACCGTCGCGACCAAATACGGCTTGGTCCGCACGGATCACGTCCTGTTCATCGCCGCCGGGGCGTTCCATGTCGCCAAGCCGTCGGATCTCATCCCCGAGCTCCAGGGGCGCTTCCCGATTCGGGTGGAGCTGCAGAGCCTCGGCAGGGAGGAGTTCGTGCGCATCCTCACGGAGCCCAAGAACGCCCTGCTCGAGCAGTACCGTGCGCTCATCGAGACCGAGGGGGCGTCGATCGAATTCACGAGCGACGGCGTCGAGGAGATCGCCCGGATCGCGATGCAGTTGAATGATCGGATGGAGAACATCGGCGCCCGGCGCCTTCAGACCGTCATGACCACCTTGCTGGAAGAGGTGATGTTCGAGCTTCCCGAAGCGTCCAGCCAGGGGCTCCTGGTCGACCGAGCCTTCGTCGAGCAGCGCCTCACCGAGTTGGCCGAGGACGAGGACCTGAGCCGCTACATCCTCTGAATCCTGCCGACTCCGAGGAACCCGACCGACCACCGGGCTCGACGCACCGTCGAGCCGCCTAACACGCAGCCGCGGAGCGCCGCATGAGTGACGGCCTGAAGCACACTCCTGTCCACGACGAGCACGTTGCCCTCGGGGGCAAGATGGTCCCTTTCGCGGGATACTCGATGCCCGTCCAATACCCCGCGGGGATCACGGCCGAGCAC
>JBDHDM010000060.1:0-14795 GCA_039591515.1 Gemmatimonadota bacterium | reverse complement strand
TCTCGTGCTCGGGGCGGGCGTCGCAGGGCTCCAGGCGATTGCCACCGCGCGCCGTCTCGGAGCCGTGGTCGAGGCGTTCGACGTCCGACCGGCCGTGAAGGAGCAGGTCGAGAGCCTCGGCGCGACCTTCCTGGAGGCCGATGAGGCGGTCACGGCGGAAGGAGAGGGCGGATATGCGGCCGAGCTCTCCGAGGATCAGCACAAGAAGGAGCTGGAGCTGATCGCTGGGGCGATCGAAGGGGCCGATCTCGTCGTCACCACGGCCCAGATCCCGGGGAAGGATGCCCCACTCCTCATCACGGACGAGATGCTCGCATCGATGCGCCCTGGCTCCGTGGTCGTCGATCTCGCCTCGGAGAGCGGTGGGAACTGCTCGGCCACGAGAACGGGCGAGCGGGTCGTCGCGCACGGGGTCCAAGTCATCGGCCCGGTGAACATCGCGGCCACGATCCCGGTCCACGCCAGCCAGATGTACTCCAAGAACATCGTCACGCTCGTCCAGGAGTTCCTCGACAACGAGGGCGGAGTCGCTCTCGACTTCGAGAACGACGTGATCGGACCCGCAACCGTCACCCACCAGGGCGAGATCCGGAGCGAGCGCGTGCGCGACCTCGTCGCAACCCACACCGGAGGAGAGTCCTGATGGGCGAGTTGATGATCGGCCTCTACGTCTTCGTGCTCGCGACCCTCACGGGTCGTGAGGTCATCACGAAGGTGCCGCCGACCCTCCACACCCCACTCATGTCGGGCGCGAACGCGATCTCGGGGATCGCGATCGTCGGCGCGCTCGTAGTCGCGGGACGCGCCGAGGGAGCTCTGCAAACCGGGCTCGGGATCGCCGCCATCACCATGGCGATGATCAACGTCGTGGGCGGCTTCATGGTGACCGATCGCATGCTCGGCATGTTCCGGAAGCGGTAGGGGAGCCACGATGAACCTCGACCATCCCCTGATCGAAATCGCGTACCTCCTCTCGGCCATCCTCTTCGTGATGGGCCTGAAGCGACTCCAGTCGCCGGCCACGGCCCGCGGCGGGAACGCCCTCGCCTCACTCGCGATGCTCATCGCGATCATGGCGACGGTGGTCGACGCCGAGATCCTCACGTGGAACGGCATCCTCGTGGGTGTGGTCCTCGGCAGCCTCATCGGCGCGGTCGCCGCCCGACGTGTCCAGATGACCGACATGCCTCAGCTGGTCGGGATCTTCAACGGGTTCGGCGGAGGCGCTTCGGCGCTCGTCGCGATCGCCGAGTTCGCCAGCAATCCGACCGTCGGCATGGGGAGCACCGGGGTCACCATCATGCTCGGCTCGTTGATCGGGGCCGTGACGTTCACGGGCTCCTTCATCGCGTTCGCCAAGCTGCAAGGGATCATGACCGGGAACCCGATCACCTTCCCCGGGCAAAACGGGTTCAACGCGATCGTGTTCCTTTCCGTTCTCGCCCTCGCGGCGACGGCCCTGGGTGTCGGCGGCCTGGCCACACCGGTCACCACCCTCTTCTGGGCGTTCCTCGCAGCGGCCCTCGTCCTCGGCGTCCTCGTGGTGATCCCGATCGGCGGAGCCGACATGCCGGTCGTGATTTCGCTCCTCAACTCCTATTCGGGGCTGGCGGCGAGCGCGGCGGGCTTCGTGATCGGCAACATGGTGCTGATCATCTCCGGGGCGCTGGTCGGGGCTGCGGGCCTCATCCTCACGATGTTGATGTGCAAAGGGATGAACCGCTCCCTCGCCAACGTGGCGTTCGGCGGCTTCGGCGGCGAAGTGGCGGGTGTCGACCGATCACAGATCGGCAAGCGGCCGGTCAAGCGGGCCGACGCCGAGGCGGTCGCGGCGGAGCTCGGATACGTGAACTCGGTCGTCGTCGTCCCGGGATACGGGCTCGCCGTGGCCCAGGCTCAACACGAGCTCCGAAAGGTCGGCGACCTGCTCGAGGAGCGGGGCGTGACCGTCCGGTATGCGATCCACCCGGTCGCCGGTCGCATGCCCGGTCACATGAACGTGCTGCTGGCCGAGGCCGACGTCAGCTACGACAAGCTCTTCGACCTCGACGAGATCAACGACGACTTCTCGAACACGGACGCCGTCCTGATCGTGGGCGCGAACGACGTGGTCAACCCCGCGGCTCGGGATCCGCAGTCGATCATCGCCGGCATGCCGATTCTCGACGTGGACCGCGCCCGCCGCGTCATCGTGATGAAGCGCTCCCTGTCGCCGGGCTTCGCGGGCATCGACAACGACCTCTTCTATCTCGACAACACGCTCATGTTCTTCGGCGACGCGAAGGACTCGATGTCCGACCTGGTGCGGGAGGTTCGGGAGCTGGCGTGAGGTCCCTCCAAGTCATCTGGGGGGCCCTGGTCGGGACCGTCGTCGCCTACACGTTGGGGGCGTACTGGGCGATGAGCACCGGGGTGATCGAGTTGGCCGTGATCGACGCCTCGGTCATGCCGTATGTGGCGCTCGCCGCGCTCACGCTCATGATCGGCGGCACCGTCGTCCGGCGGGTCATGGTCCGCCGTATCGACCCCGATGCAGAGCCGGCCGCGCGCCTCGCGGGGTACATGAGCGCGTCGGTCTCGAGCCTGGCGGTCACGGAGTCGGGAGGTCTCGTCCTGCTGACGCTGGGCATGCTCTCGGGCTCGGCGACCTGGGTGCTCGCGGGCGGTTTCGCCGCCGCACTGGTGATGCTCACGGTCCGCCCCAGTGCCAAGGACCTTCCCTCGGGCGAGTAACGGCCCGAGTCGTACGAGGTCAGGAGAGCGCCGCGAGCTCCTCCGCGGCCGCCTCTTGGAGCCGTGCCCACGCCTTCTCCACGTGCGCCCGCTCCGTCTTGAGATTGCCGATCGAGATCCGCAGCACCGTCCGTCCCTCGAGGGCCGTGTGGGTCAGGAACGCCTCGCCCGACGCATTGACCCGTTCCATGATCCGGTGGTTCATGGGGTCGAGGAGATCGGGATTCACGCCGTCGGGCTCGTATCGGAGGGTGACGAGGGCCAGATGGACCGGGGCCGCGACGATCCAGGACTCGGTAGAGCGTACGCTCGCTTCCAGCTCCTTCGCCAACCGGATGTGCTGGCGGACACGGGCGACGATGCCCTCCCGGCCGAAATAGCGGAGAACGAACCAGAGCTTGAGCGCACGGAACCGGCGTCCGAGCGAGACCCCGTAGTCCATGAGGCTCCGAGCCTCGTGTTGTTCCGTCGACCGCAGGTACTCCGGCACGATCGAGAAGGCGGCGGCCAGCGTCTCCGGGAAGCGACAGTACAGGGCGGAGCAGTCGATCGGGGTGAAGAGCCACTTGTGCGGATTGACCACGATCGAGTCCGCCCGCTCCCATCCCTCGAAGCGTGCCCGCAACTCCGGCAGAATCGCGGCGGTCCCTCCGTACGCTGCATCCACGTGCAACCACCCGCCGAACTCCTCCGCGACGTCCGCGATGGCTGCGATCGGATCGATCGACGCCGAAGACGTCGTTCCGGCCGTCGCCACGACCGCGATCGGCCTGATTCCCGACGCGACATCCTCCGAAATGGCACGCCGGAGCGCCCCCACGTCCAGGCAATGGCTCCGATCGCTTTCGACCGCCCGGTACCCGTCCTGACCGAGCCCCAACGTGAGTACCGCTTTCTCGATGGACGAGTGGGCCTGGTCCGATGCGTAGATCCGGCCGCGCGGCTGCCCGAAGAGACCCCACCGGTGAGCCTCCGGGTAGGCGCGCTCACGGGCGGCCGCCAGCGCATACAGCGACGAGGACGACGCCGTATCGTTGATGACGCCCTCGAAGCCCTCGGGAAGGCCCAGCAGCGTGCGGAGCCACGCCATGGTCACGTCCTCGAGCTCCGTCGCGGCCGGTGAGCTCCGCCACACCATCGCGTTGACGTTCAGCGCAGCTGCCAGCATCTCGCCGAGGATGCCAGGACCGGAGGCCGTGATCGAGTAGTAGCCGAAGAAGGCCGGATGATTCCAGTGGGTCAGCCCTGGAACCACCAGCTCTCGGAAGTCGGCGAGCACGCGCTCCATCGGCTCGCCCTGCTCCGGTGCCGTCTGGGGGAGCGACCGACGCAGATCCCCCGGCCGCATGTCGGGGAAGACCGGCCGGTCATCGATCGTTGCCAGGTAGTGGGCGATCCAATCCGCGACCTCGTGAGCGAGCCGACCCAGCTCGTCCGGCGGCATGTCACCGACGAGATCGCCCCGCTCCTTCGACCCCGTCAACCGGACGTCTCGATACCCGCCGTGTAGCCGATACCGAGGATCTGGACGACCTCCGCGGAGATCTGCTCGAGTTGCACACGAGCTTCGCGTAGCGCGTCGGTCCCCACCTGCACGGAGCCGACCCCCTCGGACTCGAAGAACTCGAAGAACAGCGCGTCCGTGTGGCCCACGCTTCCGTGCGCGAGCGCGCGATCGAGGGCGCGGTTCATCCGCAGGATCTCCCGCAAGGACAGTCTCACGGTCCCCCCCGCCGGCGGATCTCGGTAAAGGTCCCGAATCACCAGCTCACGCAGCACGTTCAGCTCCTCGATCACCTCGCCGGCAGCGAGACCACGCTTGGCCGCGATCGTGCCAAAGAGCTCGGCCGCCCGATCCCACAGCGGCTGGATCTGCTCGCGGTGCGGCCCGAGCATGTGGGGCAGCAGCGCGACGATCAGCTCGGCGAATCGCTCGACCAGCTGGCGGCGCTCTCCGGTACCCAGATGACCCCGCCTACGCAGCTCCTCCACCCACCGCTCGGTGAGCGACGGGACGAGTCGCAGAAGCCAACGCTCGAGGGCCTTCGGCCCGAGTCGGCGATGGGCGATGTCGACCGTCGGAGACCATGCGGGGCCCGGGCCGAACGACCTCGTGGGAATCATCGCGCCGGTTACGGCTCCTGCGGGGCTGGTTCTGGGGGACTCTTCAAAGATAAGGCATCCACGGTCACAGGACGGAGGCTTTTCCATCCGGCCCGTCTCCGACCTGCTTGGTCGCTCCCGATCCAGCCGCATCGGCGTCCACGGGCCAGACCTGAAGCTCCACGGTCACCACGGTGCCTCGGCCTTGCTCGGAGTCGACGGACACGGTCCCCCCCCACGCGCGGACGACTCGCTGCACGATTGCGAGCCCCAGTCCCGTACCCTTCGACCGCGTGGAGAACTGCGGCTCGAAGATGCGGGGAAGCACCTCGGGCGGGATTCCCACGCCGTCGTCGGCGACCGTCAGCTCGACCCGCTCCCCGCTGAGTCGGCGCGCGCCGATGGTCACGCGCGTGCCCCGCTCCCCGGCGAGTCGAGCGTTCTCGAGGAGGTTGACCAGGACCTCCTTCAGCTCCGCGGTCCTCGCCACCACCGGCGGCAGCGACCGCTCCAGATCCTGCTCGAACCGCACCCGCGCCGCCGAGCTCCCGTAGAGCGCCATGACCTCGTCGACGACGTCCGCGACCGACACGGGAGCGAGCGGCAGCACTTGCTCGCCCGGCGCCCCGAACCGTGAGAACGACTGGGCGATCTCGGCGAGTCGATCGATCTCGCCCAGCATGGCATCGGCGTTCCTCACCAGGATCCGATCGAAGTCGGGGTGGCCGTCGGACCAGGCTCGACGCACGTGCTGGATGCTCAGCTTGATCGGCGTCAGCGGGTTCTTGACCTCGTGAGCCACTTGTCGAGCCATCTCACCCCAGGCGAGCACCCTCTCGGCGCGCAGCTCGTCCGTGACGTCGTCGAGCGCGACGACCACACCGCGGCGCGTCCCGAACGTCCCGAGTCTGCGGGCCCGAACCCGGACACGGCGCTCCCCCGTTTGGATGTCCGAATCGGCTTCGTCGGCATTGCCTCGGAGGTAGCCACCGAGCCACTCGCTCAGTGCCTCCCCGAGCTCCCCGGTTGCCGGCAGGCGTTCGCCGACCGTCACCTCGGTACCGAGGAGCTCCTCCGCCCTCGGGTTCACCAGCGTCACGGCGCCCACCGGATCGAGCGCCACCATTCCCACCGCGGCCTCGTCCATGATGAGCTGCGTCCGCCGTGACGTCCGCACGAGCTGACGGCGAGCCCGCCGGACCCGCCCGACCATGCGGTTGAACGCTCGGAACACCGCCCCGAACTCGTCCTGGCGATGCGAGGGCAGACGCATGGCCAGATCGCCGGACCCCACACTCTCCGAGGCGATCTTGAGCGCCTCGATCGGACGCGTGAGCGCCTGCCCTGCGGCCATCGCCAGCCCGAGAGACAGGCCGGCACCCAGCAGCATGGCAAAAGCGAGAAGCTCGATGAGCTCCGTGGTCTGCAGCGCGCTGGCGCCAGCCTGGAGAGGGATCTGGGCGGCGAGGAGATCGCCGTCCGGGAGGCGTCGGTATGCGGTCCCGTACTCCCATCGTCCCAGCGACGTTTGCCGGAACTCGCGCACCGCGTCGTAGCCCTCGAGCTGTTCGTGCACGTCGTACGGCGCCCATCCCTCGTACAGACCCAGCTGGACGAGCTCCTCGACGGATCCCTCCCTCAGGGCCCCGTCACGATACTCCAGAAGCTCCGCGCCCACCTGACTCGCCAGCCGCTCCATCTGTCCGTCCAGGGCGCGATACCACCCCGCCGCGTCCTCGACCATCCTCTCCGCGATGACCTGAGCCGAACGCCGGGACGCCTGGGCGAGGGTCTGGTAGGCCAACGTGCCGAAGATCGCGTTGGCGAGGACGAAGAAGCCGAACAGCGCCAGCGTCACCCTGCCCCTGAACGAGATTGGTAGACCCCAGAGCCGGAGCTCTCGCCGCTCGCGCTCACCCCGCAGCGCACGCCCCAGGAGCATCGCCGCCATGAGAAAAGCGAGGTTCAGGGCCGTGAGCAGCGTCGCGCGGGCAAAACGGAGCGGCACGCCCGGAAGACCCACTTCGTACAGGGCGCGGTACCGCGTCCCGTTCGAGTACGAGAGGCCGGTATCGACCTGCCAGCCGCGCTCCGTGCGCTCGCGTCCGATCGAGGTCGAGACTGGCCCGTCCTCGGGCACCGGGAGCACGGTCAGCGATCCGATCCCCAGCTCTCCCGTGCTTCGCACGAGCGGCCCCAAACCCGCCCTCCCCGAGCTCACGGGGAATGGAGGAACGACGGCGACCACCATGCGACCCTCTCGGAGGGTCAATGTCAGAATGTACCGAGCGTCGTCCTCGTCGAGCTGGGCCAGCCGCGCTCCGCCCACCCTTCGGCCATCGGCGACGATCTGCTGGTACGGCTGCGGCTCCCCTTCCGCGGCCGCGACCCTCAGGCCCTCCCCCGGCGATCCGTCCCGTCGCTCGATCTGGAGCCTTACGGGCTGGCCCAGGCCGGAGAGCCCACTCAGCCGCCAGCCCTCGTAGAGGATGGTCACGTCTTCCGCCCCGGCCGTATCGAGCGAGTCCGCGACCCGGGCGAAGGCGAAAAGCCGCTCCTCCGTCTCGGCATCTTCCACGGCGGCGATGCGGCCCAGCGTCTGCTCCCCTCTCTCCAACCTCGCTTCGACGGAGAGACCCCAGACGATCGGGATCGTGGCCGAGCTCGCGAGCAACACCGACAGGGCCCAACCTCCGACCGGCCGTCTCCACCCCTCGAGTGCGCGCACCCCGAACGCGCCGAGTACGAACGGGACACCCCAGAGCGCCGTGAGCACCGTCGGCGCCGCGCCCTCACGCGCCACGATGGCGCCGACCCCGGATACCAGGGTGATCGCCACCGCAACGGAACCCCACATCGCCCACCGGACCGACCCGCCCGGACGAATCGCGGCCATGGTGAGACCCGCCACGAGACCGAGTGCAGCCGATCCGAGCAGCTGGAAGGTCGCCCACTCGAGCCGGCCGCTGGCGAGCGCCCCGTCTCCCAGGCCGGACGCGACGCCCAAGAGCATGGCCGGAAACGCCAGGGCCACGATCACGCCGCCCGCAACCGGACCCAAGACCCGTCGAACCGGGGGAAGCACCGGGACGAGCACGAAGAGAAGCGTCGCGACCAGCGCCGCGCGGCCGAGCGTGGGTCCGCGCGGGAGAAGGCCGTACGCCATCGGGTCGAAGAGCGTTCGAAAAGCCTCGACGCTTTCGAGCGGGACGAGGGCGCCTGCGGCGATGAGCGTGGCCGCGGCGCCGACGCGTTCGGTTCGATCGATCGGGCCGCCGAAGGCCAAGAAGAGCCAGGCCAGCGTGCCGAGTGCGAACACGACCGCGCTCCACCTGGCCCGGATCGCGTCCGCTCGCTCCGCCGTTCCCGGGCGGTCGAGCACCACGGAGAGCAAACGATCGTCGTCCAGCGCGAGGTCCCAGACCGCCTCAGCGATCCCGGGGTCGTCCTCGGTGATGCGGATGCGCTCGCCCGTCTCACCGAGAAATCGGGTGGCGAGGTCCCCCATGTCGGCATCGAGACCGGCGGGGAGGGACGCGCGCAGGAGATACGCTGCCGCCGCGACGCTCCCGTCGGCACCCTCAGACGTCAAATAGAGGTACCCGAAAAGTGGGAGATCGCGGTAGGATTGCCGGCGCTCCCCACGCTGCACCTCCTCGGGCACCAAGCCCCGGTGCGTCCCGTCCCACACCACCAGCTTCCCGTCCGGATCGTACAGCGCGAGGGCGGACGCCGCGTAGCGGGAGCGGATCTCGCGAACGACCACGGGGTCGAGGGATGCACCCTCAAGAGTCCACCGTTCGACGAGCGCGTCCGCCGCAGCCTCACCCGCGAGTTGACGCCGGTCCAGCTCGTCGCTCAGCAGATCACCGATTCGGTCGACCCGTTGCGCCCAGTAGCCGTCCCAGTCCTGGACCACATTGGAGACCTGGCGCTCCGCCGCGAATCCGACGAGGATGGCGAGGGTGAGGAGCGCCAGTCCCGCGGCCCGGACTCGACCCTTCCGCGGTGGATCCGGAAGCACGACCGCGCCGACCAACCCGACCGCCCCCAGGAGGAGCGGCCACGGTGTCGTACCGTTCGACCACACCCACAACGCGAACACCGCGAGCCAAGGCCCGATGCGCGCCGGCACCGAGACTCTCGCGGCATGGGAGGTTTCTCTGAGTGTCATACGCGGTCGATGAGCTGCCATGGCCGGAGGTGGGACGGATCCTGGCGGAGGATCCCCGGTTGATCTTCCCGGTTGGAGCGCTCGAACAGCACGGCCCCCAACTGCCCTGCGGCACGAACGCGACGCTCGCCCGTCACGTAGCGACCGAGGTCTCCGAGCGCCTCGGCATCCTTCGCGCCCCCATCTTCTCCTACGGCGTCGCGGTCGGCGGAGGTCCCTTCCCCGGGCCGGCGGGACTGAGACGAAAGACATTCCACCGAGCGGTCAACGAGCTCTTGTCGCGGTGGCAGGACGACGGCGTCCAGCACTTCGTCGTCATCACCGCGCACCGGTTCGAGCCCCACCTGGAGGCCCTGCTCATGACGCCTTCGGTGCTCGCGTCGAAGTCGGTGTACGACCTCTATCAGATCGACGTCTCCGATATCCTCGAGTCCGACCCCGAGTTCGAGCATGCGGGCGAGCTCGAGACCTCCCTCATGATGCACCTCGCCCCCGAGGTCGTGCGGTTGAGCGAAGCCCGCGACTTTCTTCCGCAAGGCCAGGCCCTTCGAAAGTACACCCGTCGCAGGGTGCCGACACCCCCGCTGGAGTCCGGCGGCGTGCTCGGAGCACCCACCCTCGCTTCGGCTGAGAAGGGCGCCCGCATCTTCGAGAGATGGGTCCGCGCGATCTCCGCCGCGGTTCGGGAGGAGGGGCTGGGCGAGCCGGAGCCGGCGAACTGGATGACTCGATTCGTGTAAGACCTGCATGAACCGCCTCTACACCTTCGGAATACTCACGCTCGCCGTAGCGCCCGGCGCGGCCGCGCAGGGCGTCGTCGTCGACCAGGGTCGCTTCGAGATCACGGTCAACGGGGCCGATGCCGGCTCGGAGGAATTCGTGATCCGACGCGCCGGCTTCGGCGGCGGGGACGCGCTATACGCCAATGGTGTAGTGGCGCGCACGGCGCCGGAACAGCTCGAGATCCGCCCGCTGCTCCGGGTGCAGCCGTTGACCGGCGCCGCCGAGGAGTATCAGGCGTCCGTGAAGGGCGCCGAGCAGACGGAGATCCGTCTCGGCCGAGCCGGGCGTCGCTACGTGGCGACGATCCGCTCCGAGATCGGCGCGGAGGACCGCGAGTTCCAGGCACAACCGGACACACGCATCCTCGAGCTCGGTGTGGCCCACCACTACTACTTCCTCCGGAGTGAGCGAGAGGGTCGTGCCATCGCCGTGCTCGAGCCCAGGAGCCGCCGGCAGCTCACGCTCGTCGCCGGAGCACCCACGACCGAAGAGCTGCGCATGGGGCCGAACGTGGTCTCCGCGCGCCGGGTCTCCTTCACCGACGAGGGGGGTGGGGAGCGGATCGTATGGTTCGACCAGCAGGGGCGCGTGCTCAGGGTCGAGATCCCGGCAGAGGCGTACGTGGCGGAGCGCTCGGACCTCGTGGGCTGACGGCGTTAGCTTTCCTCCCTTCGAGGGTACACGAGCGGCGTTGAACAAGGCGCCGGTGACGACCGTATACCTTCGTGGCGTGGCCTCGAGGGAAGTTCGGGGCCGAAACCGCCCGCAATTCGAGGCCGTACGGAGAGTCGACTACCGGCGGTCCCCTCAGCCCATTCCGTTGGAGAGGTTCGTTGAGGATGAAGATCTGTCCGCTCCTGGCCGCGTTGGCCCTGCTCGCGGCGAACCCGCCGATCGCCGCCTCGCAGGAGGTTCCTGGGACGATATCGCTCGGCGAAGCCATCGAGATCGCCCGCACGACGAACCCGGGCTTCCTCCAGACCCGTAACGACGAGGCCCTCGCCGACTGGGACGTCCGGCAGTCGTGGGGTCAGCTCATGCCCACGGCGAGCGCGTCGGGAGGGCTCTCGTGGCAGGGCCCCGGCGAGCAGCAGTTCGGCACGCTGACGCTGGGCGACCTCGGCTTCACCGATCAACCGTCCTACTACGGCTCCAGCTACGGGCTCAGCGTCGGGTACCAGCTGGACTGGGCGACGATCAACGGACCGAAGCTGGCGAGGGCGCAGCGCTCGGCCACGCTGGACGGGATCGGCGTCGCCGAGGCGAACCTCATCGCCCAGGTCACGACGGCCTACATCGACATCCTCCGGCAGGAGGACGCGGTGAGGATCTCCCAGCAGCAGCTCGAGAATGCCGAGTTCAACCTACGGTTGGCTCAAGGCCAGCTGGAGGTTGGACAGGTGACCCCGATCGACGTGGGTCAGGCCGAGGTGCAGGTGGGACGCGCCCAGGTGACGATGCTCCAGTCGAGCAACAACGCGCGCACCTCGCGCATGCGCCTGCTCCAGCTGCTCGGCGTGCCGGTGGACCAGGACTTCGAGCCCTCCACGAGCTTCGAGTTCTCCGAGCCGACGTGGGATCTCGACGACCTGACCGCGGTCGCCCTGGGTGGAAACCCGGAGCTCCTGCGCAGGAGGTCGTCGACGGAGGCCGCAGACGCCAACGTCAGCTCGACATGGTCGTCTTACCTGCCCTCCCTCTCCCTGTTCAGCGGCTGGAGCGGCTTCACGCGCGAGGCGAGCAGCGTGGACTTCCAAATCGCGCAGGCGAAGGCCGGCGTGACCAGTTCCATCACCCAGTGTGTGCGCACGAACGAGCTGTATTCACGGCTCGCCGATCCGCTGCCCCCGCTCGACTGTGGACAGATCGCGTTCACGGACCAGCAGGCGCAGCGCATCGCGGCCGCGAACAACCAGTTCCCGTTCAACTTCGTGCAGTCTCCCTTCCGAGTCTCGATGACGGTCAGCATCCCGATCTTCTCCGGTCTCAGCCGGCAGAGGAACCTCGAGGCGGCGAAGCTCCAGAGGGAGGACCTGCTGCAGCAGGTGAGAGAGCAAGAGTTGGCGGTGCGGGCGGACCTCGCAATCGGCCTGGAGAACACGCGCACCCTCTACGAGAGCGGACTCCTCGAAGACCGGAATCGGGAACTCGCGGAGCAACAGCTCAATCTCGCGCGCGAGCGATACCAGCTCGGAGCGATCACATTCGTGGAGCTGGTCGACGCACAGACGGTTTTCGTCCAGGCTGACGCCGATCGCACGAGAGCGTTCTTCGCGTACCACGACTCCGTCACCAACCTCGAGGCGCTGGTCGGCGCCTCCCTCCGCTAGGGCGCGTCATGCAAACACGAACCAAGGTCTTCATCGGCATCGGCATCGTGGCGGTGCTGGGGCTCGCGGCCTTCCTCTCCGCGCGCCGCAGCGCGGATCGCGGCATCGAGGTTCGGACCGAGGCCATCGACCGCCGCGACCTCGTGGAGATCGTGACGGCGAGCGGAAATATCCGGGCACGGCGAACCGTCGACATCAGCTCGGACGTATCCGCTCGGGTCGCGGAGCTCCTCGTCGACGAGGGCGACGACGTGGTGGCGGGCCAGACCCTTCTCCGGCTCGAGCCGGATCAATACCGCGCCGCGCTCTCCCGTGCCGAGGCCATGCTCGCGCAGTCCTCGGCCCAGGAGGCGCAGCAGAGAGCCAACCTCATTCAGGCGGAGCGGGACCAGGACCGGCTGACGCAGCTGCGCGCGCGCGACTCGCTCCTCGTCAGCCCGCAACAGCTGGACGACGCCCAGACCCGTGTGGAGGTCCAGAGCCAACTCCTCGAGTCGGCCCGCTACGGAGTCTCCCAGGCACAAGCCGGGGTGGACGAAGCCGCCGACCGGCTCTCGAAGACGATCTTCACCGCACCCATGTCCGGGAAGGTCACGCGACTCAATGTGGAGGAGGGCGAGACCGTCATCATCGGCACCATGAACAACCCGGGCAGCTTGGTGCTGACCATCTCCGACCTTTCCGTCATCGAAGTCGTCCTGAACGTCGACGAGACGGAGGTGTCGGAGATCACGCTGGGCGACAGCGCGTCGATCCGCATCGACGCCTTCCCGGACAAGGAGTTCTCCGGCTTCGTCACCGAGATCGGGAACTCGGCGATCAACCCGCCTTCCCAGCAACAGGCCAACCAACAGGCGGCGATCGACTTCGAGGTGGTCCTGCAGCTTCTGGCCAGCAACGCGCCGCTCCGGCCGGACCTGTCCGCGACCGCCGAGATCGTCGTGGAAACCAGAGACGACGTCCTGGCCGTCCCGATCATCGCCCTCACGGTGCGGGACGCGGCCGACCTCGAGGAGTCGTCTGAGGAGGACGGCGAGGGTGACTCGGGGGCTTCGTCCGACGCCCCGCCGACGGAAGACGAGGCCGAGGGTCCGGACGACGTCGAGGGCGTCTTCCTCGTTCTGGACGGTGTGGTCACCTTCACGGCCGTCGAGGTGGGCATCGCCGGAGCAGAGTACTTCGAGGTCCTCAGCGGACTCGCGGCGGGTGACACGGTCGTGGCCGGGCCATACCAGAGGATCCGCCAGCTCCAGAACGGCGATCGAATCCGGCTCTCCGAGGAGGATCGCTCCGGCGAAGACGGGTCCGAGACGGGCGGGGGCTAGCGACGATGCAGGTCTGGGAGGGCATCTCCCTCGCGTTCCAGCAGATCCGGGCAGAGAAGCTGAAGTCGTTCTTCAGCCTGCTGGGGGTCATCCTGGGTGTGATGTTCCTCATCGTCGTCGTCACCGTTGTGGAGGGGCTCGATCGATACGTCCGTGAGGACTTCACCTCGCAGATCTTCGGGGTCAACACGATCACCCTCCAGCGCTGGCAATCCGTCAACATCAACACGAGCCGCGAGGAGTGGCGCGAACGGGTCCGACGACCCCGACTGCAGATCGCGGACGCGGATGCGATCCGAGCACAGGCGTCGCTGCCCGCGCGGGTCGCGGTCGAGAGTCGTACCGGCTCGACGATCGTCGGTGACAACGGCATCACGGCCAGCGGGGCTCAGGTGGTCGGTGCATCGGCCGAGATCTTCCTCATCCGCGACCTCGGCATCGCCGAGGGGCGGGCATTCACGGCGCAGGAGGACGAGGCGGGGACGCCGGTCATCGTGATCGGATCGGAGACGGCAGAGCGGGTCTTCGAGGGTCTGCAGCCGGTGGGCCGGACCGTGCGCGTACGAGGCTTCCCGTATCGGGTCATCGGAGTGCTCGAAGAGCGCGGCTCGCTCTTCGGGGAGTCACTCGACAACATCGTGATCGCTCCTTCCCGCTCTCCGATTCGCGCCATCACCGCTCCCCGCGGATACGTGGACGCGATCGTGGTCCAGGCGTTGAATCCCGACCAGCTTCGTGAGATCCAGCTCGAGGTCGAGGGCATCATGAGGGTGCGACGCCGGCTACGACCCGCCGAGGAACCCAACTTCTCGCTCGAGACGGCGGACGAGGCGATCAGCTTCTGGAACAACATCTCGCGCATCCTCTTCATGGCCTTGCCGATGCTCGTCTCGATCTCGCTCGTGGTCGGGGGCATCGTGATCATGAACATCATGCTCGTCTCGGTCATGGAGCGGACCCGGGAGATCGGGGTCCGCAAGGCGCTGGGTGCGCGCCGGCGCGACATCCTCACCCAGGTGATGATCGAGTCTGCGACGCTCTCGACCGTCGGAGCGGCGTTCGGAGTCGCCGCGGGCCTGGGAATCGCGAAGTTCATCGCGGCGGTTTCGATCTTGCCTGCCGCCGTCGCCCCACGGTGGATCGCCTTGGGGGTGACGCTCGGCCTCACGGTCGGCATCGTCGCGGGCGTGTATCCGGCGGCCAGGGCTTCGAAGCTCGATCCTGTCGACGCGCTCCGCTATGAGTGACGAACCGAACGGTGGCGCCGCCCCCCGTGACCATGAAGGGAGTGGCGAGGCAGCGACGGAAGCCGGGCTGAGCCGACCGGACCATCGCGGCGCTTCGGGT
>JBDHDM010000059.1:0-14832 GCA_039591515.1 Gemmatimonadota bacterium | reverse complement strand
GGGCCCTGAAGATCCGATCCGCCCGGGATTCGCGCCAGCCGGGCATGACGTCCAGCGCTGCGTGCCCCAAATTGTCCGTGATCGATCGTCAACGCCCACCGAGAGCCAGCCATGTCGGAGTTCCTGTCGCAGATGTTCTACGGAAACACCATCGCCCAATGGACCGTCGCGGCCGGGATCGCGGTCGTGTCCGTCATGGTCGGCAAGATCGTGTACTGGATCGCGCGCCGAATCCTCCACCGTGCGGCGAAGCACACGGCGACCGACCTCGACGATTTCCTGGTGGACACGATCGACGAGCCCATCGTCGTCGTCGTCACCGTCATCGGCTTCTGGCTGGCCGTCCAGACGCTGACGCTCCCGCCCGGCCTGGAGCAGTTCCTCTGGTCCGCGACGCAGGCGGCTCTGGTGCTCGCAGTCACGTGGGCACTCGTGCGACTGTGGGATGCCGTCGTGGCCGGAGTCCTGGCGCCACTGACCGCCTCGAGCGACACCGACCTGGACGACCAGCTCCTCCCGATCCTCCGCCGTGGCGGAAAGGGGGCCATCTGGGTCATCGGTGTGATCGTCGCACTGAACAACGCCGGCTACGATGTGATGGCTCTCATCGCCGGGCTGGGCATCGGCGGACTCGCACTCGCGATGGCGGCCCGGGACACGGTCGCCAACGTGTTCGGGGGCTTCACCATCTTCACCGACCGTCCGTTCTCGACAGGGGACCGCATCGTCATCAGCGGCTACGACGGCACGGTCTCCGAAATCGGGATCCGCAGCACGCGCCTCAAGACGCTCGCCGGACGTGAAGTGTCGATTCCCAATTCCCGCTTCGCCGACTCACCGGTCGAGAACATCTCGCGAGAGCCGAATCGGAAGATCGTGCTCGAGCTCGGCCTCACCTACGACACCTCGCACGGGCGGATCGGGCGCGCGATGGACCTGCTGCGCGAAATCGTGGAGGCCCAGGGTGCAGACACCGAGGAGAAGGTCGTGATCGGGTTCAACTCGTTCGGAGACTTCGCCCTCGGAATCACCCTCATCTACTACATCACGAGGGGTGCCGACATCATGGGCGTGCAGACTGCCGTGAATCTCGCGATTCTGGAGCGATTCAACGCGGAGGGGCTCGAGTTCGCCTTCCCGACGCAGACCATCCACACGGTCTCGTCTTAGACTCGGCGAACCTGCCTCGCGTCGGCGGTCGCAGGGACCGCACCCCCGCCGACACGGATTGCCGGAGCGTGCCGCCCCCGTTACTTCATGACGCTTGCGCGCCGACCGGTCTCTGCCGGGTCGGCGCGCCTCGGCAAGCGAACCGCAGACCCTGGAGAATTGGGCCGACATGACGATCAAGAGACGGGACTTCCTCAAGAAGGCTGGGACCGGAGCCGCGGGTGCCGCCGCGCTCGGGGCGTGCGGCGCCGGCGAGGGAGCGCCCGCGACCGGTGAGCAGGCCGGAGGTGTCTCCGGGCCGCGCGTCAGCTGGCGGCTCGCGACGAGCTTTCCGCCCTCCCTCGACCTGCTCCATGGAGCCGGCGTGTATCTCGCGGAACGCGTAGAGGCGCTGACCGGGGGCAACTTCACCATCCGCGTCTACGCCGCCGGCGAGCTCGTGCCCGGACCCCAGGTGATGGACGCGGTCATGCAGGGCACCGTCCAGTGCGGTGTCTCACCCGGCTACTACTATATCGGGAAGAACTCGGCCCTGGCTTTCGACACGGCCATCCCGTTCGGGCTCAGCACCCGCCAGCAGTATTCATGGATGATGCAGGGTGGTGGCCTCGAGCTGATCAACGCCATCTACGCCGACTTCGGCATCATCTCGTTCCCCTGTAACTCCACCGGGGGCCAGATGGGTGGCTGGTTCCGCGAGCCCATCAACTCGGTCGCCGAGCTTCAGGGCCTCAGATTCCGCATCCCCGGGATCGGCGGTGAGATCATGTCGAGGCTGGGCGTGACGGTGCAGAGCCTCTCACCGGCCGAGATCTACCCCGCGCTGGAACGGGGGGCCATCGACGCGACGGAGTGGGTCGGTCCGTACGACGACGAGAAGCTCGGCTTCTACAACGTCGCCAAGAACTACTACTACCCGGGCTGGTGGGAGCCGGGGGTGACGATGGGCCTGCTGATCAGCCTGGAGGCGTTCAACGAACTCCCCACGGCCTATCAGGAGATCCTCAAGTCCGTCTCCGGCGAGACGTTCGCAAACCGACTCTCGGCCTACGACCACGCAAACCCACTCGCGCTTCAGCGGCTGGTGAACGACCACGGCGTCACGGTTCGCCAGTACTCCCAGGACATCATGGACGCTGCGTGGCGTGAATCGAACGCCTACCTCGAGGAGCAATCGGCCGCCGACGCCACGTTCCGAGCCGTGTGGGAGTCGTACAAGTCGTTCCGCGACATCCAGTGGCCATACGCGGCGGGCAACGAGCTCCACTACCAGAACTCGGCATTCCCGCGGGTCTGAGGAGCCCCGGTAGCGCCAGCTGTAACGTTCCACCTCACGGCCATGGCGCCCAGCGGTTTGCCGGAGCCGGGGGCGCGCGTTCCTGCGAATGGGTCAAGTGGCGGGTACGTTCGCCAGCCGATCCAGATGCGCCGCGGACTCCCGAGCGCCGTGTGAAAGAACCATCGAGCCGAGACCGTCCTCCAACTCCAGCAGTTGGTCGCATCCGGCGAGAGTGCTGAGCCGGTGTGCAATCATGATCGTCGTGCGCTCCTGCATCAGCCGCTTCATCGCGTCCATGATGAGGGCCTCAGTGCCGACATCGACGGAGCTCGTCGGCTCGTCGAGGATCAGGATCGGTGCGTCCTTCAGGAACGCCCTGGCCAAAGCGATGCGTTGGCGTTCGCCTCCAGAGAGACTCAGCCCCCGCTCCCCGATATGCGTGTCGTACCCAGCCTCCAGCACGGTGATGAATTCGTGCGCGTTCGCCGCCCGTGCGGCCGCCTCGATATCCGCCAAGCTAGACCCGGGCCTGGCGTACGCGATGTTCTCGGCGATCGTGGTGGAGAAGAGGACCGACTCTTGGAGAACGATCCCGAACTGCTCGCGTAGGTCCGCGAGCCGGTAGTCACGCAGGTCCAATCCGTCGAGGAGCACGGCGCCTTTGTCCGGGTCGTAGAAGCGCGTAGCCAAACCGACGAGCGTGCTCTTGCCTACCCCGGTCCTGCCGACGATGCCGAGACGCGTACCGGCCTCGATCTGGAACGAGACGTCCTTCAGCACGAACGGCCCATCGGGATAACCGAACGAAACGTGCCGGAATGTCAGATCACCCTTCGCGCGCCTGATCGGCGTTGCGTTCGGCCGGTCGACGACATCGGGGATATGGTCGAGGAATCCGAGCGCGCGCTCCGCGCTCGCAAGATGGTTCTGCAGGCTCGCCGCCTTGCGCCCGATGGTCTTGATCGGAGCATGGAGTTGCGACAGATACGCCATGACGAGCAGAAGCTCTCCCAGGGTCAGCGCGCCGGCCTGGACATGCTGGATACCGAGAAAGAGCACGGCGCCCGTGGCGGCCGCCGTGGTTAGCCCGGTAAGCGTCGAGAGGCCTCCCTCGGCCGCTAACAGGTGTAACCGGGCAACGAGTCCTCGCTCGTACTGACGGACGAATCGTTCTTGCTCCCGGTCTTCCTGGCCAAAGGCCTTTACGACCCGAAGAGAGGTCAGTACCTCTTGGACGACCGAGAGGCCCGTGCTCTCGATCCGCTTGAGCTGCTTGTATCTCGGTCTGACGTATCTTCGATATGTCGCAGTATATGCGCCCAGCAGAGGCGTGATGGCGACGGCCACGAGCGCCAATTGGAGGTCGATGCTGGCGGTGATCCAGAACATCGTCACCAGCGTGACAGCCGCCGTTACGAACGGACGGATCCCGTCGATGATGACGTACTGGATGGCGTTCGCGTCGTACTGGATGCGATAGATCGCGTCCGACGTTCCCGACCGATCGTGGTACGCCAACGACAGACGCTGAGCATGTCGGAAGAGCCGGGCCCGGAAGTCGAGCAAGATCCTCTCGCTCGTGTACGAGCGGAGGAACGAAGTCGCAACGGTTTGAACCTGGACGAGCAGCGCGATCACCACGACGAGTATGGCGGCGAAGATCAGCAGCCGGGTCGGGGAGCCTTCGATCCCGTCGGGGACGATCGGCTCGAGGATCGCGGGAAGTGGGTCCGTCCCCAGCACGTTGTCGACGGCAATCTTCAGCGGCACCGGTCCGAGAAGAGCCAGCGGCGTCGACAGCAGGCTTATGAAGAACAGTCCGACGATGTGAAGCCAGTATCGCCTCGTTTCGCGGACGATCCTGGCGACCAGACGGAAATCGGAGGTCCGGACGGCCTCGTGTGCCACGCTCCTCCTAGGACTGACGGTCGCGATCGACGGGAGGGGTGCCGTCCTCCCCGTTGCGTCTCATGCGACGACCGACCGACTCGATCACGATGAAGCGAGTCCCAGCCGCTGCAGGGCTCGGTGCGTCGCGTTCGACGCAATCAACGGGTCGAACAGCGTGCGGAATCCAAAGTACGACGCCACGAGTGCGAGCGCCGAAGTGGCCACCCAAGCGTGCCCGCTCGCGGCACCCGCGGCCAGCGCACCGAAGAGTAGCGTGAGTACCGGCCCCTGTAGGGCAAATCGTGGCCAGACTCGCACCCGGACCATCTGGTACCCTTGAGCATGATCCTCCAGCGCCAGCAGCAGGCGGGCGCAACCGAACGATCCCCAACGAACCTCGAGGTCCCACCGGGCGAAGTCGTGACCGCGGCGCACGAACCCCCCGGTCTCTCCGAGAGCCGATTCAATGGCGCACAGTCGCGTCGTGGAGTCCTGCCAATCTTCCGTCCACGTCGCAGTGGTCCGAGGAACGATCGCACGGAGCCTCAGCGGGCCCAACGGGGGGCGGTTGCGCAGGTGGTAACCCATACGGCCAGAGAGTCGCGCGATGGGCTGGAGGATGTGAAGGAGGGCCGTCACCGCGCGAGACCCGAGCGTCGTCCAGCGACTACCCGGCTCGAGCCGATTCGTGGGAAACGTCGCGAGTGTCGCGCCCCTCGCCGCCTCGACAAGCATCGCGAGCACCACGATCGCAAAGGGGGCTGCAGCCAGCCTCAATGGGGGCCAGTCCAGCCCCAACAAGGTCATCAGTCCGAGTCCGGCAACCATCAGATAGGAAGAGGGCGACCGCACGATTGCACCCCACGCGCTGGGTGCGGGCTCGTACAGTGACTGAAACGGTGCCGCGCCCCAGACGCCGTGATGCACTCGGCCCTGGCCCCACTGAAGCGGACTGACCACCCCCTTGCCGTAGATGCGTCCCGTCCAGGAGACGTGGCCGTATTCGTCGTGCCGCGCCGGCCACTTCCTCTCGAGCATGCCTTCGGCCCGACCGTACCCTCGCTGCTGACGCCAAAAGGCGCGAACGGAATTGCGGCGGTGGTGCCACACGATTGCCGCGGCGCTGTATTCGAGCTTCAGTCCGGCGTCTGCGAGCCGCCAGCAGAGATCGACGTCATCGCCTGCCACGCGGAACTGCGGATCGAAGCCCCCGACCTCAACTAGGGCGTCCCTGCGGAATGCCATGTTGCACCCGGGGATGTGCTCCGCGTCCCGGTCCGATACCAGCACATGCACCGGGTTGCCCGGTGCATTGGCCACCCCATCGGCAATCCAGCCGTCACCCTCGGGAGTCAAGTTGGGCCCACCCACACCGGCACAGTCCGAGCGCAGAAACGAGAGGGCGAGGTACCGGAGCCAGTGGGGATCGGGATAGGCGTCGTCGTCGAGGTACGCCACGATCGAGCCATTGGCTGCTGCCAGGCCGGTGTTCCGTGCGGCACTGAGCCCCTGATTCTCCGTGCTGATGAGCCGGCAGGGAAAGCGCCCGGCGATCTCTGCCGACGCGTCGGTCGAGCCGTCATCGACCACGATCACTTCGAAGTCCGGGTAGTCGAGGCGCTCGAGGGCCTCCAGAGACTCCTCGAGCGTTCGAGACCCGTTGTAGGTGCACACGACCACGGAGATGCGGGGCCATGCGATGTCCCGCGCATGCGGCCAATCGGCGAACGCTTTCCGCGCCGCGGCCAGCGCGGGCTTGGGCTTCCGTTCTCTCGTGGTGAGACCGAAGGCCCAGTCATCGACTTGTTCCTCACCCCGGTACCAGTCATCCGTCCAGGCGAAGACGAAGGAGCCCGCGCAGCCCGCGGCGAAGGTGCTGCGAACCTGCCAGTCCAAGACATCCGCCTGCTTCAGCTCGCCATTTCGCAGACTGTCGAGTCCGAGCTCGCTCATGAGCAAGGGCCGGTCGCCGGCGAGGACTTGCAGGCGGGCGAGATATGCCTCCAGGCGGTCCTGGACCTCCAGGTACACGTTGAAGCTGACGAGGTCCAAGAAGGGAAGATGCAGATACTCCGTGGTCGGGTAGTTCACGTACGTGACGAGCCCGCCGGGATCCTCTTCCTTGATGATCCGGAACATCTGCTCCAAGTACCGTTCCACCCGGCGGCGACCGAGCCAGCGAACGATGGAAGCAGGAATCTCGTTGCCGATGTCATAACAGAGGAGCGCCGGATGCTCCGCAACCGCGCGCACGCGTGCGCGAACGGTCTCCACGATGTCGGGAACGTGCTTCCCATCCATCAGATATCCCACGTACTGTTCCGCAGATAGCCCGACCATGACACGAAGACCGTGCCGCTGAGCCACGTCCAGAACGGAGGACGGCGGCGTGGTGTGCGGGATGCGGACAGCGTTCATGCCGTTCTCGGCCATGAGCGCGAAGTCTCGGTCAACCTGATCCAGGTCGTGGAACTCGATGCCGGCTTCGTTCGGGGCGAACGCCCCGTACGTCACGCCTCGCACGTATAGCTTCTGTTGCCCCGCGAAGAGGAACTTGCCGCGCACGGAAGGTCGCGGCTGCCCTGGGGCCAGGAGCTCGCCCCCGAGCCGAGGCAGGTCCCGCACGTTGGCAGCGGGATGAACGTGCTCTGGGCCGTGACGCGTGCGCCACGGCGATCGAGGCCATACCTTCATCGAATGCACCTGGGGGGGAGCTAGCGTACTGCCTGCTACGCTGCTGGAGTAGAGTGCGCACTACGCGCTGCTTTCGCAAGCTGACATAGCGGCCGGGCTCGTTGACCGATGTGGGTCGAGCCCTCCCCTAGGATCAGGCACATGGCTGTACGAACTGAGAAGAGGAAGTTGCCAGCCGCGACGGCACTCGGCTTGGTGGCGGCGGCGCTGATGCCGGCTGCCGCGAGCGCTCAGTCTGATACCACGTGTCTCATCACCCTTCCTTCGGATCCCCGCCTCGTACAGGAGAGGTGCCTCGGGGTTGACGGAGCCCCACCACCGGGGCACGAGCGCTCGCTCGTGGTGAGCCAGATCGCAGGGGACGACGACGCGACCGGGCAAGCCCCGAACATCGACGGAATGCTCGACGATGTCGCGTGGCAGCAAGCGAGCTGGTCGAGCGGCTTCTGGAACTCGATACAAGACCAGCCGCCGAGCGATCAGACGGAAGTGCTCACCCTGACGGATGGAGAGTTCCTCTATGTCGGGTTGCGCATGCATGACTCCAACCCGGCGTCGATTCAAGCGACGCGAACCGTTCGAGACGGCGGTCTCGGCTATGACGACGCCATCACGATCGAGCTCGATCCGTTCTTCAATCGGCGGGACATCTCCGAGTTCTCTCTGAATCCGATCGGCACTCAGAGCGACCAGATTGCCGGCGGCCGATCGACGAAGATCGAGTGGAAGGGCGATTGGCTCGGTTCTGCCGTCGAGACCGAGTACGGCTGGTCGGCCGAGTTCGCCATACCCTTCGCGATTCTGAACTACGAAGAGGGTGCAACTCGATTCGGCGTCAACTTCAAGCGCTACCAGGCCCGCACGCGAGAATACAGCTACTGGGCCAACGTGACGCCCCAATCCCTCGAGGAGGAGATGGGACAGCTGGACCAGCTCGTATTGCCGTCGGAGTCTACGCAGGACGTATTGACCTTCATGCCCTTTGCGTTGGCCGGCAGGAACATCCCCGACGAGAAAGGCAACATCCAGCAGTCAATGGCAACAGGCGGCATCGATATCCGCTACCAGCCGCGTGCCGATTTGACCGGGGTGGTGGCTCTCAACCCCGATTTCAGCCAGGTCGAGGAAGCGATCACCGACATCAGCTTCTCGTACGCGGAGAAATCGCTCGATGAGAATCGGCCGTTCTTCGCGGAGGGCACCGAGTACTTCAGTCCCGATGACGATGACAACCAGTACTTCTACTCGAATCGCGTGCCTGACTTCGATGGCGGAGCCAAGAGCTTCGGCCGCGCGGGACGCGCCCGCTATGGGGCCTTGGCCACATTCGCTCCCGACAATCGATGGGATGTCGTCGCGCGCACGCTCTATGAGGTGGACGAGACGAACTCGGCGATCGCCACCTTCGTCAATACGAATCGAACCGGGTTCGAGAACATGCTCGGGGTCGGTCAATTCCGCGGCCGGCAGTCGTGGGGGCTGAACTACTCGATCGATGCCGCGTTGACCAACACGAAGACCGCTCTGTCCGAAGACCTGCCCAACGGCAGGGGTAACCACTACGCGGCGTCCATCGGATGGCGTGGGGACTACGTGTACGCCACCGCGAGCGCCGACGAGTACGACCGCGACTACTTTCCCGCGAATGCGCTGCTCGAAGAAGATCTGCCCGGAACGAGAGGGGCATCGGTCATCGCAGGCGTCTATCGGGAGATGTCCAATCCCGTCCTGCGGGTAATCCAGGGCTACGTCGGGGGCGACCGCAGGGATACGCAGCCCGGACTCAAGCAGCGACAACAGGGCTTCGTCGGTGGCTCGGTTGAATTTACGAACGACATACGCGTCAGCACTCACGTCGAGGCCGGTCCATACCGGCCGTTGGCGGACGAAAGAGGTCAATTCGAAGCGGAATTCAACGACGACCGTTACTCGAGCGTCTCGATCGATTTCTTCACCCGAAGCAACCTCTTCTCGGGTGGTGTGCTGTATGCCGCCGGTGATCTCGGCGGCGGCCCCTACGAGTACCTCTCGGCCTATGGTTGGTGGCGACCGCTGAATGCGGTCTTCGTCCAGCTCTCGGCCGAGCGGACCGAGAGCTTCGGGACCTTCGATCAATTCGTCGTGGTGAGCTCGTGGGACATCACCGCCGAGCACTCCCTGAGCGGTCGATTCATACACAGTGACTTCAGCGACTACTACCGGGTGGCTTATTCGCACCGCCCCCGCCGGGGCCTCGACATTTTCGGCGTCTACGACAAGAACAGCTTCGATGTCGCGAAGTTTTCGGTGAAGGTCGTAATGGCGCTCTGACACGCGGCCTGTGCTCACGCATTACAGCTCCGCTGCCAACTCGTCGTGGCGCCTCTCGGCGAGCTTCACCAGACTCGTGATCTTCTTTTCCGATCGCCCCTTCTCGGCGCTTCGGCTCAGCCAGTCGATGACCCGGTGCAGCCGGCAGTAGGCGATCGTGACACGCAGCTCGTGGTCTTCCGGCAGTGGGACTCCGTGTTGCTGTGCGGCGCGCCGGTACACCCGAACAAGCTCGGTTTGCAGGGCGGGCGCCGCGTCGTCGATGAAGGTCGCCACGTCGTAGAGCGGCGAGCCCCGCGCTGCGAGCTCCCAATCGACGACGGCCACACGCGCTGGATCACGGGCCCGATCGATGAAGATGTGCCACGGGATGTAGCCGCCGTGCACGAGGCTGGCCTGCTGGCCCACCATGACACTCACGGACTGTTCATAGAGTTCGAGCACCGGAGCGAGGCGGTCCGCAGAAGCCGGAGCCAGCTGCGCAACATCGCGACGCGCATCGGCGGCCTTCCGCAGAAAGTGGGCCTCGCCGTGATCCTGGAGGAAACCGCACCGCTCGAGGTCTTCTGTGCGCTTCAGAAAATGCGCCTGCATACGCGCAAGCCACTCAACGGCAGGAGTCCCGTTCCTCGAGTCGACCTCCTCGACCACCTCGCCGTCGACGAGCTCGAGCAGCATCCAGAATCGGTCGTGCTCGGCATCGGAGATGGAGCCGTAACACTCCGGCGTGTCGAGCCCAGCTCCGTCGAGCAGTTCGCTGTAGACACCGAGCTCGCGGATCCTCCGCTGCAACGGCTGGTCCTTCGATTGCCGCGAGTGTGCATAGTCCTTGAGGAACAGCTCGATGCCCTCGTGCCCGTCGATCTCGACAGTGACTCGTTCGCAGTCGTATGACCCGATGTGCGGAAACGGAGTCCGATGAATCGCCGATACAGCCAGCCCTCGCTGGGTAAACCGATCCGTGATCGTACGCTCGAGCCAAGCGCCCAACGGGCTGTCGTCTAGCTGAGCCAAGGGCTGCGCTCCATGATCGCGTCGAGCCACGAGCGACACGTATCGAGCTGCTCGATGGAGTGCTCCGAGTCGTCCCGGAGATCCGGCTGGAGCCACTGCAGGAACACGATGCAACGGAACACTCGGCCCGCGCCCGCGAGCTGGCGAAGCTCCCTCGCGCCGAGCTCCGGCCACAGGCTCCCGAGTGCCTGTCGATACGCAACGAGATCGACGTTCGCGAGGTCTTCGGCCGGGGTCCCCCAGCCGGCCTTCTCCCAGTCGAACGGCATGAAGACAGGACCGGATGAGGCCGGGACGAGGCGCGCGTTGTGTGCGACGAGATCGCCGTGCACGAGTGTCTCGGGCCCGAGCCTACAGGCATCGACCAGCTCGGACCAGCGGCCCGAGAGATTCTCGCAATGCGCGATCACGGCCTCGCGCGCTTCCCGGCCGGCTCGGCGTCTGTACCCATCGATGCCGGACATCGTCAGCGACCGTTGAACCTCGGCGAGCGCCTGCTCGTAATGTTCGGGCGACCTCGTGGGAAGACTACCGCTTATCTCCAGCCGCTCGATCTCACCGTGTAGCGTGGCGAGCCACTGCGCGGCCGCGGCCCGGTCGGCGGCTCGGTCGGAGCGATACTCGGGGCCCTGTGCCTCCTCGATGAACAGCCACCAGACCGTCTCGTCCGCCTCCGTGCTCGCCCCGAAGTAGCGGAGCCTCGGAAGAGCGAGGGCCGGCAGGATTTGCTCGTAGACCGTCCGCTCGACGAGCGCCGTGGCCACCGGACACCGCTTGGCGATGATCCTCGAGTCGCCCACATGAAAGCGGTACACCGCCGTGTCCCGGCTGGTGCGCAGGGGCTCGATGTCGCCCGGAGTCCCGGTCGTGTGGTGCAGAGCGCACCAAACGGCCGCCGGGTCGTGGTCGTGGACCTCGTCCATCCTCAAGATCCCACCGGCTCCGGCAAACCCGTCGCGTCCACCAACGAGCGCGCCAGTGCGCGCTCGTACACGTGCATGTCAGCCAGCACATGCTCCGGGTCTCGCCAATCGCGGTCGAACTCCGGGAGGCCGCGGCTAATCACCTTGAGTGCCCAGAAGAGCTGCCCGACCTGAGCGAGCCGGGCGATGGTCTCCGTGTCGAGGTCGGGCCAGCGTCCGGCAACCACAGCCCGGTACGCATCGTAGTCGGGGCCGTCACCCGGCGGGCCACGCCGAGGCAGTGCGAGCTGACCGAGATCGGTCCCCACCGGTGCCCATCCCGCCCCACCCCAATCGAAAGCGGCTACACAGGGCCCCGAAGCGCCATCGCGAATGTGAACATTCTTGCTGAGGCAATCACTGTGCGCGAACGCGGCCGGCACCGTCGCGCAGAAGTCCTCGACTTCGCTCCACATGCCCCCCAGGATGCGGCAGGCCCCGCCGATCCGATCGAGAATCTCGACATCGAGGCTCTGCAGCGAGGGGCGTTGCCTGATCTCGGGCAGGGTCTCGACGATCGACGCGAGGCACTCGGAGTGGAACGCCGTACCGCGGTCCGGGAAACCGGCCGTCACCCCATCGTGCTCGGTATGCGCCTCGAGCTCACCGAGCCAGCGCGCCGCGAGCGTCCGGTGCAGGCGCTTGTCGGGATCGTAGGGCTCACCGCCGACGTCCTCGAGGAACAGCCACACCGAGCCGCCGTCGGCGGCATCGACGGAACCATAGTAGTCGACGGCTGGACACGGCAGCCGAGGAAGCACGTGCTCGTAGACCTTGCGTTCGCGCAGCCCCTTGTCGCGAGTGCAGAGCTTGGCGATCACACTCTCTCTCTCGGGCCCCACACCATCGAGGCCAAAAACAGCGCCCCTCTCCTTGCGTTTGAATACGATGATCCGGTCTGGGTCCAACGGCGTAAGTCCGAGCGTGCGCCAAGCCCGCGTGGCCGGATGTTCGCTCAACCCTGTTGTCAAAACCTTACGCTTGCTGCCCATCTGCACCTTGGTGAGGCATTTGCGCCCTCGTGGTCGTGCACTTCATGATCGCCTGGATACCGACTCGATCGGCGGCTCGACGACGGGCGACCTCCCCGTTGATGCCATCCTCGACGGGATGGGTCGGATCGTCAAGGAAGAAGACCCCTTCCACATTGTCACGTCCACGCGGGGGCTCCGCGCCCTCACTCCGATGGAAGCCTAGTCATGCCGAGCGAGAACGCCCCCCTGCGGATCATCGTCTCCGGTCTCATCACTCAGCACCCGACGCTCGGAGGCATGACGTGGCACTACCTGCAGTACCTCGTCGGCTTGGCTCGGCTCGGTCACGACGTCTACTATTTCGAGGATTCGGGCGAAGTGCCGTACAACCTCGATGGCGGCCCATCGGGTAACGACTGGGTCGCCGACTCCTGCGCGGCGAACCTCGCTTACCTGAGCCGTGTACTCGGCCTCTATGGACTCGGAGATCGCTGGGCCTACCGCTATGCACCAGACGCGGAGTGGTTCGGCCTGTCGGCGGCGGCGCGCGAGCGCGTGCTCGCGTCCGCTGACGTCCTCATCAATGTCTCAGGCACGCTCGAGCACCCGGCAAGCTACCGGCGCGTGCCGAGGCTCGTCTATGTCGACACCGACCCCGTTGTCACCCATATCAAGTATCGGACGGGATCGGCGTTCGCGGCCCGCATCGACGTCCACGACATTCACTTCAGTTTCGGTGAGCATTTCTCGCCGCGGGTGCCAGAGACGGGTCACGACTGGCTGCCGACGCGACAGCCCATCGTAACGTCCGAGTGGCAACCGTCGCCTTCACCGCGCGACGTGTTCTCCACGGTGATGAGCTGGACGAGCTATGCGCCGCTGCGCCATGAAGGACGTGTGTTCGGCCAGAAGGACATCGAATTCCAACGGTTCATCGAGCTGCCGAAACTCGTCGCGCCGGCCCGAATGGAAGTCGCGATGGCCAGAACTCAGCACCTTAATTGGCAAGCCGGACTCGAGCACCTGCCCGCACGTGTCGCGGCACTCATGAGCGAGCAGAAAGATTGGAGCCCGCAAGACTTGCTCGCGCGAACAGGCTGGAGCGTCGTCGACGCCAACGAGCACTGCGGCGACTTCGATTCCTACCGCAACTACATACAATCCTCGCGGGCCGAATGGGGCGTGGCCAAGCATGCCTACGTGGAAGGACGACCCGGCTGGTTCAGCGAACGCAGCGCCTGCTACCTCGCATCGGCCAAGCCCGTGATTGTCCAGGACACCGGGTTCGAAGCAGTCTTACCGGTCGGCGAAGGCCTGCTTTCGTTCCGGACGCCTGCCGAGGCCGCCGACGCGATTCAGCGCGTGGACCGCGACTATGAGCGCCACAGCCGCGCCGCGCGGGAGATCGCTGAAGAGTACTTCGCCTCCGCAAAGGTGCTGAATTCGCTCTTGGAACGAGCGTTCGGATCTACTTCTTCCTGATCAACGTGAGCCCGTCGCCGATCGGCAACAGGCTCAGCGTCACACGGGTGTCGTCGATCACGCGGGCATTGAAGCCCCGGATCGCCTTGGTGGCCGCGTCGGACACCGAAAGGTCGGCGACCTTGCCGTGCCAGAGCGTGTTGTCGACCGCAATCACGCCGCCGGACCGTACCAGCCGGAGCGCCCGGTCGTAGTAGGCGTCGAGGTTCTCCTTGTCCGCGTCGATGAACACGAAGTCGAAGTCGCCTTCTCGCCCCTCCTCGATCATCGCATCGAGCGATGCCCTCGCGGCTCCGGGTCGGAAGTCGATCTTGTGCCCGACCCCCGCCTCGGCCCAGTACCGCTTGCCGAACGACGGCCACTCGTCGTCGATGTCGAGGGCGATCAATCGCCCATCGGCCGGAAGGCCTTGAGCGATGCACAGCGCGCTGTATCCGGTGAAAGTCCCGATCTCGATCGCCGTCCGGGCGCCGATCGCGGCCACGAAGAGTGTCATGAACTGCCCCTGCTCGGGGCTGATCTGCATGTTGGCGTCGTCGAGCTTGCCCGTCTCCTCGCGGAGCCGCCGATGCACGTCGCTCTCCCGGACGGAGGTCTCCAGGTAGTAGGCGTACAGCTCGTCCGTGAGTGGCGTGGACCTTCGACTCATGGCAGCTCCGTCTCCAAGATGCGCCAACAGTAGAAGGCGACCGCGCTGCGCCACGGCCGATACGGGTCCCCCATCGGCACGAGGTCCCGTGCGCTCGGAGGGGCCTCGAGTCCGTGGGCCTTCGCGAAGCCGGCGCGAACGCCCAGATCTCCCGTCGGCCAGACGTCGGGGCGCCGCAGGTTGAACATCAGGAACATGTGCGCCGTCCACTCCCCGATCCCGCGCACCAGGGTGAGCCGGCGAACCACTTCGTCGTCCGAGGCGTCCGCCAGGTCATGCACCTCCACCTCGCCGGAGTGGACCTTTTCCGCCAGATCGCGGACGGCCGCGAGCTTGTTCCGCGACAGCCCGGCCGCACGCAGCGTCGTCTCCTTCGTGCGCAACACCCGTGGTGGTGACACGTCCCCG
>JBDHDM010000058.1:0-15037 GCA_039591515.1 Gemmatimonadota bacterium | reverse complement strand
GAGTACTTCCCGGCCTGGTCGCCGGATGGCGAGCGGCTGGTGTACGCCCGGAACGGCGGACGGCCCGAGGAAGTGCGGACCACGGACCAGGGGATGGGCTTCGAGCTGTACACGGTGGGCCGCGGCGGTGGCACGCCGGAGCGGATCCGGATCGAAGACTACGCCTGGTCCGATCCGGTGGGCCGCGTCCGAGTCCGGGTCCAGGACGCCGAAGGCAGGATGCTCCCGTCGCGCATCTACCTGAGCGGCGACGACGGGCGCAGCTACTTCCCGCACGGCAGCTTTCCGCGCGTTCAGAGCGCGGAGGGTGACGACTACTACTTCCACACGGACGGCAGCTTCACCGTGACGCTTCCCGTGGGCAGTGCCGAGCTGGAGGTGTGGCGCGGCTTCGAATACGAGCCCGAGAAGACGACGATCGACGTGCGGCCCGGCGAGTGGACGACCGTCGACGTGCAGCTCGACCGTTGGATCGACATGGCCGCGAACGGCTGGTACTCCGGCGACAACCACATCCACCCCAACTACGGGGGACACGAGCGCATCACGCCGCTCGATCTCAGCAACAAGGCCTTGGCCGAGGACCTCAACGTCGCCAACGGCATGATCGCGAACTACTGGGCCAACAGCCGCGTGGAGGACCTCGAGCACTTCCTCGGGCACCCACACCCGCACGGAGACGCGCGGACGATCGTCTACTACAACGAGGAGTACCGGCCGAACTTCTTCGCGCACATGTCGCTCCTCAACCTCACTTCGCTCGTGACCCCGTTCTACATCGGCTACGAGGGCACGGCGTACCGCGAGCTGTATCCGACGAACGCCGCGGTGCTCGAGCGCGTTCACGAGCAGGGCGGCATCGGTGGCTACGTCCACCCCTTCGGGCTCAGCCATCGCGCGCCCGACCCCGCGGGGCCGGGTGGGGCCCGCGAGCTGCCCGTCGACGCGATCCTCGGCCTCGCCGACTTCGTCGACGTCGCCTGCATCTGGAGCGACGAGCTCGGGACGTCGGAGATCTGGTACCGGCTCCTCAACACCGGGTCCCGGATCCCGGCCACGGCGGGCACCGATGCCATGAGCGACATCTGGAGGCACCCGGCCATCGGGACGACCCGCTCGTACGTGTTCACGGGCAGCGAGACGCTCGACTACGACGAGTGGGCCGACGCGATGGCGGCCGGGCGTGCGTTCGTCACCAGCGGACCCATTCTCACCCTCGACGTCGAGGGGCGCGGGATGGGCGAGGAGTTGAGGGTCTCACGGGGCGAGACCGTCTCCGTCTCCGTCACGGCCCGGTCCCTGTTCCGAATGCACACACTCGAGATCGTCCAGAACGGCGAGATCACACACACCGTCGAAGCGACCGGAGACGGCACGTCGTTCGACCTCGAGCTCGAGGTGCCGATCGAGGGCAGCGGCTGGATCGCCGCGCGGGCGCTCGGCCCGCCTCAGCACGGCGCGATGGACAGCTACCTCTTCGCCCACACGAACCCGGTGTTCGTGATCGCCGACGGCGCGCCGATCCGATCCCGCGAGGATGCGGCCTTCTTCGTGAGCTGGATCGAGGAGACGATCAGCGATCTCCGGAGGATGAACCGTTGGGACGATCCGGCACATCGGGAGACGGTGCTCGCGACGTTCGAGGAGGCGTTGCGGCTCTATCGGGAGCAGGCTGGCGGAGCCTAGGCTCTCCCGGCGCTTCCGACCCGCCGGCTCCTCAGTCACCAAACGGGCTGAGCAGCTCCCACGTGTCCGGCCATCTCCACTGCAGGTACGAGCCGGCCACGATCACGGCCAGGCTGTTGGAGACGACGATCGACCACCATGGGAGGACCGGGCGCATGTCCCTCGTCAGGTACCCGACGGCTACGATCGTCACGACGAAGCCGGCCACGATCGTGAACAGGGCCAGCCCCGCCAACCGCCGCTCGCGTCTGACCCGCTCCACCAGGCCGACGACGATCAACCCGATCGCGATCGAGGCCAGGAGATGGAGCCCGTTGTAGAGGACGACCGCCACGGGGTCGGGCCGTATGGGCAACGACAGGACGGCGGGGTCGCGCAAGCCGAGAAAGACGGCCTTGCCCAGAAGGTCGACCGTGTACAGCAATCCACGCCCTGCGACCAGGTCGACAGCCGCGTACAGCATCGCCACCGCAGCGTAGCCGATGACTCCTACGACCACCCCCACCCACAGTGCCTGCTTCTCTCCTTCCACGATTGGCCTCCATGCGGACGTCCGCGCACCGGGAGGGTCCACGGCCAATCTGGGTGCGAGGCGTCCGACGCGCACGTCACTCCACGGTGCGGCGAAACGGTGCTCCTTGTAGACTCATGGCGCCATGCTCAGAACGACCCCCTTTCACGCGCGTACTGCGCCGCTCTGCGAAGCCATGAACTGGCGCCGCTGGTCGGGCTATGCGGCCGCCAGCTCGTACGAGCTCCACCATGACCGCGAGTACTGGGCGATCCGCAACTCGGCGGGCCTGCTCGACGTTTCGCCACTGTTCAAGTACCGGATCGAAGGGCCCGACGCCGAGCGCCTCATGGACCGGATCGTCACCCGCGACGTCACCAAGTGTCGGCTGCACCAGGTGCAGTACACCCCCTGGTGTGACGACGACGGCAAGGTCATGGACGACGGGACGCTCACTCGGCTGTCCTCGGACACCTTCCGGCTCACGTCCGCGCTGCCCAACCTCCGCTGGCTCGAGGACAACGCCCGCGGCATGGACGTGTCCGTCGCCGACGTCTCGGACGACATCGCCGCGCTCGCCCTCCAGGGCCCGAAGAGCCGCGCGATCCTCCACGCCGCGGCCGGGGGGGCCGCAGACGACCTCCGGTTCTTTCACATGACCGAGGGTCAGATCGGAGGGGCCCCCGTGCAGATCAGCCGGACCGGCTACACGGGGGATCTGGGATACGAGATCTGGACGACCCCGGAGCACGCCCTCACGCTCTGGGACACGCTCACGGAGGTCGGCGCCGCCCACCGCATGACCCCCGCGGGCATGCTCGCCCTGGATATCGCCCGGGTGGAAGCCGGGCTGATCCTGATCGATGTCGACTATGTCCCCGCGCACCAGGCGGTCATCGAGGACCGCAAGTCGTCTCCGTTCGAGTTGGGCCTGGGATGGGCGGTGAAGCTGGACAAGCCCTCGTTCGTCGGGCGCGAAGCGCTGCTCGCCGAGAAGGCGCGCGGCGCGGAGTGGGAATTCGTGGGTCTCGAGGTCAGCTGGGACTCGATGGAAACGCTCTACGGCACGGTCGGGCTGCCTCCTCAGCTGCCCTCCGAAGGGTGGCGGACGAGCAGGCCGGTCTACGCGGGCAGCCGACAGGTCGGATACGCCACGAGCGGCTGCTGGTCTCCCATCCTCAAGAAGTACATCGCCCTGGCGCACCTCCAGACACCGCACTCGAGGCTGGGCAACGACCTCAGCATCGAGATCACCGTCGAGCACCAACGGAAAAAAGCCGCCGCCAAGGTGGTCAGCGCCCAGTTCTTCAACCCGGAGCGCAAGCGGAGCACGCCGGGGGGGGCCACGTGAGCGCGGGGCGCTACGACGCGATCGTCGTCGGCGGAGGCCACAACGGCTTGGTCGCGGCTGCCTATCTCGCGCGCGCCGGCAAGCGCGTGATCGTCTTCGAGCGCCGCCACGTGCTGGGCGGCGCGGCGGTCACGGAGGAGATCCATCCGGGCTTCAAGTACACCGTCTGCTCGTACGTGGTCAGCCTCCTCCGACCGGAGATCATCCGCGAGCTCGAGCTCCCGCGCCACGGGCTCGAGATCCTCCCGCTGGAGAGCACGTTCACGCCGCTGCCCGATGACGACTACCTCGTGCGTTGGGCCGACCACGACCAGACGCGCAGAGAGCTGTACCGCCACTCTGCCCGCGACGCGGAGGCGTACGACGAATTCGGGAGGCTGATGTACCAGCTGGCCGTCGCCGTGAAGCCCATCCTGGCGATGATCCCGCCCGATCCGACGTCGATGAGCCCCAAGGACCTCATGGGCTTCCTGCGGCTCGGCAAGCACTTCCGCGGCCTCGGCCACGAACAGTTCCACGCCCTGCACAAGCTCATGACCATGAGCTCGGCGGACTACCTGGACGAGTGGTTCGAGACGGAGTCGCTCAAGGCGACGATGTCCGCGAGCGGCATCATCGGCACCTTCCTCGGTCCGCGCTCACCCGGCACCGCATACGTCCTGCTGCACCACTACATGGGCGAGATCGACGGGGCCATGAGGGCCTGGGGCTTCGCCAAGGGTGGGACCGGCGCCGTGAGCGAGTCGATCGCGTCGGCGGCCCGGGAGCACGGCGCCGAGATCCGCACCGAGGCACCGGTCGCCCAGGTCGTGGTGAAGGGCGGCCGGGCGATCGGCGTCGCGCTGGAGAACGGTGACGAATACGAAGCGCCCGTCGTCGTGTCCGGTCTCGATCCGAAGCTCACCTTCCTGAAACTGGTCGAGGAGCGGCACCTCCCTTCGGACCTGGTGCGCGACATCCGGCGCTTCCGCATCCGGGGCTCATCGGGCAAGGTCAATCTCTCGCTCAGCGAGCTCCCCGACTTCACCTCCTTGCCGGGCGTCGGGCCGCTCCATCAGGGCGCGATCTCCGTCAGCCCCAGCTTCGACTACCTGGAGCGGGCGTACGACGAGGCCAAGTACGGTGACTTCTCCTCGCGCCCCTACATGGATTGCATCATTCCGTCGATGATCGATCCGGACATGGCCCCTCCGGGCAAGCACGTCATGTCGATCTTCGTGCAGTACGCACCTTCGGATCTCGAGGGCGGCTGGGACGACCGCAAGCGAGAGGCTTTCGGCGACGCCGTCATCGACACGCTGGCCGAGTACGCCCCCAACCTGCCGGGTGCGATCCTGCACCGGCAGGTGCTCACCCCGTGGGACATCGAGCGGACGATGGGCCTCACGGGCGGCAATATCTTCCACGGTGAGCTCTCGCTCCAGCAGCTCTTCTGCATGCGGCCGGCGGCAGGCTGGGCGGACTTCACCACACCCATCCGCGGGTATTTCCAGGCGGGCTCGGGCACGCACCCCGGCGGTGGCGTGACCGGAGCCTCGGGACGGCTGGCCGCCATGAAGATCCTCGGAGGCCGCTTGTGAGCGCGCACTTCGACACGATCGTGATCGGAGGCGGCCACAACGGCCTCGTGACCGCCGCGTATCTGGCGAAGGGCGGCCAGCGCGTGCTCGTGCTGGAAGGGCGTGACGTGGTCGGGGGAGCCGCCGCGACCGAGGAGATCTTCCCCGGGTACCGCGTGGACACGGGCGCGCACCGGATCGGAGGCTTCAGCAAGCGGATCGTCTCGGATCTCGGCCTCGCCGGCCGATTCGAGCTCCTGCCGGCCGACCCCCCGACGTTCGCTCCCGTCGAGGAGGGGCCGCCGCTCACGCTCTGGGCCGACCCGGTCCGCACCGCCGAGGAGATCCGCACGCACTCGACCGCAGACGCGGACGCATGGCCCGCGTTCGTGAAGCTCGTCTCGGACGCCGCGGGCTTCCTGGAGTCGGCCTGGCACGCGACGCCACCGGACATCACGGGCACCGACGTCCGCGACCTCTGGTCCTCGGCGTCGCTCGGGCATCGACTGCGCCGCCTCGGCAAGAGGCAGATGGTCGAGGTCATGCGGATCCTGCCCATGTCGATGTACGAGCTCCTCGAGGAGTGGTTCGAAAGTGACGTGCTTCGGGGCACGCTGGCGGCGTCCGCCGTGCAGGGGCTCTGCCAAGGACCGATGGGTGGCGGGACCGTCTACCTCTTCCTGCACCACCACGTGGGCGCCCCCTCGGGCGTGATCCGGCCCACCGTTCGGGTGCGGGGCGGTGTCGGTCGCCTCTCCGAAGCGCTCGCAACGCGCTGTCGCGAGCTCGGAGCCGAGGTGCGGACGGGCGCGGTCGTGGACCGGGTCGTCGTCGAAGACGGGTCGGCACGCGGTGTCGTCCTCGCAGACGGCAGCGAGATTCGGGCGACGCGGATCGCCTCGAGCCTCGACCCGCAGACGACGCTCTTCGGGCTCCTGGACCCCGCCTACCTGGACCCGGCCGTCGCCCGCAAGGTGGAGAACATCCGCTATCGCGGCGTGACCGCGAAGGTGCACTTCGCGTTGTCGGGTCTTCCGGACTTCGCCTGCCGGACGGGCTCCGGCCCCCATCTCGAAGGTGCGATCTCGATCGGCCCGAGCCTCGAGTACGTGGAGCGAGCCTACGACGCGGTCAAGTACGGGGCCGTTTCCGCGGAGCCCTGCCTGGAGCTCTCGATCCCGTCTCTCGTCGACCCGGACGTGGCCCCCGAAGGGCGGCACCTCGCGTCCGTCGTGATGCAGTACGCTCCCTACGCCCTCCGCGAGGGTGCGTGGGACGAAGCCGCCCGCAAGGCGCTGGGGGACCTCGTGGCCCGGACGATCACCCGGTATGCCCCGAACTTCGAGTCCCTGATCGTCGACCGGATGGTCCTGACGCCGGCGGACCTGGAGAGCCGCTTCGGTCTCACCGAAGGCAACGTCTATCACGGCGAGATGACGCTCGACCAACTCCTGTTCATGCGACCCATTCCCGGTGCGTCGCGATACCGGGCGCCCATCGAGGGCCTGTGGCTCTGTGGCTCGGGGGCACATCCCGGTGGGGGTGTGACGGGCGTTCCCGGAGCGAACGCCGCCCGGGAGATGCTCAGAGGCCGCTAGGGCCCCTCACCTCCACCGTGTGGAGCCGGAGCCGTCGGCCCTCCAATCTCAGCGTGCCCACGAGCGTGGCGGACGGGCAGCAGTTGGCATCTCCCTGCGTCGCAATCGGCTGCTCGAAGCGGAGGGTCGAGAGGTCGATGTGGCGACCCTTGTGGAGCCGATAGCCCTCTGGGAGGTGCTCTTGCAGCGCATCGAGGAAGGGCAGCTCGACGACGCTCCATCGCCCCTGCTCGCGCATCAGGACCTCCTCCACGCACCCCCCCGTGCCCCGGAGGCAGTTGAAAAGCTGGAGTAGATGCACCCGACCTTGTCGGCCCCACTCCAGCTCGCCGAGAAAGTTGTCGGCCCCGACCCGATGCCAGACCGGGCTCGCCGTCCGAGTCGCCTCGTCGGTCTCGAACAGGACCACCTCGTGCACCTCCAGCGAATCCAGCCAGGTCGCGTAGGTGGAGCGGACCCACCGCACGTAGCGCGCGGCGAGGACCAGATCCCCCTGAGCCGTGTGAAGGCTGTCCAGCTCGACGACCGAGCAGGTGGCATGCGACACCACCTCCCCCTGGCCCGGCTCGACCGGCGTTACGCACTTCGAGCTCGCTTCGGACATGGGCACAGCCCCCGCGCTCAGGAAGCCGTCCGCGGGGAACTGCGGTCCCAGCTGAGCACCTCCGGAAGTCGGAAGCCCCAGTATCAGGCCAAGAACGAGGACTCGTAGGCGCACGGCGTGCGACTCTCGGATTCGGGTGACGGCGCGCATCACCGAGTCAGTGGCAAGAAGCGGGCTCGTCCGGACATCTCGATCGCGCGCACGACCCCGGCCCTCAGACGGGCTCGGCCGGAAGGCTGACGCTGAACTCGGTCCGTCCCGGACGCGACTCGACCGTAATCTCTCCGTGGTAGCTCCGAGCGAGGCGGCGGGCGAAATCGAGCCCGAGGCCCGTGCCCTGCCCAGGCGGCTTCGTCGTCATGAACGGGTCGAAGATCACGGGCAGCACATCGGGCGGGATTCCCGGACCGTCGTCGACGATGCGGACGACGACCCGATCCAGATTCCGTTCTCCGTGGATCTCGATTCTCCCGGATGCGGAAATGGCGTCCAGCGCATTGTCGAGGAGGTTCAGCCAGATCTGGTTGAGCTCTCCGCCGTTCGCACGCACGGGTGGAAGCTCCGGCTCGAGCGTCAGGGAGATCGCGGCGTGTTTGGACTTCGCCTTCGCGGCCAAGACACCGAGGGTATCGCGGAGGCCAGGCTCGACCTCCACGGCCACGGGTCCCGCGAGGCTGTCCATGTAGGTGAAACGTTTGACCGCCCCGACGAGATCCGCGATCCGGCCGGCCGCCTGTCCGATGTCCGCAGCGAGCCCCATCGCGTTCGCGTGGGCGGCAATCCAGCGCGTTGCGGCGTCGAGCACCTCCGACGGAATCGCGTCTGCGAGCCGATCCAGATCCGGAAGACCGAGAGACGTCTCCGCGAGAGACGAGGCCTGAGCGGTGCCGGCACCGCGGGCCTCGAGCCACGCCAGGATCTCCTCCTCGCGATCGGCCCGCTCCAACGCAGAGAGGGTACCCCTTCGGGGACTCGTGGTCGCCTCCCGGGCCGCTTCGATCGCGGCGACCTGTTGGGCCGTGAGGCCAGCGCCAGCGACGGCTGCCGCGGCCGCACGACCCTCGACGAGTCCGCTGGAGAGGAGCTCGGCGGCACGGACGGTGGCCGCGGCCGGATTGTTCAGCTCATGGGCGAGTCCGGCGGCGAGCCGACCGAGTGAGACCATCTTCTCGTCGTGAAGGTCGCTCGTGTTGAAGCTGCGAGCCCGGTCGATCATCCCGTGGACTGCCTGAGCCGTCACCGTCGGACACCGCTGGATCATCTCCGGGAAGAGGTCCTGGTGAATCGCCAGCAGCTCGGCCCGACGCTCGACGTAGTTGTCGCCGGGCGGCGCGGTCATTCGAGAGTACGGCAGCATGCCGGACGTCTCGCCCGCGTGCCACTCGATCACACGGCGGGGACCGACCCCCCGGTCCACACGGACAGCGAGGATCCCCGCCACGAGCACCCACAGGCTCTCGATCCTCTCGCCCTGCGGGGCGACGACCTCGCCAACTTCGCGCGTCTCGAGCACCCCGTGCCGCGCGAGCCACTCCAGCTCCTCGCGTGGCGCCTCGGACAACTTGGGCAGAGAGGCCAGGCGATCAATCAGTGATGGGTCGCCCACCCAACCTCCACTGCTTCGCACGGCGTCACCGATCCGCCTCTCGTCACAGGATTGCCTGTCCGCACCAGCCCGTTACCGCCCCCCCGCCCCGTCGGTCGCCACGTCGCGCCCTCTGAGCTTGCGCTCGAGGAAGTCGTCGGACGCCTCGAAGGACTCGACCCAGCGGTGAAAGAGCAGCGAGCTGTGCACGTCGTCGGGGAAGACCATGAGCTCGTACTCGACGTCGTGCGCTCGCAGGAGCTGCACGAGACCGACGGTCTGCGAGAACGCGACGTTCCGATCGTCGTCGCCGTGGATCAGTAGCACGGGCGATGTCCAATTCTCGATCTCCGAGATCGAGCTCGCCTGATACGACACCGACTCCGGATCCAGTGAGTCACCCCACAGGTGCACACCGGCGATGTCTACCCCGGCACTGAAGATGTCCGAGTTCCGGGCCAGCCCCTGAGCGGTGAGGATGCCACCGTACGACAGACCCCACAGGCCGACGCGTTCGGGATCCACGTCGTCCCTCGTCTGCAGGTACTTGCCCGCCGCGAGGATGTCGCGGTACTCGGTGTTACCCTCCCTGCCCCGCCCTTCGGCGAGCCGGAACTCCCGGCCGTAGCCAATGCCGCTCCGATAGTTGACGGACATCACCACGTAGCCCTGCGAGGCCCAGTACTGGTTCATCGCGTAGGCCATGTGATAGAAGTGCCGGTGGTGGTAACCCAGCAGCATCTGCCGCCTCGAACCTCCATGGATGAAGATCAACGCGGGCCGCCGCTCTCCGGGCCGCAGGTCGGGCGGAAGAAAGAGCTGATTGTTGAACTCCAGGCCGTCCTCGGCCGTGAGCGTCACGTTCGTCGTCACGACGTGCTCGGCCAGAGGAAAAGCCTCCGGCAGCGGCGTGACCACCTGAGCGTCCCCTCCGGTCGCAGGGAGTACGGCGACGGATTGAGGCCTCCGCGTATCGGCGTACAGAAGCGCGACCTCGGTCCCCGACGCGAGAACCGCTGGATAGGTCTCGATCCCGTCCCCCTCCGTGAGCTTGCGAGGCTCCCCACCGGCCACCGGGACACGCCACAAGTCCCGCCGGTCGATATCGCTGTGGTTCGACGAGTAGAAAAGAGTCTGGCCGTCGCCAGCAAACGCCACCTGCATCACGAAGCCGTCGCCCGGTGTCAGCTCCACCGGCTCGGGCCGCGGGTCGGAAACGGCAACCGAATACCAGTGCCGCCAATTCCCCGGCTCCGCCTCGAAGACGATGTGTTCGCCCCGCCACTGAATCGACCGAATGTCGGAAAAGCCGCCCTCCCCTGCCGGCGCGCTCCAGAGACGCTGACCGTTGCCGGTCGTCGCGTCGGCAACCCAGATCTCCAGCGTGTGCCCACCGGCGAACTTGGCTTCCAGGAGGCCCTCGGGGAGGTCGGTGGAGTCGGCGGCGCCCAGATCGGCACGGGCGCCAAACGGATCGCCGGGTCGTCGCAGGAAAGCGACCCGCGATCCATCGGGAGACCACGCCGGAGACGTGTCGCGGTCCACACCGGGCGCGAGGTAGGTGACCGCGGGGCTGCGAGCGTCGTAGACGCCGATGAAGGAGTGATCACCACGGTCGCTCACGAAGGCGACCCGTCGGTCGTCCGGCGACCACGTGGCGCCCCGATTGGTACCGTACGCAAGGAAGAACGGCGCACCGGCGTCGGCGCTCGCGTCGAGCCCCGAGTTGACCGGGGCGCGGTGGATCTGTCCCTCCTGGTCGTACAGGATCCACCGACCGTCAGACGAGAGTGTGTAACTCGTCGCCTCGACGACCCTCCACGGGTTGCCACCCTGCGTGCTCATCGCCCACACGACCCGCTCTCCACCCCGCGGATCGCTGGTGGGATTGGCGACCCATCCGCCGCGGTTGGGCGCGTGCCCCCTGATGAACGTGACGATCTCGCCGTCGTCGGAGACCTGGAGCGACTGCAAGTCGATGCCGTCGTCCTCGAGGTAGCTGGTCAGACGAACGGGCTCGTAGCTCGGTGGCTCCGCCGCGTAGACGTTCCGCATGCCTCGCTCGTACTCGATCCAGGCGATGCGGTCTACCGCTTCCGCGGAGACCAGCGAGTACGGGAACGGGGGACTGAGCACATCCGGAATCGTGTAGCTCGACTGGCCGACGAGCGGCGAGCAGGGCAAGGCGGCCGCAACGACGGCAGCGGGAAGGAGCGATCGACGCATCGGGGTCGAGCGAGCCATGAGTGCCTCCAGCGAAGTCCGGACCGGGGCGCGCCGAGGACGGTCGCCCCCGCTCGATGCCAAGGTCGCCCACGGAGGTGATTCGCGCGACCCGTCGCCTGGCTCGGCCGAAAGGCGCTCGGGTCGAGCGGACGCGGCCCGAGGCGGGCTTCTCTCGTCCGGGCCCCCGCCGCCCGTCCCCGGGATCGCCTAGCGGGCCAAGGCGTCCAACTCGTCTCGGGTCAGGAGCACACCCTTCGAGACCACGGCCTGTACGGTGCGGGTATTGGTGATGTCGCTCAGGGGGTCCGCGGAAAGCAGGACGAGGTCGGCCAGGCGGCCCACCTCGACCGTGCCCATCTCCCCGGAGAGGCCGAAGAAGGACGCGGGTCGGACCGTCGCCGCTTCCAGCGCCTCCATCGGAGAGAGTCCGGCTCGAACGAGCATCTCGAGCTCGCTGTGGAGGCTGTAGCCGGGGGCGGCGAAAGCGATCGGCGTGTCGGTACCTGCCGCGATCGGGACTCCGGCCGTGTGCATGAGATTCACGAGGTGGAGGCTCCAGACTGCGAACGTCGTGTCACCGGCCTGCGATTCGGCCCTGCTCGCCTCGGTGACGGCCCGCCATTCTTCGGTGACATCCACCGGCAGCCTGTCGAGGAGAGCATCCCAGTCCGGGCGCTGGAACGGTGGCTGAAGCCCCAGCGAATTCAGCCGCAGGGTCGGCACCTGGATCGTGGAGGTCATGGACGCCAGGACCTGTGCGCACTCCGCCTGGTCGTACGCGGCCACGCCCGGCATGCGCTGGAGGCTGTGGAGCTGGGAGCGGAGCGCGGACCCTGGCACGCCTTCGGGGTTGGCCAGAAGGGCCCGGCGCTCGGCGAGCAGCGCGTCGGGCTCGGCGGCGCAATCCATCTCGATGTTACGGAGGTGCTCGAGCGACTGGACCCGGGGGCCGACCTCCCGAGCGCGCATCGACAGGGGCACGTGACCATCCATGGGCAGCCCCCGCGCCTCGGCCTCCGAGACCAGGACGTCGAACACCTCGGGCGACACCATCTCGTAGGTCTTCAGGAAGTCGACACCGGCGTCCGCGAGCCGCGCAACGTTCGCCCGGGCGGTCTCGGGATCCGGGTTGGCGATCCCGAGAAGCGGCCGGTTGTTCCCATCGTAGACCACGAACTCTCCGTCCAGGAGGGGACCGGCGAAGAAGGCACGCGGCCCGATCGCCCCCTCGGCTCCGAGTGCCTCGACGACCGGAGCCACACGCTCGAGTGCACCGCCCGTATCGCGAATGCTGGTGATGCCATGGCTCAAGAAGAGACCGGGCATCGCCTGGGTGAACCGGTCGTCGTAGGTGAGGTGGACGTGGAAGTCCCAGAGCCCGGGAATGAGATAGTGGCCACTCCCGTCCACCGTCTCCGCGGCGGCCACGGCGTCCTCGGCGTCGGCCACCGCAGTGATGCGTCCGTCGTCCACGACGACGGTCCGGCCCTCTCGCACACCGTTCACGGCGTCGATCACGGTGACATTCTCGATGGCCAGGTCCGCGGTGGGTGCCTCGGACGCACAGGAGGCCAGGGTGCAGATCATGGCCAGGGGCGCCAAGGGAAAGGCTCGGATGCTCATGCGTCGCGCGTCGGAGGGCTCTTGACGCCGTGAACCTACGCCCGAACCGTGCCTGCGGACCATCGGCCTGCTGACTTCAGATGAGATCGAGGGCCCGCTGCGCGTGCTTCGGCATCCCGACCTCTTCGTACGAAGTCACCGCCTCGCTCAGGAGCTCCCGAGCTCGTTGTGCGTCACCCGGCGCATCCCGCTCCATCAACATCCACCCGTACCAGCGTCGCGTCTCCGCCTGCTCGGTCCGGAACGGCATCCGGTGTGCCTGCTCGAGTGCGGTACGGAAGTGCCGCTCGGCGACGTCCCAGTCTTTCCCGCACGCTGCCGAGATGCCGAGGTAGCGATGCCCCAGCCCCGTCTCCCACACCACCACACCACCCTCGACGGTTTCGAGTGCCACGTCGTACAACGAGGCGGCCGCCTCATGGTCGCCCATGACGGCCAACGCCTCGGGAGCGATCAGCGCGAACGCTCGGTCCCCGCCCCAGGCCTTCTGCCCCGGCTTCGGGATCCGGTGCTCCGACGCCTCGAACAGCTCACGGCCGCGGCCGGTCCCCGCATACAGGTTGATCAGCAATTCCATGCCGTAGACCCGCCCCTTCCACCAACCTTCCGGGAAGTGCTCCACCGCCACTCCGATCTGGCTGAGCGCACCGTCCCAGTCCCCCTTCCGATACCAACCGATGGAGCCGAACAGCGTGAAGAAGTGACTCCAAGCCCCCACAGCGCCCCAAACCTCGACGCCACGCGCACCCCATTCGATCAACCGGTCGGGGTCGTCGCCGTGGATGTGCTCGATGCTCCCTACGGCCATGTCGTCGAGCATGAGGGCGCCGAGATGCCCGATACGGTTCCCGAACGTCCGGACGTCCTCGCTGAGGCGAAGGCAGGCGTCGATGTCTCCCGCAGTCAGGTAGCTGTATTCGGTCTTGGACGAGGCTTCGGCCCAATTCCAGTAGTCCCCGTGGGCCCGGAGACCCGGAGCGCACTGCTCGCCAAGCTCGATCGTCTGATGAATCGCGTTGAGATCACAGACGGCCGATGTGTAGACCGCCTGCACGAATCCGACGAGTGCTTCGTCCCCCAATTCCTGGGCGAGCGTGACTGCCTGATCGAAGAGCCCTAGCCCTACCTCGGGCTCCGCGCTCCTCGTCTCGATCGCGGCCAGGCTCGAGAGCAGGCGCGCTCGTTGCGCCGAGGGCTCTTCCCCAACCGCCTGCAGACCGTACTTGCTCAGATTCCGCCAGTCGTCGTGCCGGCCAAACCAGGCGACGATCAGGCTCAGCGTCTCGCACAACGAGGCGACCGACGCCCGATCGCCGACCTCTTCGGAGATGGCGAGCGCCGTCTCCCAGCATTCGATGGCGCCCATCCACTCGCCCACCCCCCGCAGAGCCTGGCCCTTCCGGGTCAGGAGATCGGCCCGCTCCTTGGACCGCTTCTCACCCACCACCGCGAGTGCACGCTCGAGGTGGCCCAGAGCGTCTTCGAACGCCGCCCCGTTGAGCGCTTGATCGGCGGCGACGGTGAGGAAGCGGACCAGGGTGGCCGCATCGGCCGCGGGGCCGGCCTCGTACAGGTGGTGGCTGTAGTCGGAAGCACGCTCCTCGAGACCATCGGGGTACAGCGCCTCCATCGCCCCCGCGATTCGACCATGGAGCTGGCGACGCCGCGGAACCGACAGTCGTTCTACGAGCGTGCTACGAATCAGCTCGTGAGAGAAGCGATACCGGGTGTCTCGGCCCACCGGCTCGGAGTGTATCAGGTGGGCCTCTTCGGCCTCCTCCAAGGCGTCGATGAGCGCTTCGGGTGACAGGACCTCGAGTGCCACGATCGTTCCGTGATCGAAGCCACGACCCACGACGCCTGCGGCGGTCAACACACTCTGCACGTCTTCACCGACCCGCTCCAGCCGTCGGCTGATGACCAGCCGCACGCTCTCGGGTACGGCCAGGCGAGCCACGGAAGAGCCTTCGCGCCACCGGCCATCGGTGCCCACGAGCTGCCCCTGCTCCTGGAGGTCACGAAAGACCTCCTCGATGAAGAATGGGTTGCCCTCGGTCTCGCGGAGGATCATCCGCACCACTTCGGCCGGCGGCTCTTCGCCCCCCAAGCCCGCCAACAGATCCGCCACCGCGGCTTCCTCCATCGGCCGGATCTTGATGCGCTGAGCGAGGCGCTGCCGGGTGAGATTCGCGAGCGTTCTGGCCAGCGCCGGTGAGATCTCCGACTCCAGATCGCGGTACGTACCGATGATCAACGCGCGCTGGGTCGGCACGTGCCGCGCGAGGTGCTCCAAG
>JBDHDM010000057.1:0-15375 GCA_039591515.1 Gemmatimonadota bacterium | reverse complement strand
GGTTCGTGCCAATCCGCCCCGGACCCTGAGAAGCCGGTCGTGGTCAGGGCACCTTCGCGATCGAACATCCCGACCGCGTGCATCATCTTTTCGAGCGCGCCCCCGAAATTCCACTGATGGTCGTGAGGGTAGTAGTAGTGCGGGGAGATGAAGATCGGGACGTTCGCGGCGTGCGCCGCGCCCATCAGCTGCTGCAGGTGTGCGACGGTGTCGTTCGCCTCGACGCTGGCGCCGACGACTCCCCAGACCACGCCGTCTTCGGACAAGAAATCACGCTGCGGGTCGGTGACGACCACCGCGGTCCTGCCCGGTTCGATCGCAAAGCCGGGCTTCGGCAGAATGTCATCGTAGGACTGGCTCATCGGAGTCTCCTTGGTTGGTGAGTGGTTCGGGCTACGCTGCTACCGCTCTCGCATGTATGATGGGCGCAGCCAGGTGCCGAATGGTCCTGGTGCCGTCCCCATCCGTCCTCGATCGATCGCACTCGCTCATGCTTCTGGAACGGCTCCTCGAGAACCTGACCCTCTCCGTCGAGGCGTTCGCGATGTGCAGTGTAGCGGAAGGGTGGAGGCTCCGCCTGCCCGGTGGTGACGCCGTGACGTTGCACTACGTGGTCCGGGGCGAGGGTGAGGTCAGGGATGCGGCCGGCCAGACGCTCGGGCTGCCGACGGGGTCGTTGGCCGTCGTGCCGCCGCACCTGGTCCACAGCCTGCAGTGCGGCGCCCCACCCTTCGGCGCGGCCGAACCTTCGGGAGGCCAGAGCCCCGCGCTGGAGCTGCCGGAGCACCGCGCCGGCCCAGCGGACCCGGAATCGGAGCCGTTGCAGGTCGTTTGTGGTCGGCTGGAGGTGACCTACGGCTCCGGCCCGGGCCTGTTCGATCAGCTGCACGAGGTCCTGGTTCTCGATTTCGGCGGCGACGGTGCAATGGAGGCGCTATTCAGCGCGATGCTCGAGGAAGCCAGGAGCGGACGCGCAGGTTCCCGGGCGATGACGTCGGCACTCATGCACGAATGCCTTATCCGCGTCTTCCGGGAGCTCTGCGTTCACGACCAGTGCACGGTGGGGTGGCTGGACGCGCTCGAGGACCCGGCACTCGCCCCGGTCATCGACGTGATGCTCCGCCATCCAGAGCAACGTCACACCGTGGAGAGTCTGGCGGCGAAGGCGTTCATGAGTCGCTCCGCGTTCGCGAAGCGGTTCCGCGACAGCTTCGGTCAGCCGCCGCTCGAGTACCTCCGCGGGATACGGCTCCGTCATGCCGCGAAGCTCCTGAGGGCCTCGCCGACGCTGCCCGTTCCGGCCGTGGCCCGTCGCGCGGGCTTTTCGAGTCGGAGCCAGTTTTCCCGAGCCTTCAGGGACTACTTCGGGCGCTCACCCACGGACTTCCGCCACGCAGCTCACGCCGACGGACCCCCGGCTACAGATTCGTCTGGTGGACGAAGCAGTAGGCCCAAGCCTCTCCCGGCTCCCACGACATGATGACCGGGTGCCCGGTCTGTTCGAAGTGCGCCCGCGCGTGGCGGCCCTGCGAGCTGTCGCAGCATCCCACGTACCCACACGTCATGCAGACCCTCAAGTGGACCCACCCGTGACCCATCGCGACACACTCCGGGCACACGCGCTCGGATCCGGGAAAGACGGTGACGGTCCCACGGGCGTGGTCGCATCGATCGGACGCCCGCTGCCTTTCGCCCAGCCGTAACCCTTCTCCGTCGGGCTCGACGCCTGCAACGAGCATTGAGATCGTGTGCGGTGCGACGCCGGCTTCTTCGAGCACCACGCGGGCGAGCTCGCGCTCCGCGGCACCCGCGATTGCGACGACCCGCTTGGCCCCCGCGTCGCCGAGCGCCAGCTCCGACTCGCTTCTCGCCACGCGTGCGACGATGGGGAGCGAGGGATTGAGGGAGCTCGTTACCGCGACGACGCGCTCCGTCATCGTGAGGTCGTCGTCGGCGACCACCATGAGTGCGGCCTTCTCGATGCCGGCGTGCTCGAGGATGTGTCTGCGGGTGTAGTCGCCGCGAACGACTGTGAAGCCCTCCGCCTCGGCGTGCGTGGCTGCGTCGGGACTCAGCGTCATGATGACGACGTCGATGCCGGCCACGTCGAGGGTGCGGCTCAGGTCTCGTGCGGCCTCCCCGAGTCCCGCGATCAGCACGTGCCCCCGGCTCCCTTCCGGCGTCGGGCCCGGATCACCCGCTTGGGGCGAATCGGCTCGGCGCCCGAGGCTGCGTCCGAGGACGGGACCCAGCTTGGCGAACGCCGGGGTCGCGATCATCAGGACGACGGTGGCGGCGATGAATGCCTGGCCGCCCAGCTCCTCGGATCCAGCAGGGTGAAGACCGAGGAGCGAGCCCTGGCGCTCGAGCACGAAGGAGAATTCACCGACCTGCGCCAGAAGCAGACCGGCGGTCACGCTCGACCCGATCGGGACTCGGAGTACCAAGAGACTTCCGGTCGTCACCAGCGCCTTCAGCGCGAAGAGGCCCACCACGATGCCCAGAACGAGAAGGGGCTCGGCCATGATGAACCTCGGATCGAGGAGCATCCCGATCGAGACGAAGAACGCCACACTGAAGAGGATCCTGAGCGGCAGGATCTCGCTCAACGCATGCTCGCTGAACGAGCTTTCGCTCACGATCAGCCCGGCAAGGAAAGCCCCGAGTGATACGCCGAGGCCTGCCAGGCTGGCGAGCCAGGCCGTGCCGAAGCAGATGGCGATCAGGCTGAGGAGAAAGATGTCCGGCGAGCATGCCGCGGCGATCCGTTCGAGCACGACCGGCATCGCACGGCGTGCAATGATCAGCACGACCGCGATGATGGCGACGGCCTTGCCGAGCGCCAGGGCGACACCGGCGACTCCGCCCCCCTGACCGGCCAAGGCCGGGAGCAGAAGCACCATGCCGACCACGGCCATGTCCTGGAAGATCAACACGCCGAGGGCCGCCTGACCGTGCTCGCTGCCGATCTCGCTCGAATCGGTGAGCAATTTGAGCGCGATGATCGTGCTGCTCAGCGCGACGAGACATCCCGTGTAGATGGCGGCGGGGACGGACACGCCGAACCCGACGAGGATGCCCGACGCAGCGCCCAGCGTGAGTCCGACCTGAAGTGCGCCGCCTCCCAGCACGAGGCGCCGGATCCGAGCGAGTCGCTCGAGGCTGAATTCGATCCCGATCGTGAAGAGAAGGAGGATGACTCCCACTTCCGCCGCGCCCTCCACCAACTGCTCATCGGCGACGAGGCCGAGGGCGTGGGGGCCGATGACGACGCCGGTCAGGAGGAAGCCGACCAGGGGGACCACGCGGAAGAAGCGTTGGCCCAGGTAGGCGATCACCGCGCTGGCGCCGACAAGCGCGGTCAGCTCGGTGAGGAGGTGCAGGATGTGATCGGGCACGAGAGGCTACCGGAAGGGTTTGGCGTCGGGCAGGCTGGTGTCGTCGACGTAGCAGTACCGCCACGCTTCACCCGGCTGATAGGACTGGATGACCGGGTGACCGGACTCGTGGTAGTGCTTGGTCGCGTGTGTGTTCTTCGAATTGTCGCAGCACCCGACCTGGCCGCAGACCAGGCAGACTCGAAGGTTCACCCAGGTGTCGCCCATTGCCACGCACTGCAGGCAGGAGTCGGGCGAGCTCGGGGTGACGTCCGCGATCAGATCGGAGTGCTCGCACTCCTCTGGCGTGCGCCCAAAAAGCTTGGACACGAGGGACAGAACGGTCATCGGCCGCTCCTCGGGAGGGATTTGGCGTCGTCGGGCGGGCGGGCAACATTCCACCCGAAAGTGGTGGCGGTCAAACTCGGCACGAGGCGCGGTGCCCGCAGCGATCCCTCTCCTTGACAGCTTAGGAGAAGCCATCTTACCTTCTCCTAAGTCATCTAGGAGAGCCCCATGACCGATCAAGCCGAGCTCCTGCCGGGCACCCTCGACCTGCTCATCCTCAAGGCCGTCTCCCTGGGCAACGCACACGGATACGGGGTCCTGCTCCGCATCGAGCAGATCTCGGGCGGCGCGTTGGAGATCCAGCAGGGCGCGCTCTATCCGGCTTTGTATCGGCTCGAGCATCAGGGCCTGATCGAGAGCGAGTGGGGCAAGTCGGAGAACAATCGGCGGGCGAAGTTCTATCGGCTCACCACGCCCGGACGGAAGCGGATGAGTGAGGAGGAGGCGGGCTGGAACAGGCTCGTCGCGGCGATGACCGCCGTCCTCGCGGCCACGCCTCAGCAGATCCGATGAAGCACCGCTTGCCCGGGGGCTCGGGCGTTCGAGGGGTGGTCGCGCGCATCCGCTCCCTCTGGCGTGGACTCCTCCGGCGCCGTGACGTCGAAGCCGAGATGGCGGAGGAGTTCCGACATCATCTGGAGCTGCGCACGGACGACCTGATCCGACAGGGACTGGCACCAGGGGAGGCCGCTCGGCGTGCGCGGATCGAGTTCGGGCACGTCGAGAGCCACAAGGAGCGCGCCCGAGCCGCGCGTGGGCTGAGGCCGTTCGACCAACTCGGCATCTCGTGGCTCGACGTGAAGCTCGGTCTCCGAATGCTGGGGAAGTACCCGGGGCTGTCACTGGTCTCGGTGGTCGGGATGTCGGTGGCGATCGCGATCGGAACGGGCGGCTTCGGTCTCCTCCGCGCGCTCGTGTACGCCGAGCTGCCGCTGGAGGAAGGCGAACGGGTAGTCGCGCTCCAGAACGCCGATCCCAGAAGCCCCGGCAATCCCAATGCACGCGCGGTGCACGACTTCGTCCGGTGGCGTGACGAGCTCGGGTCCGTGACCGACGTGTCCGCGTACATGACCGAGGAGCTCCCTGTCACCGTGCCCGAAGGGGAGGCGACGGTGGCCCCGGTCGCCCGGATGACGGCGTCGGGATTCCGCCTGACTCGGGTCGATCCCCTCATGGGGCGCGTGCTGCTCGAGGAAGACGAGCGTGAGGGAGCGAGCCCGGTCGTGGTGATCAGCTACGGCGAGTGGCAGCGTCGCTTCGGTGCGGACCCGAACGTGCTCGGTCGGGCCGTCCGTTTGGGCCGGACGGCCCACACGGTCGTGGGCGTGATGCCGGCAGGATTCGGCTTCCCCATCAACCATCGATACTGGGTCCCGCTTCACCTGGACCCGACGGCGTACGATGTCGGCGGCGGGCCCGCGATCACGATGTTCGGCCGCCTCGCCCCGGGCGTGGATCTGGCTCAGGCGCAGGCGGAGCTGAGCACGGTCGGCCAGCGCATGGCCCGAGAGAACCCGGCCACGCACGAGCACCTCCGTCCGCGCGTCCTCCACTATCCCCGTGCCTACATGGGCATCGACAACCCGTCGAGGGCATGGATGGCTCGCACAGCTCAGCTCGTGTTGAGCCTGCTGCTCGTGGTCGTGGCCGTGAACGTCGCGATCCTGGTGTATGCTCGAACGTCGGCCCGGATGGGGGAGATCACGGTGCGAAGCGCGCTGGGCGCGAGCCGGCGCCGCGTGGTGACACAGCTCTTCGCCGAGGCACTCGTGCTGTCCCTGATTGCCGCTGTGATCGGACAGAGCCTGGTGTTCATCGGCTTCTCCTGGTTCGAGCAGAGGGTGCTCCAGGGCGATACGATGGGGCTCCCCTTCTGGGTGGAGCTGGGGCTTTCGCCCGTGCTCGTTGCCTACGTCGCCGGCCTCGCGGTCCTCGCGGCCGTAATCGTCGGTGTGCTCCCGGGGCTGAAGGCGACGGGCAAGGCGGTGCAAAGTGGGCTTCAGCAGCTCCACTCGGGGAGCTCACGGCTGCGGCTCGGCCGCATGTGGACCGCCCTGATCGTCACCCAGGTCGCGATCGCGGTCGCCGTCCTGCCCTACGCCCTCTACGTGGCTGGGCCCTCGATCTCACGGGGTCTCGCTCGGCCGACGTACCCCGTCGAGGAGTTCCTCAGGGGGTCGCTCTCACTCGAGGAGGGTCGGGCACCCGCCGAAGCCGCGGAGGACGACGACGCGGAGTTGATCCGCTTTCGCCAAAGCGCTACTGAGCTGGTTCGGCGCCTGGAGGCGGAGCCGACGATCACCGGGGTGGTGCTTGCGAGCGAGTTTCCCGGCGGCGAGGGAGTCGCCCGCGTGGAAATCGAGGGCGTGGGGCGGACCGGGGTGTGGTTGAACCGGATCGACCCCGATCTCTTCCCCCTCTTCGAGGTGCCCATCCTCGCGGGTCGTGGATTCGCGGACGGTGACGCAACAACCGGCTCGAACGCCGTGATCGTCGACAGAGTCTTCGTCGAGGAGGTGCTCGGCGGTGGAGATGTGCTCGGCCGCCGCGTCCGCTTCGCGCCCGACGCGCCGGACGTCGAGACGCCGTGGCTCGAGATCGTGGGCGTGGTGCCCGAGTTCACGGTTCCTCCGGTCTTTCAGCCCGAGGCCCCGAAGCTCTATGTGCCGCGTGCGCCGACCGAGGCTACGGGCCCCGTGCAGCTCGCGGTCCGTGTGGGGGCGGGCGCCGCGCCCGTGTCGTTCGTCGTCCGACTCCGTGAGATCACCGAGTCCGTGGACCCCAGGCTGCATCTGAACGAGCTCGAGACGGCTGCGACCGCCGAGGACGAGCGCCAGCAGAGCCTGCTCTTTCTTGCCCTCCTCGTCGTCGCCGTCACGGGCAGCGTCCTGCTGCTCTCCTCGGCGGGGGTCTACGCGATGATGTCGTTCACGGTCGCAAGCAGACGCCGGGAGATCGGCATCCGCTCTGCCCTCGGCGCGGCACCCGAGCGTGTGCTCCGTGGTGTGTTCAAGCGTGCCGGCATGCAGCTCGCCGGTGGGGCGGTCGGAGGCCTCCTGCTGGCTGAGGCGATCGGACGGCTGTTGGGTGTGTCGCTCTTTCGGGGCGAGTACGCGCACCTGCCTCCGACCGTCGCGTTGCTCGTCACCGCGATCGGTCTGCTCGCCGCGTGGGGTCCCGCCCGCCATGGGCTGTCGGTCCCGCCGACGGAGGCGCTTCGAGGGGAGTAGCGGGTTCGGGTCCCGCGTCCGGGACGAAGGGCCTACGGGGCCGTCTCCCGGTCCCCGTCGGCTCTCGAACCAGACGCGGTCCTCGTGTCCTTCTCTCGACTAACGGAAGAAGCGATTGCGTTGGTAGCGGTTAAAGGGCTGCACGCGCAGGACCGACAGGGTCTGATGGGTCGTGACCCGCATCATCGGCACCCGCTGACGCTCCGACATGATCTCGGCTGCGCGCTCCTCCATCTGTGCCCGCTGCTCCGGGTCCAGGTCTTCCAACGCGCGATTGCCGAGCATCGATTCGAGCACCGCCTGCTCGGATTCGGGGCTCTCTTCGAGCACGTGGTCCGTCCATCCCCACGTGATGAGGTTGTCGTCCGTCTCGGGCTCCATGATGTACGTGATGAGGTTGCCCATCGATTGGGCCGTCGGAATCCAGAACCAGCCTTCCATCACCTCGAGGGTCTCCGCCTCCTTTTCTACCACGGCGGACTTCAGGTAGTGGCCCTGGAAATACGAGTCGGTGCTCACGTCCGTCGCGTAGTAGACTTCGGCATCGATCGTGGCCGGTCCGCGGAAACGGTAGACGGCGATGTCGTGGTCCATGAGGAGCGGGACGACGGCTGCCATGGCCGGGGGCATGAGGTAGCCGACGGGCCGACTGGTCGTGCGCGTCGAGACCCAACGCAAGTAGACCGGCACGTCCTCGAGGGAGTAGCCGAGCTCGGCCTCTTCGTCGGGCATCCACACGGCCTCCGTGCCGCGGCTGGTGAGCTCGTACTCGAGCACGACCTCTCCCTCTCCCGCCTGGCCGGCGTGGATGGCGCGCATCCGCGATGCGGTCGTAAGCGTCCGGATCTCGTCCCCCCGCTCGGCCGCAACCTCCAGGATGGTGCTCAGCGCGAGCACGCCGCCCCGGATCTGATGGTAGTAGCGCTCCTCCTCAGGAATCTCGACCACCGTGCCATCTCGCATCACGCGGCGCGAGTTCCTGGGTGTCTCGAGCAGGATCCCGATGGAGTTCGTGAGCCCGGTATAGACGTGGTGCTTACGCGCTTCGACCGACGTCGAGCCCCAGCCGCGCACGCCGCCCTCCGTGCGCACGCCCGAGTAGTCGAAGGCCCGGTAGTCCTCGGCCTCGACGGCCTGGCGGATGCGCGGGAAGATGTTGTCGTAGGGCCAGGCGCGGAGCTCGGCGTCGGCTGCCGGGTTCAGCGTGCCCTGGTACGTGATCACGTAGGGATCCGAGCCCCCGTGATGGCCGTCGACGTGGATGTCCGGCGTCCATTCGGTCATGATCTGTGTCACGAACGCGTGGATCTCCTGCGATTCGAGCTTCACGTAGTCGCGGTTCATGTCGTAGCCGGCCTCGTTCGTGCGCCGCCGAACCTCCCCACCGTCCGGGTTGGTCAGCGGCACGCCGATCACGATGACGTCGTCGAGCACGTGTCGAAGGTCACCTGCGACGAGCCGCTTCGCGACCAGCTGGAACGCCTCCTTGGGCGAGACCTCACCGCCGTGCACGGAGGGTGCGACGAAGACGATCGTCTTACCCGAGCGGATCGCGTCCTGGGCGTTCACGATCGGGTCGTCCGCGATGACGATCAGGTTCATCTCGCGGCCCATGAGCGTCTCCGTCAGGGGCTGCATGCTGACGAGCTCGCTCATCGCGTCGAGCTCGTACCAGAACTCCATGAGCGGCTCGAATGGGGTCGGGCCGGAGCGGAAGCTCTGCTGCTCCTGCCACGTCTGCGGCAGCTCCTGCGCCGCCGACGAGGTGGGGGCGGACCCCGATGCCAGTAGGGCGAGGATCGCGAGGGGCGTCACGAAGCGTTCGGAAATCGGCATTGGATAGGCTCGGAAGTGGCTGAGTCGGCTCGGGTCGAGGCGTGCCGATCAATGTGTGGAGGGTGGTGGGGATGAGCTACCCGGTCGAAGGAGGGCGGCGGGAGGGGTCGTGCGTGGATTCGCCGGCGGTAGGTTGGTACCTGAAGTTCGAGGTGCCCTCTCGAGTGCGCCCATGCGCCAAGAGGGTGATGGCCAGTGGTCCCGAGCCGAGGATAGGACTCAAATGCACTGCCCGACCTGGTCACGTCGATTCCACTCTACGGCCGTCCTGCTCGCGGCCACCGCCTGTTCTTCCCCGTACCCTCCTCCCCCGGAGACTCGGGTCGAGACGGTGGTGGATACGCTCCACGGCGTCGCCATCGAGGATGACTACCGGTGGCTGGAGGACCAGGAGGCCACGCAGACTCGGGCGTGGATCGTTGCCCAAAATGAGTACACCGAGCAGGTGGTGGGTGAGTCTCCCCTGCGGGATCGTATCCGAGCCCGGCTCACCGAGCTCATGGACCGCGAGGACATCGGTGACGTGGAGACCATCGGGGACCACCAGTACTTCACCATGAGGCGGCGGGGTGAGCCACACGACCGAGTATATCGGCGTCCCCTCCCCCAGGATGCGGACGCGCCTGAGCCGACGGCGGAGGGTGAGTACGAGGTCGTTCTCGACCCGACGGACTTCGATCCGGGTCAGCGGGTGACCGTGGACCTGCGTGAAGCCTCCCCGGACAACCGCTATCTGATGTACTCCGTCCGGCAGGGAGGCGCCGACGAAGTCGAGATTCGGATCCGGGATGTGGAAACTGGGGAGGATCTGTCGGACCGTCTCCCGAACGGCCTCTATGGCGGCATCGAGTGGGACGAGGACAGCCGGGGGTTCACCTACGTCGCGCGGGATCGCTACGAGGGCCCCAGAATCAGGCACCACACGTTGGGCACGTCGATGGACGAGGACTCCCTCGTCTGGGGTGAGGGTTACGGCCCCGAGACGTTCATCGGCAGGAGTGCTCTACTCGACGACCGGTGGCGCCTCTACAGCGTGCAACACGGATGGGCCCGCAACGACTGGTTCATTCAGGATGTACGGGCGGACGGACCCATCTCGCCGATCGTCGAGGGCGTGAACGCCCACTTCACGATCCGCCATCGGGACGGTCGTCTGTGGATTCGCACAGACTGGGAGGCGTCCAACTACCGTCTGATGACGGCCGACCCGGCGAGTCCGGCGCCCGAGCACTGGGAGCAGCTCATTCCGGAGGACGAGGGAGCGGTCCTGCAGAGCTACACGGTGCTCGGCGACCGCATCTACGCAACCTACCTGGTGGACGTGGCCGACCGCGTCCGGGTCTTCGAAATGGACGGGACCCCGATCGGCGAGTTACCTGCGATCGAGCACGCCAGCCTGGGCGTGTCCCTGAACGAGGACCAGGTCCTCGAGATGACGTCGAGAGGATATCTCCGACCCACACGGAGCTGGGCCGTGGACGAGGAGGCCGGGACCCTGATCCCCGTCGAGTCCGACGACGACCCGCTCCCCTTCGACACCACGGGGACAGTGGTGCGGCGACTCTGGTACACGTCCGCCGACGGAACGCGTGCGCCGCTGCACGTCATGCACCGCGCAGGCCTCGAGATGGATGGCACCAACCCCACCATCCTCTCCGGTTACGGAGGCTTCAACGCCGCCATCAAGCCGGGCTTCGCGGCGACTCGCGCAACCTGGGTGGAGATGGGTGGCGTCTGGGCAGTGGCCACTCTCCGGGGCGGGAGTGAGTTCGGTGAGGCGTGGCATCGGGGCGGCATGCTGACGAACAAGCCCAACGTCTTCGCGGACTTCATCGGTGCCGCCGAGCATCTCGTTACCGAGGGATACACGTCACCGCGGTACCTCGGCATCAGTGGCGGGAGCAACGGAGGCCTGCTCGTGGCGGCGGCCATGACGGCTCGGCCCGATCTCTTCCGGGCGGTCATGTGCACCTACCCGGACCTGGACATGGTGCGTTTCTGGGCCTTCCAGGACGCCAACAACATGCCCGCGCTCCTGGAGTACGGGGATGCCCGGATCCCGGAGCACTTCGAGGTGATGCGCACCTACTCCCCGTATCAGGCCGTGGCGGACGGGGTGGACTATCCCGCCGTCATGCTCACCACCGGGGACCTGGATACCCGGGTGCCACCGCTGCAGGCTCGGAAGATGACGGCTCGGCTGCAGGCGGCTTCGAGCTCCGGGCTCCCGGTCGTCCTCTGGTACGACGAGATGGGCGGGCACGCGGCGGGTCGGGGGCGCCCGATGGACCTCACGATCGAAGACATCGCCCGTGAGCTCACGTTCATGGCTCAGCAGCTTGGGCTGGGCGGCGACGGCGAGGGCTCGGGGTAGGCGACGCCGGTGACTCGAGGAGGGCTGCCGCGCACGAATGCCGACCTACCGGGAGAGCATCTGCCCCCCCTCGACCCAGACCTCGCCGTCGACGGTCACCGTGGCGTCGACGAAGAAGTTCCACCGCACGTAGCCACCTCCGACGGCGCCGCCGAGCTCCGTGTTGTCCCCGAGCGAGAGGCGGACGACGCCCGCACCGTAGCCGTAGTACGGAATCCATCGCTCGCCGCCCGACGGAATGGCGAGCAGCGGGTTGAAGCCGAGCGCGAATTCCCGAAACGCCCGCCCTGCGTCTCCGGCCGCCTCGATTTCCGCACGGGCCTCGTCGGCTCCCATCGACGCCTCCAGCGAGACCATGACTCCTTCCTGGAAGGTGAGGCTGAGGCCTTCGGTACGCTCACCGTTCCAGACGGAGGGGGGGAAGACGATGGTACCGTTCACGCTTTGCTCGATCGGGGCCACACGTACCGCGCCCGCCGGTAGCTCCACCTCACGGTCGATCAGATTGCGACCGGTCTCGGCCCGTGCCGCCGACGCGTCCCCGTCCTGACGAGTGACGGGCCGGTCACCGATCCGAAAGGAGATGTCCGTGCCGGCGGGGGTCGTGACCCGGACGGTCGCCCCCCTCATCGCGGCCTCGAACCGCAACTGGCTCTCCGCGAGGGCGTCGTAGTCCGTCTCGGCGAGCACCCGCTGATAGTGGGCGTCGACCATCGGGTCGATCTCGCGTTCGGTGCCGTCCAGGTCGTACGCACCGAGCCAGTGGAAGTGAACGGTGCGTCCCGAGTCCCCTCGCAAGACGTCCTGCATGGCGGCGTAGACGAGGTGCCCCGCATTCGCGCCCGGGAGCATGAGCGCGACGTCGACGTCCGACAGGTGGCTCGCGGCTGCGGCCTGACCGAGCCCCTCGAGGCCGCGGGTGAAGTCGGTCGACCACGTGGCCGGCTGACTGCCCCCTACGGACCATGCGCCCAGGTCGTCGGCTGCGGCGGCCGCGACCCCTTCGCGGAGCAGGGGCACGAGCGGATTGAAGCGACCGGGGCTCCCGACCAGCAGCACTCGTTCCTCCGGCTGCAGATCGAGTCGCTCGAGAAGGACGTCGGCCATGAGACCGAAGTCGAGCTCGTCGACGACGGCACGGGGGCCGGGTACGTCCGCGGCTCCGCTGGCGGGCAGACGCTCCGCGTCGGAGCCTTCCTCACAGCCCGCGGCCAGCACCGCCACCAGGAAGGCGAAAAAAGCCGAGTGCGGTCGTTGGTGGTTCATGTCCGGCTCCGGGGCCACGGGTGGGTCCGGTGCAATCCCGGACAGCCGTCATACTAGGGGGGCAGCCTCGTGTCGCGCACGAGCGCGAAGCCGGGCGCTCGCGCGTGCAGGCCGTGCCGGCGAGGTCCCGGGATCGCGAGGCCGCGTCGCTACAGGCGCATCCTTCAGGACTCACACAAGACTCACACCTTGCGCTCGCTCCCCACCCGCGCTTCTTCGTAGTTGCCGACGACGGTCCCGAAGGACTGAATGGCACAGATACCTGCTAGGAGAACGACCGTGAAAAGGACGTCCGCATTCTCGGCATTGGCCATCGGTTTCGCGGCCCACATCACCCTGTTGCCCGCGGCGGCACAGCAACTCAGCCCCGAGCAGATTCGGGAGCGCGTGAGGGCGGAAGCGATCCCGTCGATGGAACTCTACCGTGAGTACTTGGGACTGCCGAACGACGGTCATCACCCGGAGGACATCGACCGCCTCGTCGCTTGGCTCGAGGTGGAGTTCCGTGAGCGCGGCTTCGCAGTCGAGCGCCTGCCGACCGAGGGAAACCCGTTGCTCTACGCCGAGCGGCGCGTCGCCAACCCCGCGGCGACGGTGCTCGTCTACCTGCAGTCGGACGGCCAGCCCGTCGACCCCTCGGCGTGGGATCAGGAGAGTCCTTATCGGGCAGCGCTCAAGGAGGACGACGGTACGGGGGCATTTCGTGAGATCTCGTGGGACCGCCTCGCGGACTACGATGAGGACTGGCGGATCTACGCGCGCTCGGCGTCCGATTCGAAGGGCCCGAACATCCAGTTTCTCAAGGCGCTCGATCTGATGAGGGCCGCGGGCGTCGAGCCCGACTACGACCTCAAGGTCATCATCGACACCATGGAGGAGATGGGCTCGCCGGTGTTGCCGGCCGCCATCGAGGCGCACGCGGACAAGCTCTCGGCGGACATGCTCATCATCTTCGATGGGCCGCCCCACTACTCGGGTCGCCCGTCGCTCAAGTTCGGGGCGCGTGGGATCGCCACCTTCACCCTTACGACGTACGGACCTCGCGTGCCGCAACACAGTGGGCACTACGGCAACTTCGCGCCGAACCCGGGCTTGAGGCTGTCACAGATCCTCTCGTCGATGAAGACGGAGGACGGCCGAGTGACGATCCCCGGATTCTACGACGGCATCGAGCTCGACGAAGAGACGATGCGGATCCTGGAGGCCGTTCCCGACGACGAAGCCGAGGTCATGAGGCGGCTCGGAATCGCCGAGACGGACGCCGTGGGTGGCAGCCTTCAGGAAGCCGTTCAGTGGCCGTCGCTCAACGTGCGGGGTCTCAGCTCCGGCTGGGTCGGGGACGAAGCGCGCACGATCGTTCCTGGCACGGCCGTGGCCGAGGTCGACGTGCGACTGGTGCGCGAGACCGACGGGTGGCGACTCCTCGGGCTCGTCGAGGACCACATTCGGGCTCTCGGCTACCACGTGATCTCGGGACGCGATCCGACGGAGGAAGAGCGGCAGACGCATGGGCGCCTGGCTCGCTTCGACGGGGGAGTGTCGTACGACGCCTTCCGGACCGATTTCGACGCTCCTCCTGGGCTCTGGCTCAGCACGGCCTTCGAGCACCTGTTCGGGGAGGAGCCGGTCAAGATCCGGACCAGCGGTGGCTCGATTCCGATCTCACCCTTCGTGTCGACGCTTGGGCTGCCGGCGGTGTCCGTGCCCACGGTGAATCCCGACAACAATCAGCACAGCCCCAACGAGAACATCCGCATCGGGAGCTTCCTCGAGGGGATCGCGATTGCGACTGCGGTGCTGAGTCAGCCTCTTCGGCCGTTCGTCACGGTCCACTGAGGAGACTGCGGGTCTCGCGTGATCCGCCGTGGGAGGGGCTGGAGCAGGGCCACATCAGGATGAGACAGAATGGATGAAGACCGGCACTTCCGAGCGCTCCAGAACATGTACCTGGCCGCGCCGATCAACGAGTTCTACCAGCCCAGGATCGACGTCTCCGATTCAGAAGCCTCGATCGAGATCGAGGTGTCCGAGGAGCTCTTTCATTCTGCTGGAGCGGTCCATGGCTCCGTGTACTTCAAGATGCTCGATGACGCGGCGTTCTTTGCAGCAAACTCGTTGGAGCGGGAGGTATTCGTGCTGACGACGTCGTTCACCACGTATCTGACGCGGCCCGTCTCATCGGGCACGCTTCGCTCGACGGGTCGCGTGGTCAGCCGCAATAAATCTCAGTTCATCGCCGATGCCGTGCTCTGCGATTCGGAGGGGAACGAGATCGGGCGTGGAAGCGGAGTCTTCGTCAGAAGTAAGCTTCCGCTGAGTCAGGCCCGAGGGTACGGTCCGTGACAGGCGGTAGCTCCGGAGGCTGAGCCAAGGAGAAGCCCGACCCGGAACCGGCGCCGCTATCGGCCGCGCGCGCGCTCCAGCTCCGGCATGGCCGCCTGCAGAGCCTCGATGTGGTCGGGGCTCGTGCCACAGCACCCACCAATCAGCCGCACGCCGGACCCGATCCACCGGAGCGCCTCGGTCACGAAATCAGCCGGCGAGATGATGTCCACGAAGTTCCAATTCGGTTTGGTGAAGTACCCTGATTCCGGGTACACGCCGATCGGTCCCGACCACCGCTGCCGGACGAGCTCGATCGCACCGGGAATGGCGTCGATCTCGCTGTGCATGATGTTGACCACGGTCGGGCCCTGCGGGATGAGGGCGTCCAGGACCGTGGCCAGCTCCACGTCGGGGTGATCGAAGCTCACGATCCTACCGTCCCCGGTCTTCTTGCAGCTGACGCCCAACCACACCGGGAGTCCGGTCTCCAGGGCCGCTCGCATGGCGCGAGTCGCATGGGTCGTCTCGACCATCATCTCCAGCGCGATCACGTCGACACCCGCGTCCGCCAGAAGGCCTGCCGCCTCGTGGTATGCCGCGAGCTCCCGGTCGGGAGAGA
>JBDHDM010000056.1:0-15509 GCA_039591515.1 Gemmatimonadota bacterium | reverse complement strand
GCACGTTGGCCACGGACACGGCCATGACGACCACGAGGAACCATCCGAGCGCCCGTTCGAGCCTCGACGGGGGGCGTGACTCCACGTCCCCCACGCGCCGCTCGCCGTCGCGTGGATCGTGCGCCGAGCCGAGCCCAGCAACGGTGGTCAGCGTTCGACTCGTGGCTCGAGGGACGTCAGGTCGGCGATCCGCACCGCCTCGCCCGTCCCCGCGCTCCGGCGTGCGGCGAAGCCGATCAGCACGGACATCGCACCTTGGCGGGCGTCAGCGGCCTGCCCGTAGGGATCGGGCCCTTCGGGATCGCGGAAGATGCGGTCCTGCAGACGCTGGTCCCCTCCTCCGTGACCCCCTCCTCCGTGAGGAATCCGGATGAGCTCGGTCTCGCCGAAGTTGTCCGTCACCCTCAGCTCGTCGTAATCCTCGGCTTCCCACGGCTGGCGTTCCTTGACCCAAGCCTCCAAGCGGCCCTCGGTCCCGTTGAACGCGATCCGATAACCCTCGTACGGCGAGTAGGTCGTGCACGAGTAGGATACGTGCACTCCGTTCATGTACCGGATCTGGGCGCTCATCTTGTCGAAGATGTCGATCTCTTCGGACCAGACGCAGCCGTCCCGCAGGTAGCCGTCGTGATGCTCGTTGTTCACGTACAGGTCGACGAGCCGTTGGTCCTGCATGATGTCCCAGTGGAAGTCGCAGCGGCTCTGGTGCGGACATCCACGGCAATTCGTCGCCCGAAAGTCGTTGTTGTGCCCGTAATGCTCGAGCGCGCCGTTGGCGAAGACGACATCCGGCTCGGAGTCGATCCACCAGTTGAGCAGATCGAAGTGATGACAGGCCTTGTGCACGAACAGCGTGCCCCCGAAGCGCTCCTTCCCGTGCCAGCGCCGGAAGTACGCCGCGCCGTGGTAGATGTCGAGATACCAGTGGAAGTCGACGGAGGTGAGCTGGCCGATCCGCCCTTCCATCAAGAGCTCCTTCATCCGGAGCCGATGCGGCGAGTAGCGGTAGTTGTGCGTCACGACGATATCCCGACCCGTGCGCCTCTGCGCCTCGAGGATGCGCTCCAGCTTCACCTCGTCGGTCGTGAACGGCTTCTCCGTCACGATGTCGGCTCCGTACTCCATCCCCGAAACGATGAACTCGTCGTGCGTGGAGTCCATCGTGGTGACGATGAGGACCTCCGGGTTCGTGGTTCGCATCATCTCGTCGAAGTCGGTGAAGGTCGGGCACTCGACACCGATGTACTGGCGCCCATACTCGAGCCTCCCCGGATTGAGGTCGCTGAGCCCGACGAACTCGACGACGTCGGAGTAGCCCTCGACGATATCTCGCCCCCACATGCCGGTACCGCGTATGCCGGTGCCAACCATGGCGACGCGCGTGCGCACCTGACCCTGCCCGCGCACGGGCAGGGCGGCGGTGAGAGCCGCGGCCCCGGACACAGCCAGGAACTGCCGCCTCGTGTGACTATCGGCTCGGTCGGTCATTCTCTAGTCTCCTGGGTCCGAGAACGCGGGCACACCCAAAGCGGCGCAGGGGAGGCGATAGTGTCACAGTCCGAACGACCTTCGCAACGCCAGGTCGTGACCGTGCTCGCCCTCTGCCTCGGACTGCTCTCGTCCCCGCACGTCGCCCGCGCCCAGGTCGAGCCGGCGTCCACCGTTCTCGACCGGTGGATGCAGCACACCGATGCCCGGAACTCGCTGTATCGTCACGTCCTGCACCTCGCCGAGCAGCAGCTCGACCAGCGGGAAGAGGAGGTTCGACGCCTCGCCACGGGAGACCAGTGGTCGGGGAGGCGGGCATTCGTTCGACGGACGCTACGTGAGATCGCGGGTCGCTTCCCCGAGCGCACGCCGCTGAACGCACGGGTCACGGGCACGATCCGAGGGGACGGCTTCACCGTCGAGAAGCTGATCTTCGAGTCGATGCCGGGCTACCACGTGACCGCGGCCGTCTTCGTCCCCGAGGGCCCCGTGGAGCCCCACCCCGCGATCGTCTACGCGAGCGGGCACGCGGCGGAGGGCTTTCGGAGCGCGACGTACCAGACCGCGATCATGAACCTCGCCAAGAAGGGGTTCGTGGTGCTCGCGTTCGACCCGATCGGCCAGGGAGAGCGGAGGCAATACGACGATCCGGAGACGGGTGAGACACGCGTGGGTGGCCCCACCCGTGAGCACTCGTATGCGGGGGCACAGATCTTCGCCACCGGCGACTCTCCGGCGCTCTACTTCATCTGGGACGGGATCCGGGCGATCGACTATCTCACGACGCGACCGGACGTCGACGGCGCCCGGATCGGGGTGACCGGTCGTTCGGGAGGAGGTACACAATCCTCGTACATCGCTGCTTTCGACGAGCGGGTGCTCGCCGCGGCACCGGAGAACTACCTGACGAGCTTCAGACGGCTCCTTCAGACACGAGGGCCCCAGGACGCGGAGCAGAACTTCTTCAACGGAATCGAGCGCGGAGTCGATCACGGAGACCTCGTCCTCGCACATGCGCCGAAGCCCTACCTCCTGATCGCCACGACGCGGGACATGTTCTCGATCCAGGGCGTGCGTGAGACGGCGCACGAGGTTGAGCGCGGATACCATGCGCTGGGTGCGCCGGGTGCGTTCCGCGTGGTCGAGGACGATGCGGAGCATGCGTCGACGCTCGCCAACCGCGAAGCGATGTACGCGTTCTTCCAGGAGGCGCTCGACCTGCCCGGGGACCCGACCGAGGTCGAGGTCGTGCCCTTCCCGCCATCCGAGCTCTTCGCGACCGAGAGCGGACAGGTCGCCCGCTCCGTGGGCGGGCAGGATCTCTTCACACTGAACCGCGAGCGTGCGGTCCTGCTCGTGGAAGCGCTGGAAGACGCCCGGGCCGACGCCGACCACCTCTCGACCGTCCGTCGTGCCGCGATCGAGCTCTCGGGCCTGGAGCCGCCAAGTGAAACGAGCGAGCCGATCTTCCACGGACGCTTCCCGCGCGACGGCTATTCGGTCGAGCAGTACACCCTCGAGGGGGAGGGAGCCTACCCGATCCCGATGGTCCTGATGGTCCCCGAAGGAGGCGGCCCCCATCCCGCCGTGCTGTACGTCAACGGGGAGGGCAAGGCGGTCGACGCCGGGCCCGGAGGTGCGATGGAGCGGCTGGCCCGGGCCGGATTCGTGGTCCTCGCTCCGGACATGGTGGGGACCGGCGAGGTCGGAGTGGGCGACTTTCGGGGGGACGCGTACGACTTCGAGCTGGGGATCGGAGCCTACAACGTCTGGTGGGGTGCCAACCAGGTCGGACGGAGCCTCGTCGGGATCCGGGCGGGAGACTTGATGCGTGCGCTCGGCTTCCTGCGGGCCCGAGACGACGTTCGCGCGACCGCCGTCGCCGCGGTCGGGGTCGGCACCGCGGGGCCCGTTCTGCTTCACGCGGCCTCCGCAGGGGGCGACCTGTCGAGCGTGGCGCTCGTGCGCGCCCCGCTCGATTACACCGGAATCGTCCTCAACCGCTACTACAGGCCCGAGCTCGTACATGCCGTCGTTCCGGGGGCCCTGACGGCGTACGATCTGCCCGACCTCGCCGCCTCGCTCGCACCCCGGCCATTGCTGGTCGTGGATCCCGTCGACCACCTCGGCCAGCCGGCCTCGTCCGATACGGCCTCGCGAGCGCTGGGCTTCGCGCGACGCACCTTCGACGGGGCCGGTGTGCCGTCCGGCCTGCGGATCGAGGTGCAAGAGCCGTCCGGCGATGCCAGCGAAACGCTCGTCACCTGGCTGCTTGCCGTGACCAGCCGGTAGCGCGATGAGCGGTGACACGCCGACCTCCATCGATCGGCGCGAGGCCGTCCGGCGCATCGGGCTCGTGGTCGGCGCTACGCTCTCCGCTCCCACGGTCGCCGGTCTGCTCGCCGGGTGCGAGCCGCCTCGCGTGGGCACGTTCCGACCCCGAGCCCTCGACGGGGCTCTGCTACGCCGGGTCGAGACGATCGCGGAGCTGATCATTCCCGAGACGGACACGCCGGGGGCCGCCGCGGCTCGCGTCCCGGAGTTCATCGATACGATGCTCTCCGATTTCTACTCCGAAGCGGAGCGGGCGCAGTTCCTGAGCGAGCTCGAGCGGGTCGACTCGGTCTCCACGAGCATCGTCGGGACAAGATTCGAGGACGGCTCGAGCGACGAGCAGATCCTGGTCGTCGCGGCGTTGGACGCCGAGGCGTTCCCGGATGCCGCCCAGCACCCGGAAGCCGAGGCGGCGGTCGAGGCGCGCGTCCAGGCGGGTGACCCCCCGTTCATGCGCACCATGAAGGAGCTCACGGTCGCGGGCTACTACACCTCGGAGATCGGGCAGACCGTGGAGCTCAGGCCCGTCCCGTTCGGTCCGTACCAGGCCGACGTCCCCTTCGAAGAGGTGGGCCGCACGTGGGCTTGAGCCGAAAGGCGCAGGCGGAGGTCGCGTTCGACGCGATCGTCGTCGGCTCGGGCATGTCCGGTGGGTGGGCGATGAAGGAGCTCTGCGAAGCGGGGCTTCGCACGCTCGTGCTCGAGCGCGGCCGGATGGTCGAGCACGGCGCGGGCTATGTCACCGAGCACAAGAGGCCCTGGGAGATGCCGGGCCGGGGGCGCATCCCCCCCGAGGTGCTCGAGCGGGATTATCCGGTGCAGCGTCGGACCTTCGCCCTGAACGAGTACACGCAGCACTTCTTCTACCGCGACACCGACGTCCCGATCGTGGAAGACGAGCCGTTTACGTGGATCCAGTCCGGTATCGTGGGTGGCCGGTCGATTCTCTGGGGCCGCCAGAGCTACCGGTGGAGCCCGATGGACTTCGAGGCCAACGCCGTGGACGGCCACGGGGTCGACTGGCCGATCCGCTACGAGGACGTCGCGCCTTGGTATGACCGGATCGAGGCGGCGATCGGTGTCAGCGGCTCCAGCGATGGGCTTCGGCAGCTGCCGGACGGAGTCTTCCAGCGCCCGATGGAGATGAACGTCGTGGAGCGTCACGTGAAGGACGCCGTCCAAAGGGCGTTTCCGGATCGGACGATGATCATCGGGCGGACGGCCACGCTCACGGAGCCGATCGGAGACCGAGCGGCGTGCCACTACTGTGGTCCCTGCGCCCGTGGCTGCTCAACCGGCTCGTACTACTCCACGCAGAGCGTCGCCCTGCCGGCGGCGCGGGCGACCGACAATCTCACGCTCCGCCCGATGTCGGTGGTCCACTCGATCCTCTACGACGCCGGGACGAACCGGGCTACCGGCGTACGCGTGATCGACGCGGAGACAGGTGAGGCGCGAGAGTACTTCGCGCGCCTGGTCTTCGTCTGCGCCTCGGCCATGGGGACGGCGCGCATCCTGCTGCACTCGAAGAGCGAGTCGTTCCCCGACGGACTGGCCAACAGCAGCGGCATGGTCGGCCGAAACATCGTCGAGCACCATGCTCGGGTCGGAGCGAGCGGACGCTTCGAGGGCTTCCTCGACCGCTACTATCAGGGGAACCGGCCCAACGGCATCTACATCCCGCGCTTCCGCAATCTCGATATGGCCACCCGGCGACCCGACTTCGTCCGGGGATTCGGCCTGCAGGGCGGTGCATCGCGCGTCGGTTGGGGACGGGGCGCTCGGATGTCCGGGTTCGGGACCAGCTTCAAGGAGCGCCTCAGGGTCCCGGGCGAGTGGACGATGACACTCCAGGGGTACGGCGAGTTCTTACCACGCACGGACAACCGCTGCACGCTCGATGACGAGGTGACCGACGCGTGGGGGATCCCGGCGCTCCGATTCGACGTCACGCGCGGTGAGAACGAGCTCACGATGCGCCGGGACATGGCGGCGACCGCCGCCGAGATGCTCGAGGCAGCAGGGGCGCGCGATGTGGAGACGTTCGACCGACCGGAGGTCCCGCCGGGCACGGCCAATCACGAGATGGGGACCGCACGCATGGGGCGCGATCCGCAGACGTCTGTGCTGAACGGCTACAACCAGAGCCACGACGTACCCAACCTCTTCGTCACGGACGGCTCGTGCATGACGTCGTCGGCCTGCCAGAACCCCTCGCTGACGTACCTCGCGCTGACGGCGCGTGCGTGCGCGTACGCCGTCGAGCAAGTGAGGTCGGACGAGCTCTGAGTCCTCGCTGACGCGCTCTGGCTCGGCGGAGCAATTCGCCCACGAAAAGTAATCGATCGTTTACATTCTGTAATTGATCGTTTATACTGCTTTCCAGATCGGGTTCGCACGCCGAAATCGGGAGGGCCTCATGAACGAGCTCACCACGCCGTCGGAACGGCACTATCGCTTTCACCTGCGTCGGATGAGCCTCGGCCTGGCATTCAGTGTGGCCATGGGGGCCGGCATGATCGTCGCCCTCATCCTCCCCGGTCTGCTGTTCGCGCTTCTGTTCACGCCCCCAGCGGTCTTCATCGTCTCGATGATCGCACTCGACGTCGCGCTGCGCGGGCGGTCGTGGCGCCGCCACGACCTCGAGGATCGCCGGATCTGGACAGACGAACGTGTAAAGGCCAACGCGGATCGCTCCCGACGGATGGCGCTCCGAGCCGTCTACGTGGTCCAGGTGCCCCTCATGTTCGTGGCCGCATACGCGCAACCGGATCCCCCATCCGTCGAAACGGCCACGCTGGGGATGGCGATGCTCACGATGGCCTGCGGGGCCGCCACCTTCTTCGCGAGCTACCTGCGCTACAGCTGGCTCGACGCTCATGGATGATCGGACGGTCGAGAACTCCCTGAAGGTGCACCGAGCGATGCGTGACCTGACCCAGGCCGAGCTGGCGGCACTCGCGGGAATCACCCGAGTCTCCGTCAACGCGATCGAGGGTGGACGCATGACGCCGTCCATCCTCCTGGCTCTCAGGCTATCCGAGGCGCTGGACGTTCCGATCGACCGGCTCTTCTGGCTGTCGGGAAGCGGGGAGCCCCGGGACGGGGCGTGACGGCGGGCGCCACCTGCCACGGTGCCATCGGCTCGGGTGTGCCGTCCACCGCGCCGATGCCCTCCTCGGGCGAACCGTCCCGGGTCAAATCCCCCGAATCCGCTCGATGAGCGCGTAGATCTCCGGATCGTCCCGATACGCGTCATACATCGCCTCGACCGCGTCGGCGAACGGGGTGGGGTCCGCACGAATGACCTCGACCCCAGCGGCCTGCACCTCACGAAGCGCTTCATCGACGGCGTCGCGCCAAAGGATGCGCTGGCGGTCGGTCGATGCGCGGACGGCGTCGCCGAGCCAACCGCGCTCCTCTTCGGTCAGGTCGTCCCAGACGGTGCTCGAAACGAGGAGAACGTCGGGGACCCGCGTGTGCTCGTTCAGCGTGTAATAGCGGGCGATCTCGTAGTGCCCCGAGATGTAGAACGACGGAGGGTTGTTCTCGGCACCGTCGACGATGCCCTGCTGGAGCGCCGAGTACAGCTCACCCCACGCGATCGGGGTGGGCGAGCCGCCGAGCCTTCGGACGAGCTCCATCGCGGTCGCGCTCTCCTGAGTGCGCACCTTGAGGCCAACGAGGTCGCCGGGGGTGGTGACCCGCCGCCCCTTGGTGTAGAAGCTCCGACTTCCCGCGTCGTAGAACGTCATGCCACGGAGGCGGTAGCGATCGAGCCCGAGGAGGAGCTCCGATCCGATCGGGCCATCGAGCACGTCGAAGTGGTGTGCCTCGTCGCGGAAGATGTACGGGAGACTCAGCACCTGGAATCTGGGCGCGAAATTCTCGAGCACCGCGGCGGAGACCTTGGTCATACCGACGGAGCCGATCTGAAGCAGCTCCAAGAGCTGTCGCTCGGTGCCGAGCTGCTCGCTCGGAAAGATGTCCACGCGCATGCGGCCACCCGAGAGCTCATCGACCCGCTCCGCCATGTGCTCCATGGCCAGATGCACGGGTGTCGTGACGTCGAGTCCGTGGCCGAGCTTGATGACCGTGACGTCGCGATCGGCCGTGCAGCCGCCCAGGACGAGGCAAGCCAGCGCGCCGATTGCCGGGGTGGTGACTGGGGGGGGGAGGGTGCGCATGACCTCTCGTCGGACGAGTCCGCGTGCTATGTTGCCGACCTTACGAAATCCCATGGAGTCCGGCATGCGTCAAGTCCGTCCGCAGCCACGACCCGCCCGTTCGCGTCGCTGGCCCCTTCTCGTTCTCGCTCTTGTGGGGGTCACGGCGTGCAGCTCCGCCGACGCCAATGACGGCGGCTCCGAGGCCGATGGAGCTGCGAGCGCCGACGGAGACTGGGCGCCGCTCTTCGACGGCACCTCCTTCGCCGGCTGGCGCGGCATCGAGAGCGAGGCCATCCCGGAGGGTCACTGGACGATCGAGCGCGGTGAGATCCGGAAGCTCGCGAGCAGGGACGTCCCGACGGCTCCGGACGGGCAGCCGTTGGTGGGCGGTGACATCATGACCGTCGAGACCTACTCGAGCTTCGAGCTCACCTTCGAGTGGAAGGTCGCTCCGGGCGCGAACAGCGGCATCAAGTACAACGTCTCGCAGGAGATGTCGGTCTCCAACGTCCCCTCGTCCGCGGCCCTTGGCTTCGAGTACCAGGTGCTCGACGACGAGCTGCATCCGGATGCGGCGAACGGCGAGACGCGCCAGGCGGGGGCGCTCTATGACCTGATCCCACCCATCGCGGACAAGCCGCTCCGACCGGTGGGTGAGTTCAACGAAGGCCGGATCGTCTTCGTGGACGGACACGGCGAGCACTGGCTCAACGGAGTGAAGGTGCTCGAGTACGACGTGGGGTCCCAGCCGTTCGACGAACACATCGCCGCCTCCAAGTACGCGCCCATCGACGGGTTCGCCGACCCGCGCTCGGGGCATATCGTTCTGCAGGACCACGGCGACGACGTGTGGTATCGCAACCTTCGCATACGGGTGATCGAGCCATGACGCGACGAGAGGGGGGCATGGACCGTCGAGACTTCGTTCGGCACGGCGCCGTGGCGGGCCTCGGCGTGGGGATTCTCGGCGCGCCCACCATCGCCCGGGCACGGAATCTCAACGACATCGTGTCCGTGGCCATCGTGGGCGTGAACAGCCGCGGCGGGGCGCTGGCCGAGTCCTTCGCCCGGTCGTCCGGCGCGGACGTGGTAGGCATCTGCGACGTCGACATTCGGGCGACGGAGAAGACCGTCTCGGCGGTTTCGAACCTGCAGGAGCGAGCCCCGTACGGGATGACCGATTTCCGTCGCGCGCTGGAGAGCCCCGACGTGGACGCCATCGTGATCGCCATGCCCGACCATTGGCACATGCCCGCGGCGCTCATGGGGCTCAAGGCAGGCAAGCACGTCTACTTGGAGAAGCCGTGCAGTCACAACGCGCGTGAAGGGGAGATGCTCGTGCAGGCCGAGGCCAAATACGGCCTCGTCATGCAGATGGGGAATCAGCAGCGATCGGCCCCCGAGTCGATCGAGATCATCTCGGAGATCCACCAGGGCTTGATCGGGCGGCCGTATTTCGGCAAGGCGTGGTATGCGAACACGCGCGGACCGATCGGCCGGGGCGTCGCGGCACCCGTGCCCGACTGGCTCGACTACGAGCTCTGGCAGGGTCCCGCGCCCCGGACTCCGTACCGCGACAACGTCGTGCACTACAACTGGCACTGGTTCTGGCGGTGGGGCTCGGGTGAGGTGAACAACAACGGCACCCACGAGATCGACGTGTGCCGCTGGGCCCTCGATGTCGAGTACCCCACGCGCGTCACGTCGTCGGGTGGACGCTTCCACTTCGATGACGACTGGGAGTTCTACGACACCCAGGTCTGCTCCTTCGAGTTCGAGGACGGGAAGCACATCACCTGGGAGGGACGGAGCTGCAACGGACGCCCGGTGGAGGGTCGAGGGCGGGGCGCGGCGATACACGGCGAGAACGGGACCGTGATCCTGGACCGGAACGGGTACGTCGTCTACGACAACGACAACAACGAGGTCCGTCGCCGACTCCGCTCGGACTCGGAGGCGACGATGGATACGCGCGGCGGCGGATCACTCACCGATCTCCACATCGAGAACTTCCTCGCGAGCGTACGAGGGGAGGAGACTCCGGCCGCGCCGATCCACGACGGTCGAAAGAGCCAGTTGCTGTGCCACCTCGCCAACATCGCGCAGGCGACTGGAGAGACCCTGACCCTGGACGGCCCCCACCTCTCCGGTGCGTCGTATCGGGCGCGGGGCATGTGGGGCCGGGAGTACGAGCCCGGCTGGGAGCCGGTGGTATGAGTCACGGACCTTCGCGGCGGGAGTTCCTCGGGACGGTAGGCGCGGCCGGGATCGGCCTCGGCACGGTCGACGTGCCGGGCCGGAGCGATGCTTCGGCAGCGTCGTCCGAACCTCGTCGAGCGGTCGGATTCGGCCTCGGCATCGCGAGCTACTCGCTACGCAGCTTCTCGCGGGCCTATGCGATCCAGGCGATCCGAGCGCTCGGTACGCCCTACGTGAACATCAAGTCGTTCCATCTGCCGTACGAGGCCTCCGAGGCAGAGCTGAAGGCGGGCCGAGCAGAGTTCGAGTCGGCAGGCCTCCAGATCGTGGGAGGCGGAACGGTCACGTTGCACGTCGACACCGACGAGGACATCCGCCGGTACTTCGAGTATGCACGGGTCAGTGGGATGCCCCTCATGGTGATCGCCCCGACCCGGCAAACGCTGCCGCGCATCGAGCGCTTCGTGGAGGAGTACGACATCGCCGTCGCCATTCACAATCACGGACCGACGGACGAGCACTTCCCGGGACCTCAGGACGCGCTGCCCATCATCCGGGACATGGACCCCCGTGTGGGTGTCTGCCTCGACGTGGGGCACACGGCCCGTACAGGCATCGACGTGGCGGAAGCCGCCGAGATGGCGGGAGAGCGTCTGCTCGACCTGCACATGAAGGACCTCGCCGACCTCACGTCGGCCGAGAGCCAATGTGCAGTCGGGGACGGGGCGGTTCCTGTCGCGCGGCTGCTCGCGGCGCTGCATCGCATGGATTACCGCGCATTCGTCAACCTCGAGTACGAGATCCGACCGTCGAATCCGCTGCCGGGTATGCAACGCTCCTTCGCCTTCATGCGCGGCGTGGTGGAAGGGATCGAGGCATAGAGGACGTATCCATCGGGCGCGCGTTCGCGCGCGCCGGCCTCCTGGGTAACCCGTCCGACGGCTATGGCGGGAAGACCATCGGGATCCCCGTGCGGAACTTCAGCGCACGTGTCACGGCGTCCGAGAACGACTCCTTCCTCCTCTACGCCGGGGGGACCCCCGTCGAGCTCGACTGTCTCGGCGACGCCCTGGCGGGTGACCTCCCCGCCGACACCGACGGGCTCGAGCGCCTCGCATGGGCGGCCCTGCGACGGTTTGCGGTCCTGTGCCCGGCCGCGCTCGAGGCCAGGCTCGCGGACGGGCTCGCTCTCTCGTGCGAGACGACCGTCCCCCGCCAGGTCGGGCTGGCGGGATCGAGCGCGGCGATCATCGCCACCTTCCGCGCGCTCATGGACTACTTCGACGAGCCCGTGGATCGCTTCGTGCTCGCCGAGGCCGCTCTCGCAACCGAGGTCGAAGACCTGGGCATCGTGGCCGGGCCGATGGATCGGGTCGTGCAAGCCTACGAGAGCGTCGTGCTACTCGACCTCGCCGGCCCCAGGACCCCCGACTCGTACCGGGTGCTCGACCCCCGACTCGTCCCGCCGATCCTGGTCGCCTGGGCGCAAAGGACCGGACGGCCATCCGGTGCCACGCACTCGGACCTGCGCGCCCGGTGGACGGCCGGTGACCCGGGTGTCGTCGCCGCGATGAGCGAGTTTCGCCAGGTCGTCGATCGTGGACTGTCCGCCATGGAGGCGGGCGATGTCGATGCCTTCGCCCAGGCCGTGGACGACAACTACGGGCTGAGGCTCGGCATCACGGACGTGACCCAAGACGATGCGGCGATGGTCCGCATCGCCCGAGACCTCGGGTGCGCCGCGAAGCTCTGCGGCTCCGGAGGCGCGGTTCTGATCGCCCCTCGAGCGGGCGCGCACCTCGAGACGGTGGAAGCCGCGTTCCTCGAGGCCGGGTTTGGCGTGTGCCGGCCGGAGGTCCAGTGAAAGCGTACGTGCTCGCCGCCGGTTATGCGACGCGGATGTACCCGCTGACCCGCGAGCTTCCCAAAGCACTCCTCGAGGTCGGGGGCGGGCCGATTCTCTCACACCTCATGCGCCGCCTCCGCGTGATCGAGGAGCTCACCGATGTCGTGATCGTCACCAACGACCTGTTCTTCGGCCACTTCCAGCGTTGGGTCGAGGAGCAGGAGCCGTGGGTCCGCTTCACCCTCCTGAACGACGACACCCGCTCGAACGAGGAACGACTGGGGGCCCTCGGCGACCTGCAGCTCGCGCTCGAACAGGTGCCCCTGGAGGGAGACCACGCGATCGTCTTGGCCAGCGACCACCTGTTCGACATCGATCTGGGGGAGGTGCTTCGAGACTTCCACGCTCGTCGCAGAACGACGATGCTGGTGCGCACGGTGCAGCTGCCCGACGGCCCTTCGCCCTACAGCGAGGTCACGCTCGGACCGGACGGACGGGTCGTACGCCTGCGGGAGAAGCCGAGTGACCCGCAGACCGACCTCAGCGCGATCGCCCTCTACTTCATGCCGGCCGAGGACCTCGCGTTGCTCGATCAGTACCTCGAGATCGGGGATCGGGACGCCCCGGGCCACTTCTTGTCCTGGCTCGTCGAGCGTGTGCCGTGCTACGCGACCCGACTCCAGAGTCGGTGGTTCGACATCGGAAGCCTCGAGAGCCTCGCGGAGGCACGACGGCGGTTCGAGGGTGACGACCCCTACGCGAGCTGACGCAACGTCAAACGGCAATCCGGATCATGCGGCTGATGCGCCGCTTGATACCCCGGTAGCTCGGGAACAGCGCCTCCAGCTCGTCCAGATCGTCGATCCACTCGGACAGGCCGACGATGATGAGGAAGTCCGGGAGCCCGAACAGCGCCGACCAGCCGGAGACGACGAGGGCCACCTCCCCGTCGAGGGCGAGACTGCGGTTGTTCTGGTTGTGGGAGCCGATGGCGAAGAAGAGCGCAAGGCGGGACCGCTCCGCCTCGGACAGCGTGGAAGCGTACTCGAGCAGGACCTCCCGCGTAGGCGGAAGTAGCTCGTCGGCCATGATGCGGAAGTTCCGGTATTCACCGCGCGCCAGGGCGCGATTCCGCTCGGCGAGCTCGCGGAAGTAGATCCGAAGCGGCTGCGCCACCTCGGGCCTCGACAACAGCCGATCCCACGCCTCGCCGGTCGCGAAGTAGTGCGCCTTCATGTGCAGCTTCGGGGGCTCCATCTGCTCGCCCTCGGCGTACACGTGCGCGTACCCCTCGTCCATCAGGATCGCGGCCTCCTCTGCGAGCTGGGGGCGCACGTCCGGATGGAACCCATAGAGGTCCCGCAGCCATGCCGTCTCCTCTAGCTGCCCCGTAAAAGCCAGCAGCTTGCGGGCAACGTCACCCACCGCGAGGTCGGAATCGTACAGGCCTACCTTGAGCAACCCACCCAGCTGTCCGATCTCTTCCTCGAAGATTTGACTGGCGACGAACACACGCGTCAGAACGTCTTGCGCACGTGACATCTGGGGGAAGCCGGCGCTCGGCGCGTTCGCGATGGCGGGCGCGATCAGCAGCGTGCGACCACCCCGGAGCGCGTGGCCGATGAGCATCGATCCCCAGAAGTGTGAGCCCCAGATCGAATCGGGTGCCTTGATGACGGAGCCCGGCGGCATGAGGGAATAGAGCGTGGCCTTGAAGACCGTCACGGCCTTGAAGCGGAAGCCGATCTGGTTGTGGAGCTGCATGTCCCCGCCCCAGTCCCCGATCGCCGCGAGGCTGTCCCCGACCATCTGGTCGTAGCCTTCGGCCATCACCTTGGGCCGGAGCTCCCACGGGATGTCCCGATCGGTCAATCCCTGGTTGAGGAGGAGCTGACGGGCGGCATCCTTGAGCGAGCGCAACACCGGTCCCTGCACCATCATGGCCCGGTCTTCCCAGGAGGCGCCGACGTAGTGCTCGCCGACTCCCATGCCCGTGTAGATGGCCATCCCCTCGTACGGGTCCTCCTCGGTCACGTCGTAGAACGCGATCTTGCGGTGGTCGCGCATCACGACGTCCGAGAGACCCATGAAGAACGGGAAGATCTCGTCCGTCCAGAACGAGGGGTCAGGGGGGTTCGTCACGTTGACGTGGACCTTGACCAAGTTCTCGATCCAGCCGTCTCCGAAATGGAGCGCCTGAGACTGCATGAGTGGCGAGTTCGCAACGGCGAACCGCAGCTCGGTCTGCAAGCCGGCGATCGAGTCCTCCCAGGCGCTGAACTCGTCCGGCAACTCGATCTGGTGGTTCAGCGGATCCTGGAGGAGGTCGAGCCACAGCTTGCACCCGTTCGCCTGGTAGTACATCTGATCGATGAAGATCAGATACTGGGGGATCTTCCCCACGGCGTCGTACTGGCCGACCCGCTCGATCAGCGCAGGCAAATACGACTCGACGATCTGCTTGAACCCCTCTTCGTCCGGGTCACCCTCGGCGTCGTAGCCACGGAAGTCGTGGATCCAGAGCACGTGATAGCTTTCGGCCTCGCGAATCATCCGCGTCAGCTCGGCTTGGAACTGATCGTTTTCGATGTACCAGCGCTTGTTGCCCCGGGTGAACGGCTGCCGGGTGGCTCGCTCGACGATCGCGTTCAGTTCGTGCTGCTCGTCGTGCTGTTCGGGCTGGAGCCCCAACTGGAACGGGAGCCACACGAAGCGCGAGTCCCTCCACACGTCGAGGTTGTACGCCCTGACGCCCTCGATCACGTCCAGGAGCTGGGCGAAGGTCCAGGTCGTCGCACGCAGCTGCGCGAAGTCCAGGGACGTCTCTCGCGTCAGCCACTCGTAGAACTCTCCGGAGGCCGCCGCCCCGAGCCCCCACGTCGAATCCCGCTTCTTCTTCTGTCCCAGCATGCGGTTGTAGGGGAGCAACACCTGCTCGAGGATGATCTCTCGCGCCCTGTCGGCGGTTTGCACGCCGAACGGGGTGGTCTCGCCCGCAGCCAGGCTCCGCCCGGAGGTTGCGATCGAGAAGGCTCGTTCCACCTCTCGGTGGTATCCGAGCACGTCCTGGACGGGAGACCGGACGTCCACGGGCGAGCCGACGTCCATCGGGTCGCCTTGCTCGCCCACGAGGTGGAGCTTGAGCTCGATCATCGCGTCGGTGAACTCCTGAAGGGCGTTCTCCGGGCCCCAAGCCCACTGGTCGGCGAACGGCACGGTCGATCGGTTCACCCAGTGCGCGTACGCGGACGTGTTGGACAGGGCCTCCACCAACGTCGAATCGGGAATCAGGAAGATGGGAGGCGGTTCCGGGTTCGAGAGCTCGACGTGGTCCTGCCGCGGCCGCGTGCGCCCGATGAACGGCTGACCGAACGGAAGCCTCAACCCCACGCCCAACGAGTGATCGCGCCCCGGGAGGTAGTCGATACGAAGTGCCCCGCCCGGCACCAAGATGCCGCCGCGCTGGAACGGGT
>JBDHDM010000055.1:0-20532 GCA_039591515.1 Gemmatimonadota bacterium | reverse complement strand
GGGCCTCTTCGTGCAGGGGCTGGTCGGCCTCGACCAAGTCGACGAATCGTTCGATCGAACGACGCCCTTCGGGTGGAAGGTCGATGGTGTGACGACGTCTTCGACCACGAATCAGGGTGTGCACGGCATCGACAACCGGGTCCATCGGGAGCTCACGCTCGATGGAAGAATCGGGTGGAGCACGGATCTCGGGAGCGACTTCCGCTCCGAGCTCGTGTTCGGTGGCCAGCGTTTCTTTTCCGAGTCGACGTTTCAGACTGGACTCGGCGCGGTCTTTCCGGCAACCGGCATCGAGGTCTTCCAGGCCGGGGAGGTGACGAACGCTCAGAGCTGGATCCAATCGAAGGTGAGCCTGGGGCTTTTCGTTCAGGAGCAACTCGGCTTTCGGGATTGGCTCTTCACGACCGTCGGCGCACGCTTCGATCGTACGAGCGCGTTCGGTAAGGACGCCGATGGCGCCATCTACCCGAAGGCGGGGGTGTCGGCCGTCGTCAGCGAGTTGGACGCATGGCCACTCGACTGGTTGCCCACGCTTCGACTCAGAGCGGCGGTGGGCAGGTCGGGTCTCCAACCGGGTGTCTTCGACGAGAGCACGACGTTCTTCGCGGGCCAGACCCCCGCCGGTGGTGGGATCTTCGCCGGTAATCTCGGGAATCCCCTGCTCGTACCCGAACGTTCGACCGAGCTCGAGTTCGGCTTGGACGGCGAGGTCGCCGATGGGCGTGTCGGCTTCGACGTCACGTATTGGGACCGAACGACCGAAGACGCCTTGATCGCTCGCCACTTCCCGGCGGCGGGCGGGTTCGTCCACCCACAGCTCGACAACGTGGGCCAGCTGGATGCGCAGGGGTGGGAGGTCCAGCTGAATGCTCTGGCGCTCGACAAGAATGCTCTTACGCTCAACCTGTTCGCGAATGCTGCGTACATGTCGGAGATCGTCACCAGCATGGGTGGAGCCCCGGTGATCAACGTCTCCGGCACCTACACCCGGCATCGGAATGTCATCGACGAGGGGCTCGCACCGGGCACCTTCGTCGGCGCGGGCCTGATTCCCGAATGTGGATCCACGTCGGACGTATGCTTCACTCCGGGGTCGACGGTTCCCTTCGACAGCAACGGGGACGGTCTTCCCGATGATCTCGCCACCTTCCGGGCCTACCTGGGCTCGATGCCCTCCATCGGCCTCGGCGATCCGGGTCTGGGCCCCATGCTGCGCGACGACGATGGGGACGGCGACCTGCTGGACAACGTGCTGGGCAAGCCGACGCCCGACTGGCAGGGGAGCTTGGGAGCCAATCTGACGCTCGGATCACACGTGAGCCTGAATGCGCTCTTCGAGTATCGGGCCGGCAACTACTACGTGAGCAACCTGACGAGGGCGTTTCGAAACGCACATCCAGCGATCGGGACAAACACCCGGGAGGTGGCCGAGGTCGAGTCCACGCTGCTGAATCCGGCGACCCAGGGGGACGTCGATGGGCGCCTCGCGGCTGCGATGAAGTGGGCGAACGAGTTGGCGGCGCTCTTCCCGTACTCCGGCCTCAACCAGATCGAGCACGCCGACTTCGTTCGCTGGAGGGAGGTGAGCCTCACGTACCGACTCCCTCAAGGGGTGAGCGGGCGTGCAGGTCTGGGAGACGTGACCGTCAGCGTCACGGGTCGCAACCTCGCGGTCTGGACGCGCTACGGCGGCGTGGACCCGGAAGCGAACGAAATGAGCCGGTGTGGCGGAGGAGGTGAGGCACAAGAGGGGGTCCGGTGCAACTTCCTCGAGGCCACCGAGACGTTCAACTTGCCTCTGCCCCAGCGGTTCGGCATGAGCGTGCGGGTGGTGTTCTGATGGTGCGTGCCACGGTGGCCGCGTCAGCCCTGGCGGTTTCTCTGCTCGCCGGCTGCGACAGCGCCCTGGAGGTCGAGAACGTGACCGCGATCGAGGCTGACGACGTTCGCAACGCGGAATCCGCCGAGCTATGGGCCAACGGCTCTCTCATCGCCGTGCAGGAGGGTTGGGACGCGATGTTGCTCCTCTTGTCGGCTGCTTCAGACGAGCTGCGCTTCGTGGGACAGTTCGCCTGGTGGGACGAGCTCGATCGTGGCGACCTCACGTCGCCCGACAACGCCGGGCTGAACGAAGTGTTTCCATCGATCGGCGCGGCACAGTGGTTCGCGGAGGAGGCGATCGGGCTCTTGGACAGCCTGAATCAGGCCGGGGAGCTCGTTGATCCCGAGCCTCTGGCCAGGGCGTACCTCTACGGAGCGATCATCTACCCGACGCTTGCCGATGGCATGGAGGATTACGCGCCGTCGGACCTCACCGAGGCCGGGCCGCCGCTCGGCCCGGACAACATGGTCGGGCTCTACGACTCCGCGATCGACTTCGCGACGGCCGGACTTGCTCTTCAGCCGGGGGGCGATCTGGAGCGTGATCTCTTGGCGGCGCGCGCGCGTGCCCGGCACGCCCGGCAGGTGTGGCAGCGGATCCGCCCACCGCCGGCCGACGTCTCCGGGGAGGGCTTCGTGGCCGACGCGGAGGCGGCGGCGGACGCGCGGGCCGCTTTGGCTGTCGACCCCAGCGATTGGCGCCTGGAGTTCGACTTCCCGCTCTTCATCCTGCTGTCGCGAACCGCCGAGGTGACCAACTGTCTGGTGAGCATGCGGTTCGGAGACCGGTACGTCTACCCGACCGCCGACAACCAGCGGGCCGACTCCGTGAGGCTCAGGGACCCGATCGACGACGTGCCCGATCCGACGGTCGACCGCGTCGTGTTTCAGATCTTCCAGGTACCGGGTCCGTGCCCGTTCAAGACGCTGACCGTGCTCAGCGCTCAGGAGATGCACCTGATCGCGGCCGAGGACGCTCTTGCCGGCGCCGACACCGCAACGTTCGCCGCCGCGGTGAATCAGGTGCGCGCGTTCGAGGGACTCACGGCGTGGAGCGCCGCTTCGGGGGTCACAGCCCGAGACATGCTGATTCACGAGAGGCAGGCGCGCCTTTTCCTGACCGGTCGGCGACTCGGCGATTTGTACCGCTTCGACATCGATTCGGACTCATGGGACCCGGAGTCCGTGGCGGCTACGGAGCCCGGCACGCTCTATCCGATTCCAAGGGACGAGATCAACGCGAACTGCTACCTGAACGGGAGCTGCGGGTAGACGCCGGTGTCGATCGCTCGTCCACCGGCGCGTGTTTTTCGTAGGGAGTATCAAGATGAGGCGAACCCGTGTCGATTGGCGGCCTGTCGTCTCCATCTGATCACCTAGGAATGAGGTGTGAGACCCATGCCAGTGCCACTAGAGCTGAAGCCGTTCTTCACGGGCCTCGTCGAGAAGAGCAGGAAGTCCGAGATCAACTGGGAGGCGAACGGAGGATCGGATGCCTACCGCGTGAGGTTCGAGGACTTCGCGATCGGGATCTCTCAAGACCAGAGAACGTCGACCGTGAGGGTCCAGCTGCTCAATGACCGAGGGGAGCCCACCGCCGTGATCAACGTCGAGAAGGGAGACGACGAGTGGATCGGCGCGGTGAGCCTGATCAATACGGCCGACTTGAAGGTGCGGAAGGTCGGCCAGACGCTGGGCCGGGCGATGGAGGAGCTCGGTAAGGCGGGGCTCGTCGGGCTGGATCCCGAGCGCTCCTAGTTCGGGAGCCGAAACACGAAGAGCATGTTGCCGCCGGGCCTCTGTCGGATCTCGCTCGTGAGCGTCAGGTAGTTCGGACCACCTCCGGCCGCAATCGCGATGTATTGTGTGCCGTCGACGGCGTAGGAGACGGGAAAGCCGCCCGCCGTCGCGTTGAGGATCTGCTCCCACAGCACGTCGCCGGTCTCGGCGTCGAAGGCCCGAAAGCGACGTGCGTCGTCGCTCGCGAACACCAGACCGCCCGCGGTGGTGAGCACCGACCCGCCGAAGCCGGCCCGCTGCCGAACGTCCCACAGGGTCTCACCGGTCTCGACGCTCACCGCCGTGAATTGACCCACCTGCTCGTCCGAGTCGGGCACGTGGATGCGCGGGTAGTCCGCTGATCCGTGATACATGCCCTCCATCGCTTCGAACTCGTTGAGCACGTAGTCCATGCACGTGTTGTTGCTCGGCACGTACAACGCGTTGGTCTGTGGACTGTAGGCGACGGCCTGCCAGTTCGTGCCTCCCCGCAGGTCCGGGCAGACGATGATGCTCTCGCCGATCTGCGGGTGCTTCAGCTCGGGGTTGGCGATGCCCCTCCTCCCTTCCGCGTCCACGCCGACCAGCACGTTCTGGTAGCTCGTGGTGCGTGCCCAGAGGAAGTCGCCCGTTCGGGCGTCCAGCGTCCACACGATCCCCGGCTTGCCCGGGACACCGGTCACCACCTTTCTGCTCTCACCCGACACCAGGTCGGGCGCCACCCACTCGACCGAGGCGGAGGAGGGCGAAACCGTGGTCTCGACCAAGATCCGTTCGAAGGCGTGATCCTGGTCCCACTCGTCGCCCGGCAGGTGCTGGAAGTGCCACACGACCTCACCGGTGCCCGCGTCGAGGGCGAGCGTCGAGTTGGAGTAGAGCGCGTCGCCGTCACCGGTCCCCCGCTGCACGGCCCCCCAGGGGATGGGTACGGCGACGCCGACGTAGATCAGGCCGAGCTCGGGGTCGTAGCTGGGGGCGATCCACGCGGAGCCACCCCGGCGCTCCTCGTTCGGGATATCACCCCAGCTGTCGCCGCCGGGCTCGTCGTCGTAGGCGATGCCGTGCGTGCGCCACACTTCCGCTCCGGTCTCCGGGTCGTGGGCCGAGATCCAGCAGCGGGTGTTGATGTTGTAGCACCCGGACATCCCCGCGACCACTCGGCCTTCGATGATTTGAGGTCCACCCGAGTAGTGGTGTCCGACCGTCCAGTCGCCCACCTGCTCCTCCCACACGACCTCTCCCGAGCGAGCGTCCAGTGCGACGAGGAACGCGTCGTGCGTGGCGATGAAGAGGCGGTCGCCGAAGAGCACTCGTCTCCTTCGGTAGGTCCAGAGCAGCGTCCCGTCTCGGGCGTCGAGCGCCTCGACGAAGTCGCATGCCTGCGGCAGGAACATCACACCGTCGTGCACGAGCGGCGTCGTCTCCTGCATCCCCCGCTCCATCGTCCAAGCCCAGGCGAGCCGGAGCTCGGCGACGTTCTCCCGGTCGACCTGGTCCAGGGGGCTGTAGCCCCAGTGATCGTACGTGCGCCGCCACATCAACCACTCGTCGTCGGGCGGGTCGAGGAGCTGCTCCTCTCCGACCGCCGCGTACCGTTCGAGAAGCGACTGGGCGCCGAGGGTCGGCGGGGTCGAGTATGCGAGTACGCCCAGGGTGCAGAGCGTCAGCCGGGTCTGGTGCCTTGTCATCTCGATGGCTCAGGCCGCTCGAAGACGGGTTGGGTCGGCGTAGCGGTCACGACGCCCGCAACATCCCCTGGGTCGGAGGCCCGGCGCAACCGGCGGTTCCACGGCGCCCGAGTCTCGCGACCCATGGGCCGGAACCGCCGGAAGACGGCACCGGCACCTACGTACACCGACGTACAGGCAGCCGGCGCGGACAGCGTCAAACTGTAGCGGCGATTCCCTCGTTCCGGAGGTCCACATGTTTCCGCGCAGAGCCGCCATATTCGTGCTGTTCACCACCTTCGTCACAACGGGTTGCTTTCGCTGGGACCCGGTCCCCGTGAGTCCTCGCGAGTACGATGCCTCACCGACCCCCGAGGTGGTTCGCGTGGTCAAACACGACGGAAGTCGCGTGGTGATCAGTGCCCCCCGCTTCGACCCGGATTCGATCCGGGTCATCTCGGGCGCATGTCAGGCCGTCGGAGACCGGAGGAACCGGCGGTACACGTGTCCGACGACAGCCGTCGTTGCTCTGGACGACGTGGAGGCGCTCGAGGTCAAGAAGTTCCGGGGGTGGACTGCCTTCGTCGTGCTCGTGCCGTTGGTGGCCGCGTTGGCGTGGGCAGCGGCGTTCGAGTCATGGTCCTACTAGGACTCGAACGGGCGACGTGTGTGCCGCCGCTGTCTCCGCGACGCCTGCCCCCTCTCGGGGGCAGGCGCGTCACGGAACCTCAACGGTCGGGCTGCTCGCTGATGAGGCGTGCCGCCCTTTCGGCCTTGAGCTTCTCCATCCCTTCCTCGTCCACGTGCGTCACGGCGATCCACGCATGCGACATCTCGTCGGCCGTGCGGTCACCGATGCCCACCCACTGGTCGGGGTCGGGGTTGTACCGGTTGTTCTCGGTGTTGTCGTACCAGGCGGTCATGATGACCTGGTCGCCGACGTCGAGCAGGGGCGCCGAGTCGTCCCCGTAGATGTGGCTGTGGTGCCAGAGGGCGCTCCAGTTGGAGACCATGCTCACCATCTCGCGTTGGCCGTTCTTGCGGAGGATCTCGATCGACATCGCCACGAGCCTCGTGTGACCGTGCGGCTGCCAGCTGTCGAGGCGGACAGGGGTGTCCCACTGATGGACGCCCTGCGTCATCAGGGTTCCGTGGGGCGCGATGTCGTATCCGCGGCCGCCCTGGAGGAAATACAGGGTCAGCGTCTGATCGTACGTGCCCTCGTATTCCTCGGGGTGGAGCCAGATGCCGACCTCGACCTGGTCGCCCTCGATGTCCACACCATTCGGCCAATAGTGGATGTCGAAGGTGACGTCGGAGTTGGCAGGCAGTTTGCGGCAGGCACCCTCGGGCACGATCTCACCGACCTTTCCGAGCGCGTACTCCGAGAGTCGTCCGGCGCGCTCGCCCTTGACGGTGAAGGAGGAGTTCGCGTGGTGAGCCACGGCGCGACCCACGACCGAGGGCTTGGTCTCGATCGCCATGATGCACCGCTCCTCGGTTGCTCCGGTCGGGACCACCGGTCGCCACCACCGATCCTGACCCGCCGAGGGGACGTCGTAGGGATCGGACTTCACGATCATGTCGGGCGGACCGAAGCGGTCGGCGAGACGGAACTCGGCCGGATCGGGCCACTCGACCGGCGGCGGCATGTCGGCCGGGTCACCCTCGGGTGCGCCGGCGGCCACCCATGCGCTGATGGTCGCGATGTCGTCGTCGCTCATCCGCCAGTCTTCCTTGAGATCCTGGATGCCGACGTCGTCGTCGTACTGATAAGGAGGCATGTCTCGCCCCTCGACCATCCGGGAGATCCGACGGGCGTAGCGCCGGACATCCTGATACTCCATGAGCGACATCGGCCCGATGGCGCCCGGCTGGTGACAGACCTGGCAGTTCTCCTGCAGGATGGGCGCGACGTCCTTGGTGAAGGTCAGGTCCATGGAAGCATCAGGGCTCGGCCCTCCGGCCTCCTGAGCCACGACCGCACGCTCGCGACCCGTCCCCAGAACCACGAGCACGGCAAGAAGGCCGGCGGTAACGATTTGTGACACCAACCGTCGGATGGACACTTGCATGGGCAGCTCCTCTGGCACGTACGGGGGCACAGCTGATCCGCCATGCCCTCCTGCAATAATATGCTCTCTCATGGGTTCACGCTCACGACGACGTACCCGTTCGACCAGCAGCACTGCTGGCCCGGCATACTGTCCGGAGCGTTGAAGTTGTCGATGCGGATGCGGATGACGTACTCGCCGGGCGTGTCGAACGTCGCCTTGAAATGCCCCTGATGGGCGTTCGGGCCCTCGTTGGGGAGCGTCACCACGTCACGCGTCGCGACCGGACCGGGTCCGTGCGGTCGACCGCGCCGGACCTCCGCCGCGTTGCCGGGGGCCTCCGACAAGGACTCGAAGGCGATCTCCGCCCCCACGGGGCCCCGGTACTTCCACAGCGTCATGTTGACGTGGCCGAGCTCACGCTCACCTCGGTCGACGGCCCAGAACCGCACCTCGACCGGCTCGCCCACCGTGGTGGTCAGCGTCTCCGGATGATGGACTCCCTCGATGCCCCAACCCGCCGGTCCGTCCTCGGAAAACCGGATGCTCGGACGCATCGAGCCGGCGGCCATGGCGCCCGTGCTCAGCTCGTAGGCACCCGTGATGATCTGACCCGGTGACTCGAGCCGGCCCGGGACGCGCGTGGTGTAACCGTCCGTGGTGACGGTCCACCATACGTCGCCCTCGAAGTCGGCGGGCACGACGACCCCGAACGCGCCGCGCTCGCGCGGTCCCCCGAAGGCCGTGTATCGCACGGTCGGGAACGAGGTCGGCTGCACGCCGTCGTACTCGGCGGGCTCGATCCGGTTGTTCACCCCGAGGGGGATCTCGATCAGGGCCTCGTCGTTCCGGTTCATGAAGCCGAAGGAGAGCGTGTACGTGCCGTCCTCGTTCTGGTAGAAGCCGTCGAAGTACGGGGCGACGAAGTTGTTGTTGGCGTTCGGAGGCGCCAGCGGATACTCACGCTGCGTCCAGTCCTGGGCCTCGACGGCGGAGGGCAGAATCCCTGCACACGCCGCCGTGACCGCGAGGGTGGTCGTCAGTCTACGCAAACCCGGTCCTCCTGGTGCTGTTCAGCCCTACGACGACGACGAGCACGGGGCAGCACGAAGGCCGGGGGGGCGCAGTCAGCCGCGTCCGCTCGTCTCGCCGGAATTTAGAACAGTTTGCGGCACGCCGGCGGACTACGAAAGGAGGCTTCGTCCGGCACCTCATGATTCCATCGCGTACAGTGGCTCGAACCGGGCCGTGAAGTGCCGGAGCACGGGTGCCTGCTCCGCAAACCGGAAGCCGCCGATCTGCTCACGCTGACCCCAGACCTCGAGGGTCACGTCGATCAGGTAATCGATGTGGCTCTTGGTGTAGACACGGCGCGGGAGGGCGAGACGGACGAGCTCCATTCGCGACGGGACTTCCTCTCCCGTGTCCGGATCGCGGTGCCCGAACATGACTGTGCCGATCTCGACCGCTCGGATGCCGCCCGCCAGGTAGAGCTCCGCGACGAGGGACTGCCCCGGCAGCTCGAGAGGAGGCACGTGGGGAAGGAACGCTGCGGCGTCGATGTAGACCGCGTGCCCGCCCGGGGGCTGCATGATCGGTACGCCACCGTCGGTGAGGTGCTGACCGAGATAACGAGCGACCTCGATTCGGTAGGTGAGGTAGTCCTCGTGCAGCACCTCGTTCAACCCGACGGCGATGGCGTCGAGGTCTCGTCCCGCGAGCCCTCCGTACGTGGGGAACCCCTCCGTGAGGATCAGGAGGTTCTCCTCCTGAACGGCCAGCTCGTCGTCGTTGGTCGCCAGGAATCCCCCGATGTTGGCGAGCCCGTCCTTCTTGGCAGACATCGTGCAGCCGTCGGCGTAGGAGAACATCTCGCCGGCGATGTCTCGAGCGGAACGGTCCGCGAACCCCTCCTCGCGCTTCTTGATGAAGAACGAGTTCTCCGCGAATCGACAGGCGTCCAGATAGAAGGGGATGCCATGTTCTCGGCAGACCTCCGAGACGGCCCGTATGTTGGCCATCGAGACGGGCTGGCCCCCGCCCGTGTTGTTGGTGACGGTCAACATGCACACGGGAATCCGCTCGGGGCCCACTTCGTCGATCAGCGTCCTGAGGGCACCGACGTCCATGTTGCCCTTGAAGGGATGGGGCTCGGCGGGCACGAGACCCTCGGGCACCGGAAGGTCTCGCGCCTCCGCCCCCGTCGCCTCGATGTTCGCTCGGGTCGTGTCGAAATGTGTGTTGTTGGGCACCACGTGGCCGGGTCGACAGATGGTGGAGAAGAGGATGCGCTCGGCTGCGCGGCCTTGGTGCGTGGGGATCACGTGCTTGAAGCCGAAAATTTCGCGCACGGCGCGCTCGAAACGGTACCACGACCGACTCCCCGCGTACGCTTCGTCTCCCCGCATCACCGCAGCCCACTGTTCGGCGCTCATGGCGCCTGTTCCGGAGTCCGTCAGGAGATCGATGAGCACGTCATCCGCGCGGAGCTTGAACGTGTTGTAGCCCGCCTCGACGAGGTGCTCGTGCCGCTCCGCAGGCGTCGTCATCCGGATCGGCTCCACGACCTTGATACGGAACGGCTCGATGATACGGCGTGGGGGAGAGCTCATGCGTCGAAGCCTCGGCTGCCAAGGGGATCCGTCCAACTACCGGCTTCCACGATAGGAGTCGAGGTCTCGGCGCGGGGTCGGGTGAGGACCGCGCCGCGCTGTCCGGGAAACACCGACGGGCGCCGCGAGAGGCGACACCCTTGCGAGAACTGAACCGTCGGTAGAAATTTGAACTCGTGTTCAATAACACGGGAGTGACCGTGTCACCCGAGGCAGCATCCGTCGCGTCGCCGCACGTCCGCGAGAAGCGGGCACGAAGAAGGGGGGAGATCCTCCATGCGGCGCTCGCCACCGTGCGGGATCGTGGCTACTACGCGACCACGCTCGACGACATCGCCGAGCGGCTGGGCATCCGGAAGGCGGCACTCTACCACTACTTCCCGGACAAGGACTCGATCCTCTACGCCTGCCACAAGGAGTCGCTGGCAGAGCTGGACCGAATGATCGAGGCCTCCGAGGCATGTTGTACGTCGCCCCGGGAACGTCTGGCGTATCTGATCCGCGAGCACGTCCGCGTCATGACGGAAGAGCTCGAAGGCTCCCCTCTGGCCTTCGAGGTCTCCGCCCTCTCTCCTGACCGACGTGCCGAAATCATCGCGGGCCGCGACCGCTACGAGTCCGTCCTTCGGGACCTGGTCGCGCGTGGAGTGGAGGCGGGTGAGATCCGGCCGGTGGAACCGAAGATCGCGGTCTTCGCGATTCTCGGGGCCATCAACTGGATCGCCCGCTGGTACGACCCTGAGGGTGGGGCCGATGGCCCCTCGTTGGGCGAGACGTTCGCGGACCTGCTCATCCGCGGGCTCGAATCGTGACGTGGCCGATCGGAGGTGACGAGGTGTAGCTGAGCGTCCGCCAGCAGCGGGCGAATGAGAGAGAGATCATGAAGGCCGTGCAGCTCGTGGCGCCCTCGGCGCCTCTCGAGCTTCGGGAGCTGCCCCTGCCGGAGCCAGGCGAGAACGATGTCATCGTGCAGGTGGCCGGATGCGGCGTCTGCCACACGGATATCGGCTTCTGGAAGGACGGGGTCGCAACGCGCCACCCGCCCCCGATCACGCTCGGACACGAGATTTCGGGCGAGGTGGTCGCTGCCGGAGCCTCCTTCGCCGACATGGTCGGGCAGGAGGTCATCGTGCCCTCCGTCATCCCATGTGGTCATTGCGACCTCTGTGGCTCGGGGCGGGGCAACGCGTGTAGGGCTCAGCTCATGCCGGGCAACGACATGGACGGCGGCTTCGCAGACTTCATCAAGGTGCCTGGCCTCGGCCTCTGCCCCGTGTCCGACCGGGGCGGCCTCGAGCTCGCGGAGCTCTCCGTCATCGCGGACGCGGTCACCACGCCGTACCAGGCTGTGCAGCGCAGCGGGCTCGGGCCCGGCGACCTCGCGATCGTGGTGGGCGTCGGCGGGGTGGGTACACACAGCGTCCAGATCGCCGCCGCGGCGGGCGCGCATACCGTCGCCATCGATGTCGACGCGCACAAGCTCGCCGCCGTCGCGCCCTACGGAGCGTCTCTCACCATCGACGCGTCGAAGACGCCGTTCAGGGAGATTCGCGCGCAGATCCGGGACGCCGCGGCGCAGTGGGGATGCGCACAGCACGGCTGGAAGATCTTCGAGTGCTCCGGGCACCCGGCCGGGCAGGAGACCGCCTTCGGTCTCATGGTCCACGCCGGGGTCCTCATGTTGGTGGGGTTCACCCTCGAGAAGGTGAACCTGCGCCTCAGCAACCTCATGGCCTTCGACGCGACCGCTCAGGGCACATGGGGCTGTCTGCCCGAGCTGTATCCCGCCGCGCTGGAGCTGGTCACGAGCGGGAAGATCGCCCTGAAGCCCTTCATCGAGACGTTCCCGCTCGCGGAGGGGATCGACGTCATACGCCGGGTCGCGCATCACGAACTGGACCGACGGGCCGTCCTCGTGCCCGACCCGACTGCCTGAACCGACAAGGAGCAACCATGCAACTCAAGAGTCACACCCTGGTTCCGGAGCGTGATTTCCAGGAGATCGGATACGAGCTGCGTCCCGCTCTCGACCCCTCCGGCGCTCCCGCCAGCGGGCTCTACAACGCCTGGATCAGTCTCGACAATCCGGCGCAGTACAACAGCTACACGACCGACGCCGTGAAGGAGCTGATCCTCGCCTTCCGACAGGCCTCGATGGACCGCCGCGTGGTCACCGTCGTCTTCACGGCCACGGGAGACAAGGCCTTCTGCACCGGTGGGAATACGAAGGAATATGCCGAGTACTACGCCGGCAATCCGCAGGAATACAAGCAGTACATGCGGCTGTTCAACGACATGATCGACAGCATTCTGCGCTGCGACAAACCCGTCGTGAACCGCACCAACGGCATGCGGGTGGCCGGTGGCCAGGAGATCGGAATGGCCTGCGACTTCACGATCGCCGCGGACACGGCGGTCTTCGGTCAGGCGGGACCGAAGCACGGATCCGCTCCCGACGGTGGCTCGACCGACTTCCTGCCGCTGTACGTCGGCTTCTCGCGGGCGATGGAGAGCGGCGTGCTCTGCGAGATGTGGAGCGCACACAAGGCGCTCTTCTATGGCCTCATCAACGAGGTGGTGCCGGTGCTCAAGGTGGACGGGCGGTGGATACCCAACCCGCTCGTGGTCACCGACCGCCTCCTCGGCCCGTTCGGCGAGCTCGTGTACGGCGACTTCCTCGCTGGGGACGACCGGAAGCACGCGAGGGAGCGTATGTCGGAGGCCGTCACGGACCACACGCTCCTGGACGAAGCAGTGGAGCGGCTGTGCACGAAGGTCCTCTTGCTGATGCCGGATTGCACGTCGAAGACGGTGAATAGTCTGCGTAAGCACAAGCAGAAGCATTGGGACCTGAACGCGATCACCAACCGTGAGTGGCTCGGTCTCAACATGATGACCGAAGCGAAGGTCGGCTTCCGAGCGTTCAACGAGGGCCCGAAGGGTCACCGGGAGGTGGACTTCATCAAGCTCCGGCAGATGCTCGCCGAAGGGCACCCGTGGGACGACGAGCTGATGCGGGCCGTATCTCCCCAGCACGCACATGCGGACTGAGGTGGTCGTGCCGAGCGCTTCGCGGGGTGAGCCGTGAGCTCCGGGCCGGAGGGCAGGGTGGCGCTCGTCACCGGCGCCGGCCGTGGGATCGGGGCGGCCGTGGCCCGCGCGCTCGCACACGACGGATACGACGTCTGCCTCCTGGATGTGGTGGACGGTGCAGCCATCCGAGGGGTGGCGGACGAGGTCCGGAGCCTGGGGCGCCGTTGCATGACCGCGATCGCCGACGTGCGCAGCGCGGACGAAGCGCGGCGGGCCGTCCAGGCCGCCGTGTCCGAGCTGGGGGGGCTGCACGTGCTCGTGTGCAACGCGGGCATCACGCGGGACGCGGTCGTGTGGAAGATGACCGAGGAGGCGTGGGACGACGTGCTGGCGGTGAACCTCAAGGGATGCTTCACGATGGTGCACGCATCCGTGCCCGCCCTGAGGTCCGAGGGGTGGGGGAGGATCGTCACGGTCGCCTCGATCAACGGGCTGCGCGGGAGATTCGGGCAAGCCAACTACGCGGCCTCGAAGGCCGGGTTGATCGGCTTCACGAAATCGGTCGCCCGTGAGGTGGGGGCGTTCGGTGTGACGGCCAATGTCGTCGCGCCCGGGATGGTGATGACCGAAATGGCGATGGCTTTGCCCGAGCGTTTCCAGGCGGTCGCGCTAGAAGACTCGGTCCTCGGTCGGCTGACCGAGCCGGAGGACGTGGCCGACGCGGTCGTGTTCCTCTGCTCCGACCGAGCTCGGGCCGTCACGGGCGAGGTCCTTCGCGTGGACTGCGGACAGTACATCTGAGGGCGCGCGGGGCGCGCCAGGAGGGAGACGAGATGCCGGTGGACGTGGAAACCCACGACGGGGTCGCTCAAGTGATCTTGGACGCGCCCCCTTTGAACGTTCTCACGCGCGGCCTTCTGACGAGCCTGCGTGAGACGCTCGATACCCACAGGGCAGACACCTCACTCCGAGTGCTGGTCGTCCGCGCACGGGGCAAGCACTTCTCGGCCGGAGCCTCCGTGGAGGAGCACCTGCCCGGTCAATGTGACGAGATGATCCCGGAGTTCGTGGACACGATCCTCGCGGTGGATCGATTCCCGCTTCCGGTGATCTTCGCGGTCCAGGGGCGCTGCCTCGGTGGCGCCCTGGAGCTGGTGCTCGCCGGCGACATGATCGTCGCCACCGAGGACGCTCGTTTCGCGGTCCCCGAGATTCAGCTCGGGGTGCTGCCGCCCGCCGCGTGTGTCCAGCTGCCCGCGCTCGCTCCGGCCGGCGTCGCGGCGGAGCTCGTCTTCACGGGGACGTCCATCGACGCCGCCACCGCGCTGCGCGCGGGTCTCGTGCTCCGTGTGGTGCCCTCGGATGCGCTCCTCGGAGAGACCATGGCACTGGCCGATTCCGTGGCCGCCCGCAGCGGCGCTGCCCTTCGCCAGGCGAAGAAGGCCCTGCGCACCGGTCGGGGAGACCTGGAGGCGCGCATGCGCGCGGTTTCCGACATGTACCTGCACGAGCTCATGACGACCGCGGACGCGAAGGAAGGTCTCGCGTCGTTCATGGAGAAACGCCAACCCGCTTGGAGCCACTCATGAATGCCGAACCGAACATCCCGGAGCTGAGCTTCGAGTCGCTCGACGAGCTGCTCTGGAGCGCGCGGGAGCTCCTCGAAGACGACACCTACCCCACAGTCCGGCGATGGCGCGAAGGAGGGGGGAAGGTCGTGGGTCACTTCCAGGTCTACTTCCCGGAAGAGGTGGTTCACGCGGCGGGGGCGCTGCCCTTCCGCATGCGGGGGGCGCCGGTCGAGCCGCTCCAATCGGATTCACGATTCGGATCGTACCTCTGTTCGATACTGAAGACGTCCCTCGAGATCGCGCTCACGAATCGCGTCGAGCTCGACATGTTCGTGACGCACCCCATCTGCGACGCAGCCCGCAACCTCGCGGGGATCTTCGGGCGCAACTTCGATTATCCGTGCCAGATCCTGTATCTGCCCCAGAACGCCAACTCCGCGCACAGCGCCACCTACCTGCGAGGCGAGTACGCGCGAATGCAGCGGGTGGTCGAGGAGGTGATGGGCCGCTCCGTCGAGGTCGACGACCTGCGGGGCTCGATCGAGGTCTACAACCGCAACCGCTCGTTGCTTCGGGACATGTACACGGTGAAGAAGGACGAGCCGTGGAAGGTCTCCGCCGACGAGGCGTATGCGCTCATGGCGTTGGGTGGGCTGATGCGGCGCGAGGACCACAACGAGGTGCTCCAGGCGGCGCTCCCCATGATCCGGGCGCGCGAGGTGAGCCGGCCGGACCGGATACGCGTGGTCTTCGAGGGCGGCTTCTGCGAGCAGCCGCCGCTCGACCTGATCCGGGCGGTGGCGCGCTCGTGTTACGTGGTCGATGACGACCTGCTCATCGGCATGCGCTGGATCCTCTCCGACGTGCCAACGGAGGGTGACCCGCTGTCGTCCTTGGCCGAGGCGTACCTGGAAGACTCCTCGTACTCGCCCGTCCAGCACGACAACCGGAAGAAGAAGGAGGACATGCTCCTGGATCGAATCCGGGACGCGGGGGCCGACGCCGCCATCGTCACGGCGGCCAAGATGTGCGAGCCCGGTTTGGAGGAGCAGGTCGCGTACACACACGCGCTCGACGAAGCGAAGGTCCCCTACTTCGTGAGCGAATTCGAAGAAAACATGACGAGCTTCGACCATCTGGAGATCCAGCTGGAGACGTTCGTCGAGAACCTGATGTTCGACTGAGGAGGCAGGTATGTCAGCGACTGCAGAAGCCGGCATCGTGGGACGCGGCAACGCGGAGGGCGCTCGCCTCTTCCGGGAGTGGTTCGATGAGCTCGGGGTGGCGGCCGAGGAAGGGCGTGGGGCTGCCTACGTCTTCGTCATGGGGAGCCTCGTGGAGCTGCTCCGCAGCTTCGACATCCCCGTTGTGTTTCCCGAGATCAACTCGCTCCAGACCGCGGTGCGCCACCAGGCGCACGAGTACCTGGACGAGGCCGAGGATTACGGCTACTCCCCCGACATCTGTGGCTACGTGAAGGCCGATGTGGCGACGCAGCTGCGGGGCGGCCGACTCCCGATGGGACGGATCCCGAAGCCCGCGATCTCCGTCTACACGAACGCCTGCAACACCTACATCAAGTGGGCCGAGATCTGGGAGCGCATGTACGACTGCCCGATCGTGACCATCGATACCCCCGGGAGCAGGGAGGCCGGGCTGCACCCGATGCCCGGGCACCCGGACTTCGACCACGATCGGCGGTATGTCGTGGCGCAGCTCGAGGAGCTGATCCCGGAGCTCGAGAGGACCAGCGGCAAGAAGTTCGACATCGACCGGTTGAGGGAGACGCTCGGCCATTCCAACACGATGGCGCGCGGGTGGAAGCGTGTGCTTGAGCTCAACGAATCGCGGCCCTCCGTCTTCAACGCCCTTACGGACGGGACGATCTACCTGGGTGTCTCGAATTGCCTGCGCGGCACGCCGGAGGGTGCCCGCTACTTCGACGACCTGGTCGAAGAGATGGAATACAAGAGCGCGGAGGGGATCGGCACGCTCACAGAGGAGCTCTACCGGCTCATCTTCGTGGGCGTGCCCTGCTATCCGATCTTCCGCCGCTTCGGCGAGCTCTTCAGCGAGTGGGGCGGGACGTTCGTCACGTCGACCTATCTGTGGTTCGCGTCCGGAGGTGCGAACCGCGGCTTCCAGTACGACCTGGAGCGCCCCATCGAGAGTCTGGCGGAGGGTCTTCTGCTCGGAGTCCGCGATGCGATGGACAGCATGTTCTTCCACACCGGCCCCCTGCTGGACGACTTCGAGTCGTTCAGCGCCGACGGTGTGGTCTACCATCCCATCAAGAGCTGTCGAACCGTCTCGACGGGACTCGCCGACAGCCGCCGCGAGATCATGGCGCGCGCCGATGTCCCGTCGCTCTTCATCGAGTCCGACATGATGGACCGCCGTGTCGTCTCGGAAGCGCAGCTCAAGAACCGCATCGACGCCTTCTTCGAAGGTCTCGCCTCCCGCCGCGCGAAAGCCGCGGCCACTCAATAGGGGGTCCACATGGCATACGCAGCCGGGGTGGACGTCGGATCCACTCAGACCAAAGCAGTGCTGGTCGACGAGGACGGCAAGATCGTGGCGCGAGCGCTCACCGACACCGGCGCCAACGTGGTGCAGGCCGCGCAGACCGCCTTCGAGCAGGCGCTCGAATCGGCCGGGCTCGAGGAACGAGAGGTCGAGTACGTGATCGGGACCGGCTACGGCCGCTACAAGGTCACGTTCGGAAACGCGCAGGTGACCGAGATCAGCTGCCACGGGCGCGGTGCGGTCCACATGTTCCCGGGCACGCGCACCGTGGTCGACATGGGCGGTCAGGACACGAAGGCGATCCGTGTCTCGGACGACGGCGAGATCCTCGACTTCTGCATGAACGACAAGTGCGCGGCCGGGACGGGGAGATTCCTCGGGGCCGCCTCGAGCGCGCTCGACATTCCGCTCGACGAGCTCGGCCCAACCGCGCTCACGGGTGAACGCCCCGTGAAGATCAGCACGACCTGCACGGTCTTCGCGGAGTCGGAGGTGCTCTCGTGGCTCGGGAAGGGCAAGAAGATCCAGGACATCCTCCTCGGTGTGCATCAGTCCATCGCGGCGCGCTCCGCGGGCCTGCTCCGTCGTGTCGGCATTGAGGATCAGGTGACGTTCACGGGCGGAGTGGCCAAGAACAGCGCCATGGTCTCCACGCTCCGGGATCGGCTGGGCCTCGAGCTGAACGTGAGCGACGAATCGCACTTCATGGGCGCTCTCGGGGCGGCGCTCTTCGCTCTCGACCATGTGCGGGCGAGTCGCCAACCGACACAAGACAAGGGGTCGGAATCATGATCTACTCGGCGGGAATCGACCTCGGGTCGACCTACACCAAGGCGGTGATTCTGGACGCCGACTACCAGATCGTCGGACGTGCGATGCACCCGACCGGGTTCAAGCTCGCCGAGGTCGGGAAGACCGTGCTCGGGGAGGCTCTGGTCGAAGCAGGAGTTCGCAGGGACGAGGTCAGGTACGTCGTGACGACCGGCTTCGGTCGCCACCAGCTCGCGGACGCGGATACGCACGTCACGGACCTGACCGCCGCGGCCCGGGGTGCTTGCCTGCTCTTCCCGGGGACCCGCACGATCCTGGACGTGGGTGGCCAGACGATGAAGGCCACGCGCATCGACGACGACGGCAAGGTCAAGTCGTTTCGCCTGAACGACAAATGCGCAGCCGGGACCGGGGCCTTTCTCGAAAAGACCGCACGCTACATGGGGTTCGACACCGAAGAGATCGGTCCGCTCGTCTCGACCTCGAAGACGCCCGTGGCGATCTCCGGTGTGTGCGCCGTGTTCGCGGAGTCCGAGGTGATCAATCAGCTGTCTCAGGGCTCGGCGCCGGCCGACATCATGCATGGAGCGGTCGTCTCGCTCGTGGGCCGCTCCGTGCAGCTCATGAAGCGGGTCGGTATGGAGCCCGAGTTCACGCTCATCGGTGGCATCCTCCGTTTCGAGCGGATGGCCGACGTGATTCGGGAGCAGTTGGCGTCCGAGGTCAACGTCCCCGAAGGAGACCTCGTTCAGTTCACGTCGGCTCTGGGTGCGGCGTACCTCGGACATCGGCGAATGGCCCGCCTCCGGTCGGAGGGCACGCCGACTTCCGGGGCGAGGCCCGAGGCCGGATGAGGACGAGGGCGTCGACGTGACGGCTCGAGGCCGGCGGCTCCCGATGGTCGGGATGCGGGCAGCAGATGAGCGTGACGCGCACGCGGTCTCGGGCATGACCGGCTCCACGTCGCCCGACCCCGACCGGATCCAGGCCGGCTGGGAGCACCGCTTCGTCGCGGCCGGCGCTCGCGCAGACGAGATGATCGAGCTGTATCGGCAGCTCGGGTACGAGGTCGCGGCAGACCCGGTCCGCACGCACACGCTCGAAGACGGATGTGTCGCCTGCTTCACGAGTGGCGGCGAAAGCTACCAGTCCATCTACACGCGACGGAGGCCCGGGTCCGAGGACGCGCACCCGGATCGACCCAACGCACGGGAGGCCCCGATGAGCGAGACCCACCCCACGCAGCTGCTGCGCCAGGAGCATCAGCAGATCCTGCAGGTCGCCGGAGTCCTCGAAGGACTGCTCGATCGGGAGCCGGCGAACGTCGACTACGAGTTGGTGGAGAAGTGTATCCGATTCATCCAGCTGTTCGCCGACGCCTGCCACCACGGGAAGGAGGAGGGCCTTCTCTTCCCAGCCCTCGAGGACAAGGGGCTCCCGCGCGACAGCGGCCCGATCGCGGTCATGCTGCACGAGCACCGGCTCGGACGGCAGTTCACGTCCACGATGGCACAGTCGATCGGAGCGGCGCGCACCGGGGACCCGGCCGCCCTGGGTCGGCTGACGCGGGCCGGCCGGGACTACGTGGCGTTGATCCGCCAGCACATCCTCAAGGAAGACAACGTCCTCTTCAACATGGCCGACCAGCTGGTTCGGGGCCCGCACTGCGCGGGGCTGTGCGCAGCGTACGATGAGGTGGACGGGCAGGGGTTCGAGGGGTGTTCCAGAGCTCAGCTCGAGGAGTTGGGCAGGGAGATTTGCGAGCGTGGCGCGGCGAGCTCGTCGCCGGATCGCTCGGAGGGCTAGCGCGCGCTCACGGGTCGTACCGCTCTCGGTGGCGAGCAATTGTTACAATTGCGGCCTGTCGCGCCGTTCACCGTGGCGTATTGTCTATGCCCCCAATGGGGAACAGATGTTTACGCATGGACGGTGTGCCAACCGGGGGGGACGGTGCGCGAAACGAATCAGTGTTCGGGGCTGGTCAACTGGTAGTTCGTTCTACCGGGCGAGGGCCGCTCCCCGAGGACCACAGGACGCCAAGCGAGGAGCCGCGACCGATCGGACTCGACGGTCGCCGCAATCAGCTAGGCTCGAGCGTCATGCGGACGCTCCGCTCGGCCGGATGCCATGCCCGTCCGCCGTCGAGACTGATCTCCAGCCAGACGTCGTAGTAGGTCTCGACGCGGCTCCGGCTCTCCGAGACGGCGGTAACCGTCGTCATGCCCGCTGACGACCGGTCCGGGCTTTCGCGGACCATGATCCCGTCCGGCAGGCCCGCCCCCTGGAGCTCGAAGGCCACGAGCTCCGCATCGAAAGTCCGCTCGTCTCCGCTCGACCCGACGAGCGTGATGCTCTCGGCCATGCGCGCCGGGACCGAGAGCGGGTACGTCACGGTGGCCGTCACGACGGGCGGGGACAGAGTCAGCTCTCCCTCGAACGTTGCGGTGTACTCCGACAGCACGGTTTCTCCAACTTGCTCCGGAGGGGTTGCCGATGCGCTGAACGTTCCGTGACGACCGCAGAAGAGCATGACCTGCTGATCCAGGAACACGTGCGCGTCCGTGCCGCGATAGACGGCGCCGGCCACCGGGAGGGAGACGGCGCGCACCGTGACCCCGGGCTCGACGGGGCTGCTCTC
>JBDHDM010000054.1:0-19185 GCA_039591515.1 Gemmatimonadota bacterium | reverse complement strand
GACCGGGACGCCTTGGGGAGCCTCGTCGTCCGAGGCCTCGCCTTTCGCGGGCACCGCTCGGGTCGCGTGACGGCGCTTAGCCGCCTCGTCCACCACATTCTCTGATCGAACAGGCCGAGCCATGAGCAGATCGAGTGGAGACCGCAGGGGCCCCGGGACGCTGGGAGTCCACGGGACGCAGCCCCATCCCGAGCCCGGCGCTCCGGTGGTGTCGCCCGTGGTACAGAGTGCGACCTTCCTCTGGGCGACGCCGGAAGATGGTGAGCTTCAATACAGTCGGTACGGAAACAACCCGAATCAGCTCGAGGTGAGCCGCAAGATCGCGGCGCTCGAGGGTGCCGAGGCGGCCGTCGCACTCGGGAGCGGGATGGGCGCCACGGCCATGTCGCTCCTCGCTCTGCTCGAGGCCGGTGACCACGTGGTGGCGTCGTCCCGGCTCTACGGAGCCACCTACGCGCTGCTCGAGGGCGAGCTCCCCCGACGGGGGATCGAAACGACGTTCGTGGATCCCGACGCGGGCGACTGGGCTGGGGCCGTGCGGCCCGGTACCAAGGTCGTGTTCATCGAGATCCCGACGAATCCGACGCTGCGGATCCTCGATCCCCGACCGGTCGTGGCCCTGGCGAGGGAACGCGGCCTGACCGTGTTGTGCGACGCCACGTTCGCTTCGCCGGTCAATTTCCGTGCGTTGTCGGTGGGCATCGACGCCGTGATCCAAAGCGCGACCAAGTACCTGGGTGGGCACTCCGACCTCATCGCAGGGGTCGTCTCGGGAAGCCGCGGCTTCATCGAGTCCGTGACCCGGATGTCGCGGCTCTACGGCCCGGCTCTCGATCCGCATACGGCGTGGCTCCTCGACCGGGGCATCCGGACTCTCGAGGCGCGGATGGGTCGGCACAACGAGAACGCGCTCGAGATCGCCCGCTGGTTCGAGGGTCGCCCCGAGGTTGCCCGCTCGATCTATCCGGGGCTCCCGTCGCACCCGGATCACGAGCTGGCCCGGGAGCTCCTGGACGGCTTCGGGGGGATGGTGAGCGTCGTTCTTTCCGGGGGAGGAGACGCGGCTGACCGCTTCATGCGGCGACTCGAGCTCGCCATGGCGGCCCCCAGCCTCGGTGGCGTAGAGACACTCGTTTCCCAGCCACGATGGACGTCACACGTCGGCCTGAGCCGCGATCAGCGCGAGGCTCAGGGGATTCCGGACGGCTTCGTTCGAATCAGCGTCGGAATCGAGAACGTGGAAGACCTGATCGCGGACTTCGAGCAGGCGCTGAGCTGAGTCGGGCGAGCCCTTGGGTCACGCTTCGTCCAGGAACGGGTACCGATAGTCGGTGGGGGGGACGAAGTTCTCCTTGATGGACCGGGCGCTCACCCAACGCATCAGGTTCATCATCGATCCCGCCTTGTCGTTCGTCCCGGAGGCTCTCGCTCCACCGAAGGGCTGCTGGCCGACGACGGCGCCGGTCGGCTTGTCGTTGATGTAGAAGTTTCCGGCGGCCTGGTCGAGACGATCGGTCGCCCCTCGGATCGTCCGCCGGTCCTTCGCGAAGATCGCACCGGTCAGGGCGTACGGCGACGTGGCGTCGACCACGTCGAGGGTCTCCTCCCAAGCGTCGTCGTCGTAGACGTATACGGTCATGACGGGGCCGAAGATCTCCTCACACATCGAGACGTAGTCGTGCGTCTTGGCCACGATGATCGTCGGACGGATGAACCAGCCCTCGGAGTCGTCGCACTCCCCGCCCACGAGGATCTCGGCGTCGTCGGACGCGCGTGCATCCTCGATGTACTCGCGGATCTTGTCGAACGCCTTCTGGTCGATGACGGCGTTGACGAAGTTGGAGAAGTCGCGCACGTCCCCCATGGTCAGGGAGGCGGTCTCTTCGGCGAGTGGTCCTTTGAGCTCTTCCCACATGCTCGCGGGGACGTACGCGCGCGAGGCGGCGCTACACTTCTGTCCCTGATACTCGAACGCACCGCGAACGATGGCCGTCTTCACGGCACCCGCGTCCGCCGAAGGGTGAACGGCGATGAAATCCTTCCCGCCGGTTTCGCCGACGATCCTGGGATACGACCGGTAGTTCTGGATGTTGTCGCCGATCGTCTTCCAGAAGCTCTGAAACACTGCGGTGGAGCCCGTGAAGTGAACACCAGCGAAGGTCGGCTGGCGCATCGCGTTGGCCGTGATCTCCACGGCGTCACCCGCGATCATGTTGATGACCCCCGGCGGTAGGCCCGCCTCCTCGAACAGCTTCATCACGTAGTAGTTCGACAGCATCGCCGAGTGTGCGGGCTTCCACACCGCCACGTTGCCCATCATCGCCGGCGTGCCGGGCAGATTCGCCCCGATGGCCGTGAAGTTGAACGGGCTGATGGCGTAGATGAAGCCTTCCAGGGCCCGGTACTCGGCGCGATTCCAGATCCCGCGCTCGGAGATCGGCTGGCGTGCGTAGATGCCCTCGGCGAAGTGTGCTCCGAACCGGAAGAAGTCGATGATCTCACACGCGGCGTCGATTTCCGCCTGGAAGGCGTTCTTGCTCTGGCCGAGCATGGTCGCCGCGTTGAGGCGGTCCCGCCACGGACCCGCGAGCAGGTCGGCGGCCTTGAGAAAGACGGCGACGCGGTCTTCCCAGCGCATGGTCGACCACTCCCGATGCGCGGCATTGGCCGCCTCGACCGCCCTGTCGACCTCCTGCGCGCCCGCCTTGTGAGCCCGCGCCAGGACGTGCCCGTGTGCATGGGGCATGACGACGTCGAAGGTGTCTCCGGTTCGGACCTCCTCGCCGCCGATGACCAAGGGGATCTCGACGACTCGGGACGCCTGAGCTTCGAGCTCGGCTTTCAGAGTGGCTCGCTCGGGGCTTCCGGGCGCGTAGGAGCGGATGGGTTCGTTGACGGGCGCGGGCGTGGCGGGGATGCCGTTCATGGGCGATGGCGGGTGGTTCGGGTGGCGGGGAGGACCCGGTCGGACCGGGATCCATGGATGAGAATCTCGAAAGGGCGTCGAGGGCGAGCAACCGCTTCGGTGGTCCGGAGCGACTCAGGAACCGTCCCCCTTGTGCTCGGGTACGGATGGCCCTGTTTTTCGGGGCCTTTTTCAGCCTGATGCGGGGGTCGCTCGATCCGCCCGGCAGGCTCCGACTCCCTCCCACTGAGTGCTTCCCGAGGCGTCGATGAGCTCCGAAGAACTACGCCGATCCGTCATGACCGCGCTGGCGCGCATCAAACATCCGGGGTCGGGGCGTGACCTCGTGGCCGGGGGCCACGTCCAGGGCCTGGAGGTGGACGACGACGGAAACGCTCGCTTCCAGTTTCTGCTCGGGCCGCAGGACTCGGGCGACCTGGTGAAGGACGCGCGGGCCGCGACGGAGGCGATCGACGGGATCTCCAGTGTGAAGATCAACGTTCAGCTGCCGCAGATGGCGCCCGGCGGCGGGCACAGCGGTGGCGGAGGGCTCAAGCCGGGCTCGGTGCCCGCCCCGACGCCTCAGCCGGGCCTGCTCCAAGGTGTCCGACACGTGGTGGCCGTCAGCTCGGGCAAGGGTGGGGTGGGGAAGTCACGGTCGGACTCGTCGACGCCGACATCTACGGCCCGAACATCCCGCTCATGTTCGGGGTGCAACGGCGCCCCAGCGTGACCGGCGAGAAAGGACGCGAGATGATCGAGCCCCTGGAGGCGCACGGCGTCAAGCTGATGAGCCTGGGCTTCCTCCTAGACGAAGACCAGCCGGCGATCATGCGGGGACCGCTCATCTCGGGGATCCTCAAGCAGTTCCTGGAGCAGGTGAACTGGGGGCCGCTCGACATGATGGTGGTCGACATGCCACCGGGCACCGGTGACGCGCAGCTGTCCCTCGTACAGACGATCGACCTCGACGGGGCGGTCATGGTCACGACGCCGCAGCAGGTGGCGACGGGCGACGTCCGCCGCGGCATCAAGATGTTCGAGAGGGTCAATACCCGGGTGTTGGGTATCGTCGAAAACATGAGTGGGCTGGCGTGCCCGAAGTGCGGCGAGGTCGTCGACGTCTTCGGACGAGGCGGGGGCGAGGCATTGGCCAAGGAGATGGACGTTCCCTTCCTCGGGCGCGTCCCGCTCGACCCGGCCGTCGCTCAGTCGGGCGATGCGGGTGCCCCGACGGTCCTGTCGTCTCCGGAGTCGCTGGCCGCGACGGCGTTGGTCGCCGTCACCACCGCTGTGGAAGAGGGGATCTCGGCGCCCGTCTGACCCTGCTCGCTCGGCTCAGTCGCCTTCCAACCAGCGGCGATCGGCCTCCGTAAGGGAGTCCTTCCCCCGGGCCTTCTCGAACACCTTCACGACGACCCATCCCACGAGGAGAATCGGGGCGACCTTGAAGAGCAGGAACGTCGCGAGGCCGAACGTCAGGGAGAAGACGACGCCCACCACGCCGAGCACCAGCCCAGCGACGATGATCGTCGCGAGCCCGACGGCGAAGAATGTGAGCAGTGATCCGATCATCTGTGCCTCCGTTGGTCGTTGGCCCTGGTCAGCGGATCCAGACGACCTCGATGCTGCCGAACGCCGCGTCCACGTCGATCACGACCTTGTGCTCGGCGTCCTCGAAGTCGAGCGATTCGTAGACGTCACCCCGCTTGATCAACCCCTCTGAATCCAGAGAAGCGAGGAAGCTGTCTTTGCGCAACTGGATTCCCAGGCCCTCCGGCACCAGGAGCTCCAGCGAGCCCAGTCCCATGTTGACGCTGAGGCGGGCGTCGTCCTTCCAGTCACCGTCGAGGCCGAGCGTGATGGCACCGACGCCGGCATCCACCTCGATCCGCTCGGCGTTCAGGTTCCCGAGGTGCCGGACCGTGAACTCCGATGCTCCGGCCTCGAAGCTGGCGGTGCCCATGCCGAGCGGGTTGGGCTCCGAGATGTCGACGGTCGCTTCCGATGCTCCCGTGGACAGGTCGAGATCGGTCAGCGCCAGCCCACCCAGATCGATGTCCGCACGGACGGCCCCGAACTTCAAGTCGAGATCCATCGGAACGCCGCGGGCCAACTCGAGCTCCAGCTCTCCCGCCTCACGCCCCTTGAAGTTGATCCCACGATTGATCGTCTCCACACCGACGTGGAGCCGGTCTCCGGAGAAGTCCGCCACGGGCTCGAACTTCTCCTCGTCGTAGCGGAGGTTCATCCGATAGAGCAACCCTTCGTCGACCGAGCGGACCGTGAAGTGGCCGGCTCCGTACTCCACGTAGACCCGCACCTCGTCGTTGTCCTCGAGCTGCCTGGACATCGTCACGGTCTTCCAGCTCTGAGCGTCCAGGGCCCCCGGCGTAAGAACGGCCACGACCGCGACTGCCACCCACCCCTTACGCATCGTCTTCACACCTCGTCTTCGGAGCCCGTGTCGGAGTCCGCTCCGACATCCACGTTCATCGCCGCTTCCCACGCCGCGTCGGCGTCGTAGGCGCCGTGGTACTCCCGCCGCCGTCCAGCCCGCGTCAGAATCACGGCACCGAAGCCGATCTGCGCGGCGAGGACGGTGATGATCACGCCGATCGCGAAAAGAAGCCCGCTCAGGAATCCCAGGAACGGCGCGATCGAGATCAGGTGACCCACGAGAAACGCCGCTGAGAGACCGAGCAAGCCACCGACCAGCGTGAAGACGGGGTTCGACTTGCGAATCCAGCCCGTCCACGGGAACCCGCTATCCGCGAGCCACTCGCCGGCATTTCGCGCCACGGTTACGTAGCCGAGTATCGCGGCGAGCGCCGCCGCCAGCGGGAAGAGCGGGACCCATGCGATCGCCACCGGGATCCCGATGATCGAAACGACCAGGGCAACGGCTCCGAGGAGCCAGACCGGAACGAGGAGGAAGCTCCCCGCCACGCCGACCATGGCCGAGCGGCCGGGAGACCGTCGGGCCGTCTCGGCGATGGCATCCATGTTTTGTCCGGCGAAGGCGAGGAACCCGGCGCCGAGCAGCCCGAGCACGAAGACCATGATGAGCTTCTCGACCACGCCGCCGACCCCTCGGATGACCGGGCGAAGGGGCGACATGATGGAGAACGACTCGTCGTCGTCGAACCGTGCGACGCTCCGGAGCTCGTTGCGCAGGTCCCGACGGATCTCGTCACGGACCTCCTCCCGAAGCTCGTCACGCAGCTGGGACTCGAACGCCCGCTCTTCCTCGAGCACGTCGACGAGCCCGCCCCGGATCTCACCGTTGTTCCCGAGCACGCGAGCGTCCGCGATTCGGGCCTCCCCGCCCACGTAGGCGCCCTCGCGAACGTCGAGTGCGCCGTCCACCACCACCGCGTCCCCTTCGATACGTCCCTCGACCCGCAGCGTCCCACCGATCACGACGACGGAGCCATCCACAGTCGAGCCGCGTTCGATCGTCACGTCTTCTTCGATGTGGACTCGGAACTCATCCTCGAGCCCTTCCAGCGCGTATTCGAGCACGCCGAGCCGGCCCATGGAGTTCACCAGCAGCTCGAGGAGGGAGCTCTGGTCACCGATGGAGAGCGTCACCTGCCCTTCGTCGGACTCGATTCGCATGTCGACGCTCTCGAGCGCTTCCTGAAGTGCGTCGTCGACGCGTCGGCCGGCATCGGCGGCCGCACCTACGGCCGAGGCGGGTGCGCTCCATTCGGCGAGCATCTCCGCCAGGGCACCGTTCTCCAGCGCCATGGCCCGGCCGAGAAGGCTCCGCCACTCAGAGTCCAGGGCGTCGCCCGCCTCGTACGAGCCGACGACCTCCCCGTCGACGAGGACATCGCCCGCGTCGAACGAGATCTCCAAGGTGCCCTCGTCGGCGAACTCGAGGTGAAGCGTCGAGCCTGCCGAAGACGCGGAGACGTTCTTCGAGACGATGGCGCGAAGCTGGGCGTCGACGCTCCCCGGGAAGAGGAGCAGCGTCAGGGCCAGGGCCGGAACGGCCTTACGAAGTAGCTGAGACATGTGCATAACGGTCCCGTACGGGCCGGTTCGCGAAAAGGTTCTTGTAGAGTACCCGCAGCGCGAGCACGCAGAGCACCGAGTAGGTGAGAACTGCCCCCGCAACCATCAACGGCGCGGCGGCGAGGGCCTCGATCAGGGAGCGAGCGCCGAAGGCGTCCACGCTCTGAGCCATGGCACCGGTCAGCCCGCCGAACAGCACCATGCTCACGTCGGCGAGCTGCCAGAAGAGGAAGGAGGCGAGCGAGCCCATCGTGAGCGTCGGGTGCGAGAAGACCGCCCAAGCGACCAGCCCGGCGATCACAGCCGGCGTGACCGCGACGCCAGACAGCGCCGCCCAAGCCTCTCTCGTCCGGGGGGCCAGTCGCCTGGTCGCCGCTGCCGCCCGGGCCCAAACCGAAACCGGGGCAACCGCCCGGGCTCTCCGCCGGGCCGCCAGCTCCCGCATGACCTGGTCCGCAAATCCCTCCTGCGGCGCCAGGCGGTCGAGAGTGTCGAGCCGGGCTGCGACGGACTGCCACGCCTGGAGCTCCCCGGTACAGGCCGAGCAGGATCCGAGATGGGCCTCGACCCGGGCCACCGCCCGCGCCGGAAGCCAGCCGTCTACGAAGTCCTGCAGGATCCCCTCGGGCACGTGCTCCGGCTTCGACGCTCCCAGGAGCGCCCGGACGCGTTCCCGCGCACGGGCGACCAGCGGTGCCTTCTCCGGCACGACCACGGCCGCCATCACACGCTGCGTGAACCCCTCGGCCGGGGAGAAGCGCTCCAGGCCGTCGAGCTGTCGGAACACCGCGAGCCACTTGTCGGTCTCGGCTGTACAAGGCCCGCACGTGCGGATGTGGTCTTCGATCCGCTCCGCCCGACGCACCGGGAGCGCGCCGTCGAGGAACTCGTGAAGGAGCCCGGGCTCGACGTGGGCTCCGGCGCCGGGCATCGTCACCCCCGCCATCACCCGTTCCGCGAAGCCTGCTTGCGGGCCCGGTGTGCCGAGGCCGCCGAGGTCCTCGAACAGAACCCTCCAACCGTCGAGCTCAGCCGAGCAGCGCGCGCACGCCTCGAGGTGCTCCTCGATCGAGGCGGCGTCCCGGAAGGACATCTCGCCGTCGAGGAACGCCTGCATACGCTGGGCGCTCAGGTGATCGGACGGTCGGTGGCTCACGAATTCAACTCTCTTGTTCCCTGATCGACGGGCCTCTCCCGCGATCTCTCGGCACTACGCGTTTCAGATCCATCGAGTTTCAAGAAAAGTGCCTGTTGGTGGTTCCCCGAGTCGAGGCCCTTCTTCCCGCGTGGATGCTGGGCGATCGGCACACGCACCTTCCGTCACGAGGCCAGGTGGGCGAGCGATTTTCGGAGTTCCCCGCGCGCCCGGTGGAGGTAGGTCTTCACGGTGCCCAGCGGCAGCTCCATGACCTCGGCGATCTCGTCGTAGGCGTATCCCTCGACGTGCCGCAGCACGATCACGGTCCGGTACTCCTCTCGCAGCTCACCGATCGCTGCCTCGATCTGACTCCCGAGCTCGCGGTGCTCCACGAACTCTTCAGGTGTCTCGTCCCGCGACTCGATCACGACGCGACTCCGTTCGACCTCCTCCTGGGTCCGGGCGTGCGGAGAGCCATCGATGGACACGGTGTCCAGCTTCCGCTTGCGGAGGTGATCGATCGTATGGTTGTTCGCGATCTTCAAGATCCAGTTGCTGAACTTGTAGCTCGTCTTGTACGTGCCGATCGCGTTGAACGCGCGGATGAAGGCCTCTTGAGCCAGGTCCTCGGCGAGCGTCCGGTCTCGCACCATGCGGTAGATGAGGGAGAACACCGGCCGCTCATAGCGAGTCAGCAGCTCCCGAAAGGCCAGCTCCTGGCCGCGTGCGGCCAGGGTCGCGAGTTCGCGATCTTCGAGCGTCGCGTAGTCCGGAGAGGCCAGAGGGTGGTCGTCCTGCCTGGTGTGAGCGAGCCACCGACGGGTGGCGCGCGGCAGGGAAGCGATGTCGGTGCTCATCGCCCGACCCTACGGTCGCGCGTGTGGAGCGGTTTCGTCACCTGCTCCGGCGGCGCGGGGTCGTCGGTCGTCGTTGAGTACCCTCTCCGCTTCCCGTAGCTTTTCGGCCCGGCCGGCCATCGCCGGCTCCCATGCGGGCTGCCGAAAGCTATGCGGCCGCAGGAGTCCTGTCATGCCAAGCACATCCGAAGCCGCTCCCAAGGCCGGCGCCGACCGGGAAAAGCAGGTTCAGCAGATCTTCTCGGAGATCGCTCCGCGGTACGACCTGCTGAACCACGTCCTGAGCCTGAACATCGACCGGTCATGGCGTCGCAAGGCCGTGCGTCGGCTCGAGTGGAAGAGCCGACCCGAGGGCACCTACCTGGACGCGTGCGCCGGCACGTTCGACCTGGCGCTCGAGCTCGCCGGGCAGCCCGGCTTTCGGGGCCGCGTCGTCGCATCGGACTTCGCGTATCCGATGCTCGTCACGGGACTCCCGAAGATCGAAGCGGCGCCGGTGCGCTCGGTCTGCGGTGACTCGCTTCGGCTCCCTTTCCAGGACGGATCGTTCGACGGAGCCACCGTGGGCTTCGGTGTTCGTAACCTGTCGAAGCTGGATACGGGGTTACGCGAGCTTCGCAGGGTGCTCAAGCCCGGAAGGCGCCTGGTCGTGCTCGAGTTCACCGTTCCGCCCAACGCCGTCATGAGAGCGGCGTACCTGTTCTACTTCCATCACGTCCTGCCGCGGGTGGGGCGGATCGTCTCCGGACACCCGTGGGCCTACACGTACCTCCCGAACTCGGTGAAGGAGTTTCCGGGGCCGGAGGATCTCGGGGCGCTTTTCCGGTCCGCGGGGTTCACGGATGTCGGATGGAAGCTCGTATCGGGGGGGATCGCCGCCATCCACTGGGGTCGGGCGTAGCCCGAACCGATCGAGCCGGCGCTACTCCCCTCGACGCGGCGCTCGTCGGTGTGGCTCCCAAAGCGACAGCGCGCGGACGACCGCCCCGGCGAGCTGCTCGAACCCGAACGGCTTCATCACCACCTCGGCGGCTCCGAGCCGCATCGCCTCGAGGAGCAGATCGTCTTTGGCCGCGGGCCCCCCGCCGGAGATGGCCACGATCGGGACCCCGCTGTGCGCGGTGCGGAGAGCCTCGATCACGGCATGTCCGTCGAGATTGGGCATGTCGATGTCCGTGACGACGACGTCGGGGCGCCGCGAGCCGAACGTGCGGAGGCCTTCGGCGCCGTCCCGTGCCAGATCGACGGTGTGCCCCGCTCTCGACAACATGTGAGCGACGAGAGTCCGGATCTCTTCGTCGTCGTCGATTACGAGTACGTGCGCCACGTCGCCTCCAGGTCGGACGGACCGGGTACAACCTCGGGTTCGGGGCCCCTCGGCACAACAGGCACGTTGGCTAGCGGACCTCGAGGACCGTGACCGGTCCGAAACGGGTGAGCTCGTCTCGCAGATGGTCGGGGTCCCCGACGACGAGGATCGTCATTTCGTCGGGGCGCAGGTGCTCCGCGAAAACCCGGCGGATGTCTTCGGGCGAGACGTCCTGGACTCCTCGCCAGTAACGCTCCAACCAGTCCTCGGGCATGTCCTGCGCCAGATAGTACATCGTGCGCGCGACGATCGCCGACGGCGTGTCGAAGTTGAACACGAAGCCGTTGACGATCCGGTCCACCGTCGTGCCCACCTCCTCACCGGTCGGTGGCGCCTCGCGCAGCTCGGCCATGGTACGGAGGATCAGCTCGATGGCCGGAGCCGCGTTCTCCGGTCGGGTTCGTGTGGTGGCGCCCACGATGCCGTCGTGCGTGCGCGGCGTCGTCCAGATGGAGGTCGCCGAGTACGCGAAGCCCTCTTCGGTCCGGACTCTTCCGAGCATTCGGCTGGAGAAGCCTCCCGCCCCGAGGATCGAGTTGCCGAGCATCGCGGCGAAGTACTCGGTGTCGTCCGCGAGGCGGACGCTCGTGGGATGGGCCATGACCACCACCGACTGCGCGATCTCCTTCTCGATCAGGAACACGCCCGGGGCTCGGCGGATCTCGGGCACGGGCGGGTCGGGCAGCGCCTCCGCGCACGGCTCGATCCGGTCCACCAGTGCGTCGAGCAGGGGCTCGAGGCTCGCCCACTCGGCGTCCCCTGTCACACCCAGGAACAAGTTGTCCCTACACACGATACGGTCGTGGAGCTCGAGGAATATGTCAGGTGTGAGGCGCTCGGGCTGGAGGTCGGCTTCGTCGGTTTCCCAGCCGATCGGGTGATCGCCGAAGAGGAGCCGATTGATCTCCGAGTACGCGAGCCGGGCGGGGTCGTCGACGCGTCTGCGCACGCTCTCGAGCTGGCGGGCGCGCCAGGCGCCGATCTCGAGTGTGTCGAAACGGGGACGAGCCAGCATCTCCCCCCAGAGGTCGAGCGCAGTGGGCAGGTGGTCGGTCAGGGTGTTCACCGAGGCGGTGATGCTTCCACCCGCGCTGCCGAACGAAAGCTGGAGCGCATAGAGCTCGAGGACCTCGTCGACCTCCGTCGGCGTCCGACCCTCGGTGCCACCGTAGCGGAGGAGCGCGGGCAGGCCCATGGCCGCCCCGTAGCGAGAGCGGGGGAACCGGCCGTAGCCACCTCTGATGTACGCAGCGACCGTGACCAGGGGGAGGTCGTGGTCCTCGAGAACCAGGACCGGAACGCCGGACACATCGTGCTGCGCGACGACGGGCTGTTCGAAGTCGAGTCGCTCATGGGTGAGACGCTCGATCAGCTCCCGATTCGCCGAGGGGGCCGGATCGGGGCGCTGGCCCGCGGTGGGTGTCGCCCAGCTCCCCAGCGCGGGAAGGACGATCAAGAGAATCCGGGCCCTCCGCGTCATCGGATCTGCGGGACGAGCGTGGCCACGGTCCGGTTCTGCGGCACCAGGTAGGTCGCCGCGACCCGCTGGACGTCGGCCGGTTCCACGGCCCGGAGGCGCTCCGCCGAACGGAATGTCTCCCGCCAGTCGCCGTACAGGGACTCCGAATCGACGAGTTGGAACGCCAGCCCCAGGTTCGATTGGAGCCGTCGCACGGACCCGGCCGCGATCTGATTGCGAACGCGGGCCACCTCCTCCTCGGTCGGTCCGACCTCGATGAGCGCTCGGATGTGTGTGTCGATCTCGGCCTCCAACTCGTCGGTCCCGTGCGGGTGGATCGGCACCACGTCGAGCTGGAAGAGGCGCGGATAGAGGCTGCCGGGCCCCATCGAGCTGAACGCGGAGGCCGCGAGCCGGTCTCGTGTCACGAGCGTGCTGTACAGGCGCGAAGTCCGGCCCCCGGTGAGGAGCGCGGAAAGGACGGCGAGCGCCGGGGCGTCGTCGTGGGCGGCCTGCGGCACGTGCCATCCGATTCGAAGGGCGGGCTGGGCATCCCACTCGAGCTCGACCCGGCGGGCCGAGGTCTGGGGAGGCTCCTCGACGCTCACGGGCGCTGGTCGCTCACCCGGTGGCAGCGGTCCGAAGTAGGTGCGGGCCCACTCCTCGACCTGACGCGGGTCGACGTTGCCCACGACGGCCAGCACCGCGTTTCCGGGCCCGTAGAAGCGGCGGTAGTAGCTCGCCACATCCGACCGCCGCAGCGACTGCAGGTCCGTCATCGTGCCGACGACCGGCTGGCCATACGGGTGTGCGGTGTAGGCCTCCGTCAGATGGGCCTCGTAGAGGGCGCCGGCCGGGCTGGTGTCGACCCGCATGCGTCGCTCCTCCATCACCACGTCTCGCTCGGAGTAGAACTCCCGGAAGACGGGCTTGGCCATCCGGTCCGACTCCAGCGCGAAGAAGAGCTCGGCGCGATTCGCGGGCAGCTCCACGAAGTAGGTGGTCGATTCGCTCGTCGTCGTCGCGTTGAGGCCCCGCGCTCCTGCTCGCGTGAGGACACGATCGAACTCGTTCGGCACCACATAGGCCCGCGCTTCGTCCTCGAGGGCATCGATCTCCGACGCGAGCTCGCCGGCTCTCGTCTCGTCACCGGCCTCCCGCGCGGCGAGCAGCTCATCGTGCAACGCGTCCATTTGCCCGAACAGCGCGCGCTCCGCCTCGACATCGGTCGTGCCGATCGTTTCCGAGCCCTTGAAGAGCATGTGCTCCAGGAGATGAGCGATCCCGGTCGTGCCGGGTGTCTCGTTGACCCCACCGATCCCGAATTGCATCACGAAGGAAACGGTCGGCACTCCGGCTCGAGGCAGGATCAGGACGCGCAGCCCGTTGTCGAGCACGATCCGCTCGACGGGCAACCGAGGCTGGGGCGCGGCTTCACGGACCGCCTCGGCGGGCTCCGTGTCCGGGAGCTGGCCTTGCGAGCCGTGGGGTACGGAGACGGACAGGAGAAGGGCGGCCACGAGCGAGGTGGCGGCGCCGGAGTGGGCCGAGCTGCTCACAGGGGCTGGCAGGCCGGGCAGAAGAACGCCGAGCGGTTCGAGATCACGATCCGCTCGATGGGGTCTCCGCACCGGCGGCAAGGCGCTCCGTCCCGACCGTAGACGAACAGCAGCCGGCGGTACCCTCCCTCTCCACCGAGGGCGTTCCGATAGTCGCGAATGGTCGTGCCTCCCTCGTCGATCGCGTCGCTGAGCACGGCCCGCACGGCGCCGTGGAGTCCGGTTGCCTCCTGGGCGTCGATCGACCGGGCCGGCCGGGCAGGGTGGATTCCGGAGAGAAAGAGCGCCTCGGCGGCGTAAATGTTCCCGACTCCCGCGATCCTGCGTTGATCGAGCAGCCAGGATCGCACCGGGGCACGGGACGCGTTCAGCGCCGAAAAGAGGACGTCCGGCGTGAAGTGCGGGGCCAGCGGCTCCGGACCGAATCGGGCATCTCGGACGTCCCACTCGGCGTCCGAGAGACACTCCACCGTCCCGAACCGCCGCGTATCGTTGAAGACCAACAGGGACCCGTCGTCGAAGCGGAAGCGGACGGCGGGATGGGTTGGCCGATCCCGCCCGCGAGGAGGGGTCGAGAAGGGGAGGAGACCACCGGTCATGCCGAGGTTGACCGCGATGCGGCGTGCCTGATCGAGTAGGATCAGGACGTTCTTCGCGCGCCGCTCCACGCTCCCGATCGTGCGTCCCCGGACCTTGGGCGAGAAGGTCCGTTTCGGCTCCCGAAGGACGTCCGGCTTGAGGACCTCGACGCGCTCGATCCTCCGACCGACGATCGCGGGGCGCAGGCCGCGTACGATGGTTTCAGCCTCGGGAAGCTCGGGCATCGGAGTCGGGGGAAGCGGGAACGGTCGTGCTCGAACGAGCGGCGGAGGCCATCGGCGAACCCCCGTCGGGCGAAACGGGGTGCTTCAGACCTCCGGATCGGTGATTCGGACCGCGGTGCCCGCCGACGTGACCATCAGCATGCTTCCCGCCTTGCCGAGGACCTCGTAGTCGATGTCCACGCCGATGACCGCATTCGCGCCGAGCTCCTGCGCCCGCGTCGCCATCTCGCGGAGGGCTTCCTGCCGGGCCGAGCGAAGCGCCTCTTCGTAGGCTCCGGCCCGGCCCCCGACCACGTCGCGAACCGCGGCGAAGAGGTCCTTGATGATGTTCGCCCCGATGATGGCCTCGCCCATGACGATGCCCAGGTAATCGTCCACGCGGCGGCCCTCGACCGCGTTCGTCGTGGTCATGATCATGCGACCGGCTCCTCTTCCAAGTCTCGGCTCCCTTCCAGGCGCTCCCGCTCCCTCCAGCCGATATCTCTACGGAAGAAAGCCCCATCGAATTCAATGCGGCCCGCCGCGGACTGGCTTGCTGCGACGGCTTGCGAGAAGGTCGGCGCGAGCGCCGTGACCGCGAGGACTCGGCCGCCGGACGATACGAGGCGCCCGGTGTCCTCACGTGTGCCTGCGTGGAAGACGAGCACGTCGTCGCCCAGGTCGTCGGGGATGGTGATCGGCTTGTCCTTCTCGTAGCTCCCCGGATAGCCGCCGGACGCCATGACCGTGGTCACCGCCGCGTCGGGTGAAACGTCGACCCGGTGCCCGGAGAGCGAGCCCGCGTCCGCGACCGTCACCATGAGATCGAGGAGTGACGAGCGCATGAGCGGCAGGACGACTTGTGCCTCGGGATCTCCGAACCTGCAGTTGAACTCGACGACCTTCAGCCCCTCGGGGGTGCTCATCAAGCCCGCGAAGAGGAGGCCCCGGAACGGCGCCCCGTCTGCGGCGAGAGCCGCGAGCGTCGGAGCGATCACCTTCGCCTCGGCCTCGGCGAGGAGGGCAGGGGTGGCGATCGACACCGGAGCATATGCACCCATGCCTCCGGTGTTGGGCCCCGTGTCTCCCTCGCCGACTCGCTTGTGATCCTGTGACGCCGGGAGGAGCACGAAGTCCCGTCCGTCGGCGACGGCCAAGACCGAGAGCTCCTCGCCCTCCATGAACTCCTCGATGACGATCTCGGAGCCGGCCTCACCGAACTGACGGGCGCCGAGCATCGAGTCCACGGCCGCCTCGGCATCGGGCGTGCTCATGCAGACCACGGCGCCCTTTCCCGCCGCCAGCCCCGACGCCTTCACGACGATCGGGGCGCCCTGTTCGCGGACCCACTCCACGGCTCCGTCTCGGTTCGTGAACGTACGGTGCTCCGCGGTCGGGACGTCGGCATTGCGAAGGAGCTCCTTCGCGTAGGCCTTGCTCGACTCGATGCGGGCGGCGGCCCGCGAGGGGCCGAAGATCGGGAGTCCGTGCGCCAGGAACCGGTCCACGATCCCCGCGGCGAGGGGGGCTTCGGGCCCGACGACCGTCAGGTCGATCCGGTGGGCCGCCGCCCACCCGGCGAGGGCTTCGACGTCGCTCGGCGGCAGGGTCACGGCCTCACACAGAGGTGCCATGCCCCCGTTCGGACGGGTGGCGTAGAACTCGGCGTCCGGGGCGTCGCGGCGGAGCTTCCAAAGGAGCGCGTGCTCACGGCCGCCGTTGCCAACGATCAGGATACGCATCCACGGAGTCTAGGCGGTGCGCCGCGAAAGAAAAGGGGCGGTCGAGACATGCCCGACCGCCCTTCTTCGATGGGGACCTCGGTGTCCTACACCGGCCCCTGGATGGGACGTCTGGTCAGCGCTTGAAGCCGCTCAAGAAGTCCGATCCGGCACGCTTCGCGGCCTCGGTCACGGTGTCGAGGAAGTCCTTCGCACCCTCGGCGTACGCCGCCGCGGCCTCGCGCAGGTCTTCCTGATAGGCCGGGTCGGGCTCGCCACGGCGAGCGTACTCGCCCCGGATGATCCGATCGTAGTCGCCCGACTCGATCCAGTCCCTGAGCTCGGCGACACGCAGGACGTAGAAGGGGTGTGTCCGCCCGAGCAGGTTGAGCACCTTGAACACCTGATCGGCGACGTCGCCTCCCTCCCGGTACTCTTCCGCCTGGATGATGAACTCCTGCAGGTTCGTCTCGCCCGGCTCCGTTCCGCCTCCCGCCATCTTGAGCATCGTGCGCATGACGGTCTCGGGGTCCTGCACGCCGAGCAGACCGGCCCGATCACACGAGAGCTCCGACTTCCGCGACCACTCGAGCAGCGCGACGAGCACGGCGCGTGCCGCCAAGCCGACGATGGGGAAGCCCATGTTGGCCAGGTTGATCAGGAGGACCGTCATCGTCTTGTAGAGGACGTGGTCGCTCACGATGTGCCCGATCTCGTGCGAGATCACATAGGACAGCTCGTCGTCCTCCAGGAGCCGCACCGTTCCCGAGTTCAGGATGATGAACGGCTTGTCCATCCCGTACGCGCCCGCGTTCACCATCGGCGTCTGCGAGACGAAGAGCGGGTACTCCTCCGGGGCATCGAGGGTGCGCAGGCACTCCTTGTAGAGTCGGTAGACGTCTCCGAACTGGTTCTCACTCACCCGCACGGCGTCGGCCTGGAACGCCAGGCGGATGGGCTTCTCGCCGAAGAACCCGAAGACCTTCTTCAGGACCTCGTCGAAGACGGGAATGCGGCGAAGCGCGTTCAGCGCGGCTTTGTCCGCCGGATGCTCCCACGAATGAGGGGCGATGTCGGTGAGTACGCGCTTGGCTCGGGTCCGGCCGTTGCCTTCGTCGTCCTGTCCGGCCTGCCCCTCGGTGCGATCCTGCTCGTCCGCCATGTCCTCTTCCTCGGTGTTTGTTCGCGCGCCGCACGTGGGGTGCGAGGCGTTGCGGGGCCTTACGGCTGGGCCGTTACCCCGGTTTCAGTACTCCGACAGCGCCGCCCGGTTCGTACGTTGCCGCGGGCGGGACGGCCTCCCGTGAATCGCGGCCCGGTGCGCACTCCTACGAGAGCACGCCATCCAGGTCCGCGATGATGTCTTCGACGTCTTCGATTCCTACGGACAGTCGTATCAGCCCCGGCGTGATGCCCATCGCCAACCGCCTGTCCTCGGGCACCGACGCGTGTGTCATCAACGCCGGCACGTTGATCAAGGATTCAACTCCTCCCAGGCTCTCGGCCAGGGCGAACACCTTCAGATGCTCCGCGAAGGCCCGCGTGCGCTCGAGCGTGCCGACGTCGACGGAGACCATGCCCGTGAAGCCCGACATCTGCCTGCGAGCCAGCTCGTGTTGCTCGTGGGAAGGCAGCCCGGGGTAGAGGACCCGGTCGACCGCCCGATGCGCCTCCAGCCACTGCGCGACGGCCATCCCGTTCTCGTTGTGCCGCTGCATCCGCACGTGCAGCGTCTTGATCCCGCGGAGCGTGAGCCAGCAGTCCATCGGGCCGGGCACGGCCCCCGACGACTTGCGGATGAAGTAGAGATCCTCCGCCAGGCCCTCGTCTTTGACGGCCAGCAGCCCGCCGATCACGTCGGAGTGCCCGTTCACGTACTTCGTGGACGAGTGCATGGTGAAGTCGGCCCCGAGCTCCAGGGGACGCTGGTTGAAGGGCGACGCGAACGTGTTGTCGACACACAGCAGGGCACCGCCGTCGTGCGCGATCTCGGCGACCGCCGGGATATCGCACAGCTTCATCATCGGATTCGTGGGCGTCTCGACGTGGACGAGCTTCGTGTTGGGGCGCATCGCTGCCGCGACGGCCTCGCTGTCCCTCGCGTCGACGTACGTGAAGTCGATGCCGAGTCGGCTGAGGACGTGGTTGAACATCCGTGTGGTGCCCCCGTACGTGTTCTCCTCGCTCACCACGTGGTCGCCGGCCGAGAGGCGCTTCACGATCGCCTCGATCGCCGCGAGCCCCGACGCGAACGCAACGCCGTGCGTCCCGCTCTCCAGGGCGGCGATGCTGGCCTCGAGCGCCTCGCGGGTCGGGTTGGCGGTGCGGCCGTAGTCGTAGCGCCCGCCCCGCGGCTCGCCCACAGCGGGTTGCACGTACGTTGACGTCTGGAAGATGGGGGTCATGATCGCGCCGGTGACCGGCTCGGGATCGACCCCCGCGTGGATCGCCTTCGTACCGAAAGAGAGGCCCTTCGCAGCCTCGTCGCTCATGAGTGTCCTCGTGGCATGGTGTATGCGGATTCGACCTCGCAGGGCGCCTCACAGGAATGTACCGGAGGCCCGGAGCGCGCCGCCACCGCGGGGGACCATCGTGCGCGTTGACTCGTCACCCATCGTTGGACAACACTTCGGATAACGGCGGCGAACACGCGAAATGCCGCGAGAATCCTGAACATTCGACCAGTCGAGAGCGTCGTGCCGATTCATCTACCCGAAGGCCTCATGGTCAGCGTGTCCGGTGTCCGGGGCCGCGTGGGTGACCCCCTGACTCCCGAGCTCATGACCGGGATCGCTGCGGCCCTCGGAGCGCACCTCCGAGAGGTCGAGGATGGCCGCACCGTTTGCGTCGCCCGCGACTCTCGAGTTTCGGGCCCGATGTTCGTCCGGGCGGTGACGGCCGGCCTGCAGTCGGTGGGTTGCGACGTGGTCGACCTCGGGGTGGTTCCGACACCGACGCTCCTCATGGCGGTCCGCGAGCACGGGGCGATCGGGGGCATCGGTGTGACCGCGAGCCACAACCCGGCCGAGTGGAACGCGCTCAAGCTGGTATCGAGCGAGGGGATCTTCCTCGACGCCGAGCGCTCGGCCTCGTTCCGAGCGTACCTCGCCCAGACCGATCCGCCCCGGGCGACCTGGGACGCGTTGGGCAACGTGACCCACGACCCTGCGGCCTGGGACCGTCACCTCGCCCGGATTCTCGAGCTCCCGCAGCTCGACGTCGATGCCATCCGATCGGCCCGTCTCCGGGTGGCCGTGGACTGCGTTCACGGGGCCGGGGGCCCCGTCGTCACTGAGCTGCTGGAGCATCTCGGGTGCGAGGTCATCGGGATGGGGATGGAGCCCGACGGCT
>JBDHDM010000053.1:0-17267 GCA_039591515.1 Gemmatimonadota bacterium | reverse complement strand
GCTCGCCATGTCCCGTCCGTTGGGTCTCTTGGAGGTCCTCGGCTCGGGATCGGGCTTCGTTCGGCGCCGGGAGTCTCAGTTCGCACCTGGGGACGACGACATCTACGTGCCGTCGCGCGTCATCCAGAAGTACGGGCTCCGGACGGGGGACGAGCTGAACGGCATCGTCGCGGAACAGGTACGGGCGGGGAAAAGTCCTCCTCTCGCGCACCTCACGCTCGTGAACGACCACCCGCCGGAGGAGGCGGCGCGTCGGGCGGACTTCAACCAGCTGAGCGCGATGCACCCCGATCAGCAACTCCGGCTCGAGTGTGGTCGGACGTGGCGGGGCGAGCCGGAGATGACCAACCGCGTAATCGACCTCTTCTGCCCCTTCGGGAAGGGACAGCGGGCGATGATCGTCGCGCCGGCCAAAGCCGGGAAGACGATGGTCATGCAGGCCGTGGCCGAGGGCATCGTCAAGAATCACCCCGAGTGTCATCTCATGATCCTCCTGGTGGACGAGCGACCGGAGGAGGTCACGGAGATGGAGCAAGGTGGCTTCGGGGAAGTCATCTCCTCGACATTCGATCGGCCCGCGGAGCGTCACATCCAGGTGGCAGAGATGACGCTCGAGCGGGCGCGTCGGCGGGTCGAGCAGGGGGAAGACGTCGTCATCATCCTGGACTCGATCACGCGGCTCGCCAGGGCCTACAACGCCCAGAAGCGCGGGAGCGGTCGGACGATGTCCGGCGGGCTCGACTCCAACGCGCTGGAGAAGCCCAAGCGCTTCCTCGGAAGCGCCCGGAAGATCGCGTCCGACCAAGGCGGGGGCTCACTCACGATCATCGGGACGGCCCTGGTTGACACGGGGTCACGGATGGACCAGGTGATCTTCGAGGAGTTCAAGGGCACCGGGAACAGCGAGCTCGTGCTGTCGCGCGACCTGGCCGACCGGCGTATCTACCCGGCGATCGACATCATCGCGTCGGCGACGAGGAAGGAGGAGCTACTCCTGGACGACGACCAGCTCTGGATCTCGCACGCGATGCGCCGTCAGTTCCACGGGCTGCAGCCGGCAGACGCGATGATGGAGCTCCTCGGCGTGATGAAGAAGACCGGCTCGAACCGGGACCTCATCGAGTTCGCACGGAATCGGGCCTGACCGGCCGGGTGTCGCGGCCCTGCGTCGCGGCACCCCCGGACGGTGATCCGGCCTCGACCGCGTCACGGAGCTGTTGGGAGAGGCGGTCGAGGCCTTTTTGCATCTCGGCACTCTGCGCGCGCTCCATCGCGAGCGCCCAGTAGCCCATGAGCGGGTTTCGCCCCAGGTCGCCCTCCTCGAGCCAGGCGACGAGGGTGCCCCCGCTCGTGGCTGTGAGTTGGACGGAGCCGCGGGTCTCCATGTCTCCGCCCCCCGCGCCCGCTACCCTCACCGAGTAGGTGACCGAGAGCGGATCGACCGCCTCGATGCGAAACGCGCCGGACCCCAGCTCCCTGTCGTTCCAGCTGATCATCGAGCCCGCGCCGCGCTCGGGCCCCGAGCGCTCGGTCGAATCAGGCCACGGCGTCCACGTCTGCCACGCTTCGGCGAGGAAGCCTCCGAGGAGGAGGGCGCCTCCGCCGAGCACGATCGTGCCCGGTCCGAACAGCCCCCGGATCACCGGGCTCGCTCCGACTCTTCGAGGGCTCGCTCGAGGACCGGCCACACGGTGTGCGCGATCCGTCGGTGCCCTTCGGGCGTGGGGTGAATCCTGTCCTCCTGGTTCAGCTCCGGAACTCCGGCAACGCCGTCGAGCAGGAAGGGAACGAGCGCCACGCCCTCCGCCTCGGCCACGGTGCGGAAGATGGCCCGAAACTCCGAGGTATACCGCTCCCCGAGGTTCGGCGGGGCTTCCATCCCTGCGAGAACGATACGGGCGGCGGGGTAACGGGCCCGCGTTCGCCGGACGATCTCCGCGAGATTCTCGGCCAGAGCCGATGGGCTCTGCCCCCGGAGGCCGTCGTTGGCGCCGAGTTCGACGAACAGCACGTCCACCGGATCTCGGAGAGCCCAGTCGAGGCGCCGCAAGCCGCCGGCACTCGTTTCCCCCGAGACGCCGGCGTTCACGGCGTGGAACGGGGTCCCCGCCGAATCAGCCAACACTGTCAGGACGGACACGTACGTTTCGGCGTCGTGCTCCAGCCCCAGCCCGGCTGTCAGGCTGGTGCCGAGAAAGACCACGGTGGGCCGATCGTCAGAGGGAACCCTCGCCTCCGTCGCGACCACCATGGAGGAATCCGCGGCGTCCGACGCGGGAGGCGCGTCCGACGCCGAGCAGCCGGCGTGAGCCAATAGGGTCAATGCGACGAGCGAGCGCTTCATGATGATCGTGGCCGAGGGATTGAAGAAAAGCTACACGAGTGGGGGGAGACCTCTACCCGTGCTGCGTTCGATCGACCTCGAGATCGCCGCCGAGACGTTCATCTCGATCGTCGGGCCCTCGGGGAGCGGAAAGACGACGCTCCTGGGCCTCCTGGCAGGCTTGGACGAGCCGAGTGGTGGAAAGGTCCTCCTCGACGGTGTCGATCTCTTCGCACTGAGCGAGGACGGGAGGGCGGCGTTCCGCTCCGAGAAGGTGGGCTTCGTCTTCCAGACCTTCCATCTCCTCCCGACCCTCACCGCCGTCGAGAACGTGCTCGTGCCGCTGGAGCTACGCGGGCAGGCGGCGCACGCTCGAGGCGAGGCGGAGGCCCTTCTCGATCGGGTGGGGCTCGGTGACCGTCTCGACCACTACCCGGCCCAACTCTCGGGAGGGGAGCAGCAGCGCGTAGCTCTGGCCCGCGCTTTCGCGAACCGTCCACGGATCCTCTTCGCCGACGAGCCCACCGGGAATCTCGATCATGCCACGGGTGCCGCCATCGTCCAGATGCTCGAGGAGCTGAACCGGGAGGCTCGCACCACGCTGGTCCTCGTGACCCACGATCTGGCGCTGGCCGAGCGCGCGCACCGGGTCATCTCGCTCGCGGACGGGCGAATCATATCCGATCGAGAGGGCAGCGCTGGACCGCCGGGGTCGATCGGTGCATCGGGGTCCCCGATGGGCCCGGGATTCGAGGAGGATAATCCCGCGACGGTGAGCCCATAGGTGTCGTTGCGAGCAGGGGAGGGAAGTCCGCTTCGCGTCCGCTTCGCGTGGCGCCTCGCTTTGCGGGAGCTTCGACACAGCCTGCGGCGAGTCGGCGTGCACATGGGTTCGATCACGCTCGGCGTCGCCGCGCTCGTGTCCATCCACTCCTTCCGCGAGGACTTCGCCCGATCGGTCCAAGACGAGGCGGATGTGCTGATGGGAGCCAATGCGCGCCTCGCGGCGGACGCACCGTTCGCGCCCGAGGTGGAAGCGATCCTGGACTCGCTCCGATCGGAAGGTGTGTCGGTCGCGCGGGTCACCACGCTCTCCTCGATGGTCCTGGGCGGGCCGACCGAGACCGTGCGGTTGCTGCAGGTGCGGGCCATCGAGCCCGGATACCCGTACTACGGAGCGGTGGAGACGACGCCCGAGGGACGATGGGGCGCGCACCTGGAGCCTGGCAGGGCCCTGGTCGACGGCGCGGTGCTGACCCAGCTGGGTCTGGCGGTGGGCGACACGCTGGTCGTCGGCCGGGCACGCCTGGAGGTCGCGGGCACGGTCGACGATCTCCCGACCGACGTGGCGTTCCAAACCGCCATCGGTCCCCGCGTGATCCTCTCCCACCAGACCCTGGACGAGGCCGGCCTGCTCGGCTTCGGAAGTCTGGCCCGATTCGAAGCCTACGTCCGGCTGCCCCGCGAGGAGGACCGGCGTGGACTTCGCGAGCGGTACGGCGAGGTGCTCCGTACCGCGGACGTCGGCTATCGACTGGCGGAGGAGCAGGCACGGAGGTTGTCCAACGGCGTGCGCTTCCTCGGTCGATTCCTGGCCATGGTGGGCCTCGCGGCGCTCCTGCTGGGTGGCGTGGGTGTTGCGAGCGCGATTCACGTGTATATCCGCGAGCGCCGACCCGGCATCGCGGTCCTGCGCTGCCTGGGGGCGGGCGAGAAGACTGCTTTTCTGGTCTATCTGATCCAGGCGGCGCTGCTGGGGTTCTTCGGGGCCGCAGCCGGCGCGGTACTCGGGGTCGTGCTTCAGGCGGTCATGCCGTTCGTGCTCGCGGGGGTGCTCCCCGTGGACGTGACGACCCGGCTGTCCGTCCCGTCCGTGCTCGCCGGCATGGGGATCGGCGTTTGGATGGCCGTGGTCTTTGCGCTCGTCCCCCTGTTGCAGGTGAGGGACGTTCCTCCACTCGTGGCGCTCCGGCAGGACTTCGAGGCGCCGAGCCGGCGACGCGACTGGGCCAAGATCGGGGCACGGGCGCTCCTGGTGTTGAGCGTGGTGGGGCTGTGCGCGGTCGAGGCCCCGGACGTGGAGCTCGGCGTGGGCTTCGCCGTGGCCCTCGCCGTGGCAAGCCTGCTCATCGGCTCGGTCGGGCGCGGCATCATGATCGCCACACGGCGGTTCTTCCCCACGACGGCCTCCTACCCTGTCCGCCAGGGCGTCTCGAATCTGTTCCGGCCCCAGAACCAGACGATGTCCGTCACCCTCGCCCTGGGGTTCGGGGCGTTCGTGATCGGGACGATCGTGCAGATCGGGGGAAGCCTCCGTCACGACCTCACCGTTTCTTTCGATAGCGGCCAACCCAACCTCCTGCTCTTCGACATCCAGACCGATCAGCTGGCGGGTATCCGGAGCCTGTTGGGAGAGGGCGTCGAGAGCCAGGCCTCTCCCCTCGTGACCTCCAGAATCGCACGGATCAACGGGCGTACGCCGGAGGAGCTCCGGCAGACGGAAGACCGCGAGGAACGGCCCGAGGGGTGGGCTCTTCGCCGGGAATACCGGAACACCTATCGGGAAGACCTGGGTCGAGCGGAGCAGCTCGTGGCCGGGCGCTGGTGGGACGGGACCCCGGCGCCGACCGATCCGACCCGGGTGGAGGCCGGCGATCTCGCGCGGCTGTCGCTCGAGCTGGACGTCGCGGAGAGCCTCCGCGTGGGTCTTGGAGACACCATCACCTGGGACGTGGCCGGCATGGAGGTGGCCTCGGTGGTCACGAGCCTTCGGAGGGTCGAATGGGATCGCCTCGAGCCGAACTTCTACGCGATTCTGGAGCCGGGCGCGCTCGAGGCCGCGCCTCAGAGCGTGATCATGGTTGCGCGCGTCCCGGACGCCGCCGAGCGGCACCGTGTGCAGCGTGAGCTGGTCGGCTCCTTTCCCAACGTGTCCGCGCTCGACTTCTCGCGGGTGCAGGAGGCCATCGAGGGGGTCCTGTCCCGGGTTCGGCAGGCGGTCGCCTTCCTGGGCGGGTTCAGCGCGTTCGCCGGTATCCTCGTCCTGATCGGCGCACTCGCGACGTCCCGCGCTCAGCGGTTGCGAGAGGGTGCGCTCCTGAAGACGCTAGGGGCACGCCGTAGTCAGGTCCTGACCGTTCTCTTCTCCGAGTACCTGGCGCTCGGATCGATCGCAACCGCAAGCGGGTTGGTCCTCGCCGTCGCGGCCTCCGCGCTCGTCGTGCCCGCCGTCTTCGAAGTCGACTACACGGTGCGGCTCGGTAGCGTGGCGGCCATTTGGGTCGCCGTCGTCGCACTCACCGTCGTGACCGGGCTCCTCGGCTCACGCGATCTCCTTCGGCGTCCGCCCCTCCCGATCCTGCGCGAGGCTCCGGAGTAGTCGTCGTCGGCCTCACGACTCGGCGATTGCATCGAGCGCCTCGCTCGGGATTCGGATGTTCGGCTCGTGATGGCACGCCTCGCACGGTACAGGATGGGGAACCAGGAGCCTGCCCGGCTTCACCCGGAGAGCACCACCGCACCTCGGGCACGGACCCTCCAGGGTCCGGAGACCGAAGCGCTCCACGTACCGCCGGCGGGCGAGGAAGGCGCCGGTGAGGACCGCGCCGATCGGCCACACGGCGTGCGGCGGGAAGATCGCGACGAACGGGGCCACCACCAGGAAGAGGGCCATGGTGCGGACCGCGCCCCCGACCCTCCAGGCACGGCTGCGCGGGGTCACCGTGACCCGTACGGGCGTGGCGGCGAAGCCGAAGAGCGTGGCCTCTCCGTGGACGTCGAGGGCATCCGACGGCCGCGCTCGAGGGGCAGGCGGAGCCACCGTCACCCGCGTGCCGCGAAGGCGCGCAGCCGGTCTCCGGCTTCCCGGAGGGTGTCGAGTCTCTTGCAGAACACGAAGCGAGCCAGCGAGTGCCCTCGCTCGGGGACGCTGAAGAAGCTCCCCCCCGGCACGGGCGCGACGCCCGCCTCCCGGGTCAGTCGCTTGCCGAACGTCATCGAGTCTTCGTCGCTGAGCCCCGAGAAGTCGGCGAGCACGTAATAGGCTCCCTCCGGGAACCGGCAGCCGAAACCGGCATCCTGCAGCGCGGAGACCAGGGCCTCGCCGCGCTCCCGGTAGGACGTCACCATGTCGGCGTAGTACGAGTCCGGGAGATGATCGAGTCCGACGGCACACGCCTGCTGCAGGGGGGCCGGGGCGCCGACCGTCAGGAAGTCGTGCACCTTCCGGATCGCGCCGGTGAGCGCCGGCGGGGCGACGATCGTCCCGATCCTCCAACCGGTGACGCTGAAGGTCTTGGACAGGCCCGAGATCGTGATCGTCCGGTCGCGCATCCCGTCGAAGGTCGCCAGGGGCACGTGCTCGCCCTGGTAGTAGATGTGCTCGTAGATCTCGTCGGTGATCGCCAGGATGTCGTGCTCGATGCAGACGTCGGCGATCACCTGGAGCTCCGCCCGCGAAAAGACGCGCCCCGTCGGGTTGTTCGGCGTGTTGATGACGATCGCCCGCGTCTTCGGTGACACCGCCTCGTCGAGCATCGCCTTCTCGATTCGATAATCGGGCGCCTCGAGCGTGACGAAGACCGGCTTGGCTTCGCAGAGGATGGCGTCGGGCCCGTAGTTCTCGTAGAACGGCTCGAAGACGATCACCTCCTCGCCTGGATCGACCACGGCGAGCATGACCGAGGCCATCGCCTCCGTGCCGCCGCACGTGATCGTGATCTCGCGCTCGGTGTCGACCTCCATGCCGTACCGCGACGCGTACTTGCGCGCCAGCGCGTGCCTCAGGCTCGGCGCCCCCCACGTGATGGCGTACTGGTTCACGTCACCGCGGATCGCCTCGCACGCCGCTTCTTTCAGGAGCTCCGGAGCCGGGAAGTCCGGGAAGCCCTGGGCCAAGTTCACCGCCTCGTGCTCGTGCGCGACGCGCGTCATCTCCCTGATGACGGATTCGGTGAAGGAGTGCGTGCGCCGGGCAGTGCGGGCGAGCGGGTGGGTCATTGGCAGCTCGGTGAAGGGCGGCAAAAACGAGCGCCATCATGGACACGCCTCCACCCACGGGCAACCGCCGGAACGAAAACGGGCACGCGGGTTCCGCGCGGGCCGACCGTACCGTGTGGTTGGCCCGACGCGGACGGTGCGGTAGCATTCGACCGACTTCGAGCACCCGACCGTCCACGGAGCCCGCGTGCGCCGCCCTCTTCCGCTCTTCTCCGCCGTGCTCCTGTATGCTGCCGGAGCGACGAGCGCGGTGGCTCAGGACGCTCCCCTCGTTCTCGACCTCACGGGCGGTCTCTCCATCCCGGTGTCTTCGTTCGCCGAGGGCACCGCACCCGGCGAAGGAGCGGAGCAGGGAGCTGCGTTCGGCGTCGGATTCACCCTCCCTCGCTCGGACCGTATCGCCTTGTACCTCGGCTTTCACCAGCACCGGTTCGACTGTGCGCCCGCCGAATGCGCGGACGGTGGCACGTACATCGCCACGGGCTTCGACGTGGGGCTGCGGTTCTCACTCGTCACGGGGCATATGGCGGTCCCCTGGATCAGGCTCGCCGCCGCCACGACGAGCCTGGAAACGAGGGATCTGCCCGCTCCGAACGACGGCGTGTCGAACCTCGGCTGGGGCATGGAGGCGGCGGTCGGGGTCTACGTCGGCTGGGATTGGATCGCGCTCCAGCCCATGGTGGGCTATTCCGCCGTCACCCCGGAGTTGCCCGGTGGAGAGGGCCTGGCCCTGCGCTATTTGACGCCCTCCCTGGGAATCTCTCTGCCCTTCTGAGTCGCCGGCCCCTCGCGAGGCCTGGCCCCGCTCCGGACCGGGAGTCAACTTGCGGCGACCCGACCTCCGCTCTCGCCTTCAGGGAGTGCCCATGCGCATCACTCCGGTCGTGACGACCCATCGATCCCTCGCCACGCTCGCGGCGACCGCGCTCCTGCTCACCGGGGCCATCGTGCCCGTCGGCGCCCAGGAGCATGGCGACGCCTTCGGGGCGATGCGCGCCCGAGAGATCGGCCCGGCGGGGATGAGTGGACGGGTCTCCGACGTCGAGGTCGTGCTCTCGGACCGGAGCGTCATCTATGTGGGGGCCGCCACAGGTGGGCTCTACAAGTCCTCGGACGGGGGGATCACCTGGGATCCGATCTTCGACGACCAGCCCGTGCTGGGGATCGGTGCGGTCGCGGTGTTTCAGTCGAACCCCGACATCGTCTGGGCCGGTACGGGGGAGGGGAACCCGCGAAACAGCGCCGGAGTGGGTCAGGGGCTGTTCAAGTCGGTCGACGGGGGGCACACGTGGGCGCGTGTCGGCTTCGAGCTCTCGGAGCGGATCCATCGCGTGATCACACACCCGACGGATCCGGACCTCGTCTACGTCGGGGTCATGGGCCCGGCCTGGTCGGACGGAGACGAGCGAGGTGTGTACCGGACGGAGGACGGCGGCACGACGTGGGAGCGGGTCCTGTGGGCCAACTCGCGGACCGGGGTCGCTGACATGGTCATGGATCCCGGCAACCCCGACAAGATCTTCGCCGCCATGTGGGAGTTCCGGAGGGAGCCGTGGTTCCTGACCTCCGGGGGGCCCGGCAGCGGGCTCTTCGTCACGCGCGATGGTGGTGACAGCTGGCATCGACTGACCGAGGACGAGGGCCTTCCTCCGGGCGAGCTCGGCCGCATTGGGGTGGCCATCGCACCCTCCGATCCCAACGTCGTGTACGCGATGGTCGAGGCCACCCGGTCTGCGTTCCTGCGCTCGGACGACGGGGGACGGAGCTGGGAGACGATCAGCGACGAGCCCGGGGTCAACCCGAGGCCGTTCTACTACTCCGACATCCGCGTCGACCCGAAGAACGAGAACCGCGTCTACCGTCTGCACTCCGCCGTACAGGTCAGCGAGGATCAGGGGCGCAGCTGGGAGACAGTCGTCCCGAGCGGGATCATCCATGGCGACGTCCACGAGCTCTGGATCGATCCGGACGATCCCCGGCGGATGATCCTCGGCGAGGACGGGGGGATCGCGTTCACCTACGATCGAGGTGATCAGTGGCGTTTCGTGGAGAATCTGGCGCTGGCGCAGTTCTACCACATCGACCTCGACGACGCCGTGCCGTTCAACGTGTACGGGGGGCTCCAGGACAACGGCTCGTGGTACGGGCCGGTCACCGTTTGGGAGAACAAGGGCATCCTGAACGCGCACTGGCGCCGCGTCGGGGGCGGAGACGGATTCAGCGTCATGCCCGACCGCGCCGACCCGGAACACTACGGCTACTCGATGTCTCAGGGCGGCAACCTCCAGCACTTCAACAAGATCACCGGGGCCCGTCGGAACATCCGACCCGTGCACCCCGAGGGCGTGCAGCTCCGCTTCAACTGGAACGCCGGGCTCACGTGGGACCCTTTCCAGCCGGGCGAGATCTACCTCGGCAGCCAGTTCGTGCACCGGAGCCCGGACCAGGGGCGCTCCTGGGAGATCATCTCACCCGATCTCACCACGAACGATCCGGAGAAGCAACGCGCGTATGAGAGCGGGGGGCTCACCTACGACGCTTCGGGGGCCGAGATGCACACCACGATCGTCTCGATCGGCCCCAGCCACCTCGAGCGAGGGGTCATCTGGGTCGGGACGGACGACGGGAACGTCCAACTCACGAGGGACGACGGGGCGAACTGGACGAATGTGCGCGACAACGTGCCCGGTCTCCCGGAGGGGATCTGGATCCCGGACGTCCAGCCCTCGAAGCACGTGGCGGGCCGTGCCTATCTGGTGGCCGAAGATCACCGCCGGGGGGACTGGACCCCGCTGGTGTGGGTCACGGAAGACCACGGCGAGAGCTGGCGCTCGATCGCGAGCGACGCGATCGGAGGCTTCGTTCACGCCATCGAGGAGGACCCGGTCGCGCCCGACCTGCTGTTTCTCGGCACGGAATTCGGGCTGAGGCTCAGCCTCGACCGGGGCGCCACCTGGATCCCGTTCACCGCCGGCGTGCCTGCGGTCCCGATCCGCGACCTGCAGGTGCACAGGCGCGACGGGGATCTCGTGCTCGGCACACACGGGCGCGCCGTGATCGTCGTCGACGACATCCGCCCTCTCCGTGAGCTCTCCGCCTCGCCCGAGATCCACGAGGAGGCAGTCCATGCCTTCGGCCCGCCCCCGGCCATCCGAGCGAACATCGCCGAAGCGATCGGCTACCGCTCCACCGGCCACGCCATGCAGCAGGCTCCCACCCGGCCCGAGGGCGCGCTGCTCACCTGGTGGAGCGGCGAAGTGGGTGAGGCCCGGCTCGAGATCACCGACGACGCGGGCCGGCTGGTGTACTCGGCCGAGGAAGACGCACACAGCGGCCTGAACCGCACTGCGTGGAACCTCCGCCCGGGGGGAGACGCCGACGAATCGATGCCGCGGCAGATCGCGGTGCCGCCGGGGTCGTACACCGTATCCGTGACGTCGGGCGACGCCACCGCATCGGCCGACCTCGAGGTGCAGGCAGACCCGCGAGTGCCCTTCGACGCTGCGGACCATGCGGCCCAGGTCGCAGCCATGCGTCAATACCAGGAGATCAGCCGTCGGGTCGAGGACGCCCGCGACGAGATCGAAGCGGTCGCCGCTCGGATCGAGACCGTGCTCGAGACCCTCGACGACGACGCGGGGTCGCTTCGGGAGCAAGGGGAGGCCGTGCTCGCGGCCATCCGGGCACTCGTGGAAGAGCACTTCACCGGGCCCGAATGCCAGGGAGGGTGCCGGGGCATCGTGACGGCCTCGGTGGTTCAGGCGCCCGCTGGCCGCATCGCCAGTGACCCTGGCGGGTTTTCCGAAAACACGAGCGTGATGATCGAGCAGTCGCGGGCGGCCGCGGACGTGATCGTCGGCCAGATCGAGGCGCTCCTGGAGGCCGATGTGGCCACGTACCGCGAGGCGCTGCGGGCCGCGCACTACACCCCGTTCGAGGGGGATCGATGAGGAGACTGGGCCCGTCCCGAGCGCTCGCAGTGGTCACGCTGCTCAGCGCCGCTCTCGTCCGACCCGCGGGCACCTCGGCGCAGGAGGCGCCGGTCAAGCTCTTCATCTCGGTCGACATGGAGGGGATCGGGGGGATCGGAACCGGCGCGATGACCTCGAGCGGGGGGAAGGACTACGCCACCGGGCGGCAGCTCCTGACCGACGAGGTCAACGCCGTGGTCGAGGCTGTCTTCGCCCACACGCCGGACGCCGAGATCCTGGTGAACGACTCGCACGGGGACCACCAGAACGCCCTCCACACCCAGCTCGATCCACGGGTCACGTACATCCAGGGCTCGATCAAGCCGCTCGGCATGGTCCAGGGCCTCGACGCCACCTTCGACGGCGTGATCTTCCTCGGCTACCACGCCAAGGCGGGTGACCCCGACGGCTTCCTCGCCCACACGGGCTCGGGTTCCGTGAAGGGCCTTTGGCTCAATGACGTCGAGGTCGGGGAGGGGGGCATGAATGCTGCCTTCGCGGGAGCGCACGGGGTCCCGGTGGTCCTTGCGGCAGGCGACTCCGCAGCCACCGCCGAGCTCTCGGCGCTCCTGGGGACGGAGACGGTCACGACCAAGACTGCAGAGACGCCTGCGTCTGCGCGGCTCATCCACCCCGAGCGCGTGCGGCGGATGCTCGCGGAGCGGACCGCGACTGCACTCGATCGGCTGGCGGCCGACGGCTTCGAGGCGTTCGACGTCGGAACCCCCGTGACGGTCCGCATGCGCTTCGTTTCGACCACGCACGTCGACATCTTGATGTCGATACCGGGCATGCGGAAGGTCGATGGCTATACCGTCCGGTACGAGGCGGAGAGCGCAGACCAGGCATACCGCCTCATCAGGCTCATGTATCGCTTCGTTCAATCCTGAGATCGGTCCGTCGATGCTCCGAAACGCGCTCCTTTGGGCTGCCAGCAACCCCTTTCTCGCCGAGAAGCTCCCGCGATACCGCTTCGTGCAGAGGGCGACCAAGCGTTTCATGCCGGGCGAAGAGCTGACGGACGCGCTCGGCGAAGCAGAGGCGCTCGCCAAGAGGGACATCTCGTCGACCACCACGCTTCTGGGCGAGAACCTCGAGTCCCTCGCCGAGGCGGACGCCGTGGTCGAGCACTACCTCGGGGGTCTCGAGGCCATTCGAGCCCGCGGGTTGGATACGGTCATCTCGATCAAGCCCACACAGCTCGGCCTCGACTTCGGCGTGGAGGAAGCACGAGCCCGGCTCGAGCGCCTGTGCGACGCCACCAGCTCCACGGTGTGGGTGGACATGGAGGGTTCGGAGTACGTCGACGGAACGCTCGACATCTTTCGGAGCGTCAAGGCGGAGAAGGGCAACGTCGGGCTGTGCATACAGTCGTACCTCAAGAGGACGGCCGAAGACCTCGAATCGCTGCTTCCGCTCGACCCCGACATCCGTCTCGTGAAAGGAGCCTACAACGAGCCGGAATCCGTCGCGTTTCCGGCCAAGGGAGAGGTCGACCGGAGCTTCGTGACGCTCACCCAGACTCTCCTGCGTGCCAAGCTGGGTGGCGGGAAGGGGACCCCGGTCATCGCTACGCACGACCCGAAGATGATCGGCGAAACCAACCGGATCGCCTTCGAGCTCGGGTTGGGCAAGGACGGGTACGAGTTCTCCATGCTCTTCGGCATCCGGCGTGAGGAGCAGGACCGGCTCGCCCGCAGCGGCTATGGGATGCGAGTGCTCGTCAGCTACGGGTCGGCATGGTTCCCCTGGTACATGCGTCGCCTGGCCGAACGGCCGGCCAACCTCTGGTTCGTGGCCAAGCAACTCGTGGGGTGACGCCTCCCGCCGGCCGGGAGGGGGTCGCCCCCCGGCCCGCGGACGACGATCCCGGGCGCTGGCGGGCCCTCGCCGTGGTGTCGGGTGCCATGCTCCTGTCCCTGTCTGCATGGATGACCGCGACGGCCGTGGGGCCGGAGCTGCAGAGTCGCTGGTCCTTGACCCAGCCCCAGGTCGGTTGGCTCACCACGACGGTACAGCTCGGCTTCGTCGCGGGCACGGCGGCCGCGGCCCTGCTCAACCTCGCCGACGTCGTTCCGGCGCGCGTTCTCTTTGCGCTCTCGGCCGCCGCGGCCGCGTCCGCGAACGCGCTCCTGCTGTTGGTCCCGGGGTATCGCACCGCGTTGGTCGTACGGTTCGCCACGGGGGTGTTCCTGGCGGGGGTCTATCCGCCAGGGATGAAGATGATCTCGACTTGGTTCCGATCGGGGCGGGGATTCGCGATCGGCACCGTCGTGGGAGCTCTGACCGTGGGGAAGGCCCTCCCCTATCTCCTCAAGGCGATCGGAGGGCCCGCCCTCGCGCCCGTCGTCGCCGGAGCCTCCGTCGCGGGCGTCGTCGCCAGCGGGCTGGTCGCGCTCGGATACCGGCAGGGGCCGTACCCCTTCGCGAGCCGCCCCTTCGCCTGGTCGCGCGTCGCGCGCATCCTACGCCACCGCGAGACGATGCTCGCGACCGGCGGGTACCTGGGACACATGTGGGAGCTCTACGCCATGTGGACGTGGGTGCCGGTCTACCTCGCCGTCGCGTCCTCGGGCCGCATCGACACCACGACGGTCGATCTGGTGGCCTTCGGCACGATCGCCGCGGGAGGACTCGGGTGCGTGTGGGGTGGCCTGGCAGCGGACCGCGTGGGGCGAGGACGGGTGGTCAATCTGGCGATGGGTGTGAGCGGAGCCTGTTGCCTCCTTGCGGGCCCCGCCCTGCTCGCACCGTTCTGGGCGATCTCGCTGTTGGCGTGGGTCTGGGGATTCTTCGTCGTCGCGGACTCGGCCCAGTTCAGCGCGATGGTCACCGAGGTCGCACCGGCCGACTCGGTCGGGACGGCGCTCATGCTCCAAACTTCGCTCGGCTTCCTGCTCACGATGGTCACGATCCAGGCCGTCCCCGTGGCGATAGAGGTGATCGGCTGGCAGTGGGCGTTCGCCTTCCTGGCGCTCGGCCCGGCCGCAGGGATCACGAGCATCCGTCGACTGGTACGACATCGGCGGTTAGCTTCGGCCGCGACCACCACGAAGTCCGGAGACCCAGCATGAAGAAGATCGGACTGGCCCTCGCCTCGATTCTGCTGGTCGGCCAGGCCGCTCCCACCCCGGCCACCTCGCTCGTGCCGCATTTCGCGCTCAGCACGTCGTCGCCCGCAGCCGACGCCACGGTGTCCGCGGTCGAAGAGATCCGACTGACCTTCACACAGGTCCCGCAACAGAGCTCGGCGCGGATTCGACTGGTGGGCCCATCCGGGGACCTGATCGAGACCAGTGAGCTCCAGAGCGATCCGGCCGACGGGCGTACGGTGTTCGTGTCCGTCGAGAGCACGCTGGCGGACGGGGCCTACACCGTGGCGTGGCGCGGCATCGGTGACGACGGGCACGTCGTTCGCGGCGAGTTCGGCTTCACTGTCGAGGCCGAGCGATAGCAGCGCCCCCTCCAAGCTCGGCGGGCTGAGATCATGCTGCACGTGGCGATCGGCCTCGGGCTGGTGCTTGGCATCGGGACGGGCCTCCTCGCGGCCGCAGGCTCGGAGCTCGCTGCCACGCTCGCGATGGCGTCCGAGCCGCTGGGCACGGCGTTCATCAGCGCAATCCGAATGGTGATTGTCCCGTTGGTGATGGCCGTGATCTTCACCGGGGTCGCCAACCTGGGTGATCCGCGCAAGCTCGGCCGGCTGGGCGGCACCACGCTCGCGGTCTTCTGGGCGACTGTCGTCCCCGCGATCCTCATCGGGATGGGCGTCATGCACCTGGCCGTCGCCTGGGGACCGGAGGTCGCGGTCCCGAGCGCGACCGCCCGCGAGGCGCCGACGCTTCCCGGGATGGTCGACTTCCTGGTCGGGCTGATCCCGAGCAATCCGTTCGCCGCCGCGGCCGACGGGGCCCTCCTCCAGCTCATCGTGTTCACGGCCTTGTTGGGCGCGGCCGCCGGCACCTTGGACGAGGACCGCCGCCGGCGGCTCGTGGACTTCGCGGAAGCGGTCGGGGATGCGCTGATCAGGCTGGTCTGGTGGATTCTGTGGACGGCACCGCTCGGCATCTTCGGGCTGGCGGCTCCGGTCACCGCACGGCTCGGTTTTGACCTCATCCAGAGCCTGGCGGTGTTCATCGTCGCCGTGATCGTGGCGCTCGGGATCTACATCGCAGTGGTCTATCTGCCCCTGCTCAAGCTCGTGGGCGGTATCGGACCTGCTCGCTTCCTCGGCGGAACGTTCGGAGCGGCGTCCATCGCGTTCTCCACGACCAGCACCGCCGCCGCGCTCCCGGTCACCCTGGAGGAGGCGAAGCGCGAGCTCGGTGTCTCCGAGACCGTCGCCGATCTGGTGCTGCCTCTGGGCACGTCCATGTACCGGGCGGGCTCCGCTCTCTTTCAGGGCGCGGCCATCGTCTTCCTTGCCGATCTGTTCGCGGTTCCGTTCCCCCCGGCCGCCGTGGGCGGCGCGGTGCTCGCCACATTCATGGTCTCGCTGACCGTGGCACCGGTGCCTTCGTCAGGCGTGATGACCCTCGCGCCTGCCTTGGACACCGTGGGCATCCCGCTCTCGGGCCTCTCGATCCTTCTCGGCGTGGACCGGATCCCGGACATGTTCCGCTCCACCACGAACTTGCTCGGCCAGATCACCACCGCCGTGGTGGTCGATGCGTGGGCCGGCGAGCGAGACGGTCACCCGCCCGAAGGGGGCCAGGGCACGTAGGGCACCGGATCCTCCGCCGGCACTCGATAATGGGCGCGCAACGAGTCGAGTTGTTGCTCGAGCTCGACTCGGACCTCGGCGTAGCCCGGATCGGCCCAGACGCTTCGTAGCTCGTCGGGATCCGCCTCCAGGTCGAAAAGCTCCCACTCGTCGATCTCGTGGTAATGGATGAGCTTGTGCGTCTTCGTACGCACGCCGTAGTGCCGACGGACCATGTGCCACCCGGGGTACTCGAAGTACTGGTAGTACACGGCTTCTCGCCACCGCGGCGGCGTCTCTCCCTCCAGGAGAGGAAGGAGGCTCTCGCCCTGCATGGAAGAAGGCTGGGCCACGCCGGCGGCGTCCAGGAAGGTCTGGGCCAGATCGAGGTTCTGGACCAGCTCCGACCGCTCGCTGCCGGCCGCGATGACTCCGGGCCAGCGAGCGAGCAACGGGGTCCTGAGCGATTCCTCGTACATCCAGCGCTTGTCGAACCAACCGTGGTCGCCCAGGAAGAAGCCCTGATCCGACGTGTAGACGACGAGCGTGGTCTCGGCGAGTCCACTCCGGTCGAGGTAGTCGAGCACCCTGCCGAGATTGTCGTCGACCGACGCGACGGACCTCAGATAGTCCTTGATGTACCGTTGGTACTTCCAACGCGTCAGCTCGTCGCCCTGGAGATCGGCCGAGAGAAAGGCGGCGTTGCGAGGGCCGTACGCCGCCTCCCAGCGTTCGAGCTGCTCGTCCGTGAGGTTGCCCGGGGGCACGAGCTTCAGGTCGCGGTCCGTGAGGTCGGCGTCGATCGCCATCTCCTGCGCGAGCGCCGCGGTGGTGCGCCCCGACCCGTCGTCGAAGAGGGTGGACGGCTCCGGAATCTCCTCGGCGGCGTACATGTCGAGGTGGTCCGGACCCGGAGCCCACTCACGGTGCGGCGCCTTGTGCTGATACATGAGCATGAACGGCCGCGTGGGGTCGCGGACGCCCTCCAACCAGGCGAGCGCACGGTCCGTGATCACGTCCGTCGTGTATCCGACCCGTTGGGTCGTGTCACCCGGCATGAAGAACGTCGGGTTGTAGTAGTCGCCCTGGCCACGCAGCACCTCGTAGTGGTCGAACCCGGCCGGGAGGCGCTTGAGGTGCCACTTGCCGATGATCGCGGTCTGGTAGCCGCTCTCCCGCAGCAGGGCTGGGAAGGTCACGGCACCGGCGTGGAGGGAGTCACGGTTGGTCGGGACCCCATTCAGGTGCCCGAATTGCCCGGTCAGGACGGTTG
>JBDHDM010000052.1:0-15881 GCA_039591515.1 Gemmatimonadota bacterium | reverse complement strand
CCATCTCGAAGCCGATGCGGATCGACTCGAACTGGATCGGCACGTCCAGGCCCTGCACCTCTCGGTCCAGCCGACGGAAGTCGTAGTCCCCGAAAAGGCCCCAGCGGCCATCCGTCGGGCGCACACGTGCTCCGAGCCCCAGGGCGAAGCCGATCCCGCCCTCCCCACCACCGTTGAACCACGACACGGGAATCGCGGCACCCCGGATCGCGAGTGACGCGATGCTCGCCAGCGGCACGTCGTAGCGGAGCCCTACGAGCACACCAGCCACGTCCTGCGCCGCGAACTCCGGGTCGACCGCACGAGTCTCGAGGCCGACCTCCGCGGCGAGGTCGCGCCAGACCGAGTAGTGCGCTCGGACGCCCCCACCCAGGAGGGTGAAGCCCTCGAGCGACTCGTCCTCGGCCGGCGATAACGAGCGGAAGTTGATCTCGCCCTCCACGCCCCAGCGCTCCGCGAGATACCGTGCGACGCCGGAGCCACCGAAGCCGGTCTGGCGATTGTCGACCTCGGTCTCGTTGTGGGTCGCATGTGTGCCGGCAAGTCCGACGTGGAAACGGTGCTGCTGAGCATCGAGTCCGTGCGCGAGGGTGGTCGAGGCCACCAGGCCCGCCGCCACCAGCCCCGAGGCCCGACTCACGCTGTGGGCCATCGGCCTCCTGGGACCTCCCGATCGGGCCGCGCTCATTGGACGACCTGCACGATCGTCAGGCGCACGCGCCGGCGACGTTCCTCGTTGGCAGCCGCGATCTGCGCGTTCCGGTCGGCGATCGACTGGTCGATCAGCTGGTTGAGCTGGATCGCCGTCGGCACGGGCCGAGGCTCGGGCTGACGAAGCGAAAGCACCAAGCCCGTTCCGATGCCGACCACCGCCGCGATGCCGAGCTCGACCCGGGCACCCTCGAAGCTGGAGTTGTTCAGCGCGAGCGCGGCGCCCGCGACGGCCCCGGTGAGCAGCGTCGACACGCCGAGGGGACGCCAGTCGCGCGGCGGCACCTCCGTCTCGGGCACCTTCGCGAAGCCCTGGATGCTCGAGACGTGCGCCGTCGTGTCGACGGCCGAGTGCCGCACGTCGAACGAAGCGAGCCTCTGATACTGATTCCTCCCCTGCGAAGCCGTCACCAGCAGCTGGTACTCGCCGGCGGGAATCGGGCGGCCGTCCAGCTGCGCGTTCCAGTCGAAGCGTGCCGGACCCGGATTCACCAGGCTCGAGTCGATGACGGCATCCAGGCCCTGTCCGATCAGGCGGAGACTCGCCGTCGCGGGCCGGGAGACCTCGTAGTGCATTGTCACAGATCCTTCGCCAGACACGAAGGCGACGCTGTCGACGAGAATGCGACGCACCACCAGCACCTGGTCGAAGGCCTGATCGTAGAGCCCGGCGATTCGGGGCGGGAGCGCTTGTCGATCGGGCTCTCGGTCGGGATCGAGCACGATCATCTGGCTGAGCGTCTCCACCGCGCGGTCCGCCTGGTCCAGGATGCCGTAGGCGTAGCCGAGGACCTCGAAGGCCTGGATCCGGTCGGATTCGGAGAGCGGCTCCGTCAGGGCTGCTTCGGCCAACTCGACGGCTCGCCCATAGTCGAGCTCATCGAACGCCACCCTCGCGTCGCGCACCGATTCGCTTTCCTGCGCCGACGAAACGAGCGGGCAGAACAGAAGAGCGGCGGCGACCAGCCCGGGGATCGACGGCGAACGTCTCATGGCGTCTCGGCAGCGGATGGGGAGAACGCGGCGAATCTGCCCCGTCGCCCGTCGGGATGCCAGTGTTGACGCCCCGCCCGGTCGGTCGGATGCTTGCGAGCCCACAAAACTCTCCCCGGGATCCCATGACCGCGCCCCTCGTCGCCCGACGCCTCCGTGAAGGGCAGCTCAAGAAGTCACCCATTCGCGAGATCATGAAGCTCGCCGATCGTCGGAACATCGTCGCGATGGGCCTCGACCCGGACGAGGTGGTCTCGTTCGCAGGGGGTTGGGTCAACCACCAGGCACCGGCGGCCCTACGCGAGCAGTACGCGGCCGTCGCCGAAGACCCCGACCTCTTCCACGAGCTTGGCGCGTACTCACCCACGCGAGGGCTCCCGCGGCTGCGTGAGGCGCTCCTGGACGTCGACCGCGCGTTCTACGGAACGGACGGCCTGGCGGATGCGAACATCCTGGTCGGCGGGAGCTCCACGCAGCTCACGCATACGCTCTTCACGGCACTCCTCGACCCGGGTGACCGCGTCGTGCTCTTCGACCCTTCGTACGCGAACTACGGCCCTCAGCTCAACCTCGGGCCCGAGGGCCTCGACCTCGTCTGGCTCCCGGTCTTCGATGCCGAGGCTTGGGCCTACATGCCCGAACCGGCCGAGGTCCGGGCTGGATTCGAGCGGGTCCTCGCCGAGCATCACCCGCGGCTCGTTCTCTTCTCCTCCCCGGACAACCCGACGAGCCAGCTCATCCGGGACGACGTCTTCTTCGACCTCGTCGGGATGGCCCGAGACGCCGGTTGCTTCGTAGTCGTGGATTTCGCCTACCGAGCCCAATGTTTCGTCGACCCCGAGCCGGCACATTTTTCGTCAAGCCCTGTGGAGTTCCCCAACCTGATCCGCCTGCACTCGAACTCGAAGTGGTGCCGCGGGCTCGGGCGGCGACTCGGGTGGGTCGAGGCTGACCCCGAGGTCATCGAGGCGTTGGAGGTCGTGCAGCAGAGCACCGCCCTGTGTCCCGACACCGTGCATCAGTACGCGCTCGCAGCCTACCTCGAGCGCGCGCTCCCGGACGGCTCTTTGCAGGCCTACATGGACGAGACGAACGCCCTCTACCGACGCGCGGCGGACCACACGGTCGCCTGCATTCGCGAGCACCTCGCCATGCCATGCCTCGAGCCCCAGGGTGGCCTCTACACGGTCGTCGACGTCGGACGGGACGGCGACGATTTCGTCCGCGACGTGCTCCCCGCGACCGGCGTCATCTTCGTGCCGGGAAGCGGATTCGGTTCGGCGCTGAAGAACGGAATCCGGGTCTCGTACGGGCCTTTGGTCGACGACCTCGACCGGATCGAGGAAGGCTTCCGCAGGGTCGGGACGTTCCTACGCGTCTGAGGGGCGACCCGATGGGAGCGGGGCTGCGCCCGCCCCCATCGGCCGGCTAGGAGATCGGTCGCCTCGGTCTCGGGGGCGCGATGATGATCGAGAAGCCGGCCTCACGGACGAGGTCGTTGAACGCGTCCAGCCGGGGCCCCATGAGCTCGTCGTTCGTCGCTTGGTGCACGGTCCAGCGCGCACGTAGGTCCCGAAGCACGTCCCGTGAGCCCATGCTCACCTCGCCATCGGCGCTGCCGGCGTTCCCGTGCAGGAAGACGTACTGGAACTTCAGTCGGGTCGGGAAGTTGATGACCGTCTGTCCGTCGACGGTCCGCCGCTGGTACAGGGAGTCGGCAACCGTCTCCAGCTCCCCCGCCAGCTCGGTGCCGGCCTCGGTCACCGGGGGAGCCGCCTCGTCGTCGGCGATGCGCTCCAGGAGGGCCTCGATTTGCCCCCGGACGTCGTTGTTGCGACCGACCGCCCGGTGCATCTCCGTCAGCTCCGCCGCCACCTCAGCCACGAACTGATCCTGCTCCACGTAGTCCGCCATCGTGGCGTCCGAGCGCGGATCCTGCCGCACCTCCAACGGATGGCTCATGGTCCAAGCACCGACCGCCAGCTGCACGTCGTACGTGCCTGGCACGACCGGGCGGCCCTGCAGCGAGCCGAACACGTACGCCCCCGGAATGTTCGGAATCGACTCGTGGCGGAGATTCCACGTGATCCGGTTGTGGCCGGAATGCAGCTGGAGCGGACTCGCCCCGGGGCTCGACTCTTCGTCCGGAGCGGTGGAGAGGGTGCGCACGAGATCTCCCGTCGCCGTGCGGATCTCGATTCGCACCTCCTCGTCGTCACCGAGCTCTCCCAGCACGAAGTCGAGGATCGCTCCGCTGGGCGGATTCTGGCCCTCCCCACCGCCACCGAAGCCCCCCCCGCCGGGGAGCCGATACGCGTGTCGCGGCGCGTAGAGGTAATGCGCCGACGACGACTCATCGCCCTCTGCGACCATCGCTCCCGCCTCCCCCGCCTGCTGGAGCGGTGACAGGTCGTCCAGGATCCAGAAGCTCCGACCCGACGTCGCGACCACGAGGTCGTTCTCTCGCTCGTGCACGATCAGGTCGTTGATGGGCGTGTTCGGAAGGTTGAGCTGTAGAGCCTGCCAGTGCTCGCCCGCGTCGAACGACGCGTAGATGCCCGTCTCCGTGCCCCCGTACAGCAGCCCCGGGGTCCTGGGATCCTCACGCACGACGTGGACCCAGGCCTGGTCGGCAAAGCCCTCCGTGATCGACTCCCAGCTCTCGCCGTAGTCCCGGGTGACGTACGCCATGGGCGTGAAGTCGTTGAACTTGTAGCGGCTCGTTGCGGCGTACGCGGTCGCCGGATCGTGGGGGGACACGGTGATCTCGTTGACCATGACCTCACCCCAGTCGTCCGGCGTGACGTTCTGCCACGTCGCGCCTCCATCGCGGGTCAGGTGCACCAGCCCGTCGTCCGACCCCGTCCAGATGACCCCCTCTTCGTGCGGCGACTCCGTGAACGCGTAGATCGTGCCGTAGATCTCGCCGCCGGCCCCCTCGTTGGTGATCGGGCCCCCTCCGTATCCTTGCTTCTCGTCCTCGTCGCGCGTGAGATCCGGGCTGATCTCCTGCCACGTCATCCCCCGATCCCGCGAGCGGACGACGTAGTTCGACGCATGATAGATCGTCGATGGGTCGTGCTGCGAGACGAAAATCGGCGCACTCCAGTTGTACCGATACTTCATTTCGCGCCCCTGCAGCGCCGCTGGCATCACCGGATAGGCTGCGACATCTCGCGCGGAGCTCGTCTGGTGGTCGTACTCGCTGATGATACCCATGTAACATCCGGCGTACACGAAGCGTGGGTCGTCGCGATCGAAGGCCGGGCGAGCGCTCTCGCACCCTCCGATCGAATACCAGTCCTTCCACGTCACTCCGCCCTGACCCCGACTCGCGATCGCGATGGCGGAGTTGTCCTGCTGGCCGCCGTATATGTAGTAGGGGAAGCGGTTGTCGACGTTCACTCGATAGAACTGTGCGGTCGGCTGATTGGATATCGTCGACCACGTCGTACCGGCGTTGAACGAGACGTGCGCACCGCCGTCGTTCGCGTTGATCATGACCTCGTTGTCCTCCGGGCTGATCCAGAGGTCGTGCGTGTCTCCGTGTAGCACCCGTACGTTCGAGAACGTGCGCCCACCGTCGATCGATTTCATCATCGGGGCGTTGAGGACGTAGACGGTCTCCTGGTCGACCGGGTCGGCGAACACCTCGATGTAGTACCAGGCGCGCGCACGGATCGTCCAATTCTCGCTCATGAGCTGCCACGAAGCCCCCGCGTCGTCGGAGCGGAAGAGCCCGCCGCCGGGATCGGCCTCCACCATCGCGAAGACACGATCCGGGTTGGCGCGCGAGACGTCGATGGAGGTCTTGCCCATCACGTCGGGAAGGCCCGCATTGATCTGCGTCCACGTGTCGCCGCGGTCCGTCGACTTCCAGAAGCCGCTCCCCGCCCCCCCACTGACCACCTGCCACGGCAGCCTGCGGTGGTCCCAGAACGACGCGTACAGGATGCGCGGATTCGTCATGTCCATCGACAGGTCGGACGCCCCCGAATTCTCGTCGACGTGCAACACCAACTCCCACGTCTCGCCGCCGTCCTCCGAGCGGTAAATGCCGCGCTCCGGGTTCGCACCGTACGGTGCCCCCTGCGCGGCGACGTAGACCAGATCCGGATCGTCGGGGTGCACGCGGATACGCGAGATCGAGCGCGTGCGGTCGAGGCCGAGGTGAGTCCAGGTGCGTCCCGCGTCGGTCGACCGGTAGACTCCGTCCCCGTGGGACGTCATGACGCCACGGATCGGGTGCTCCCCCATGCCCACGTAGACCACGTTCGGGTCGGACTCGGCGACCGCGATCGCCCCGACCGACGAGGTGCCCAACTGGCCGTCGGTCAGGTTGCGCCAGGTCGTGCCCGCATCGGTCGTCTTCCAGACGCCACCCCCGACCGTGCCCATGTAGTAGGTGAGGGGGTCGCCGACCACGCCGGTCGAGGCCACGGAGCGCCCGCCCCGGAACGGCCCGATTCCGCGCCACTGCATGGCGGCGTACAGAGTAGGATCGACGGAAGGCTCGCCCTGGCTCGCAGCGGGACCGGCGGTCGCGCCGACGGCTGCCGAGACGAGCATGAGGATGAACGAGAGGCGCGTCGTTCTCTCGGTGCGCATGCAGCTTCTCTCCGAAAGAGGCCAGGGCGCGTTAACATCCCCGCCGCCCGTCGCCCGACGCAAGACCACATCTGCCGCCGGAAGGGGCGGCCGCGGGTTAGCGGTCGGGACCGGCCGCGTCCCAGGCCCGAATGTCGTCCGGAATCGGACCTGCGGCTGCCACGTACGTCCGGCCGAAGCGGTCCGTCGCCTCCACCCGGACGTCCGAGGCGGTCGGTGAGACTGGCGCGTAGTGGAGGTAGCGCGGATAGGGATCTACCCATGCCCTCCTGGGTGGCAGGTCTTCGCCGGAGTGGATCCTCTGGCTCGCCGGATCCCGCCCGATGCGCCTCGCCATGCGGCCGCGGCGCTCCCCGTTCTCGTACCAGTCGACCACCCACCCGTCGTCGGCGTCCCAGACGTTGGCGATGAGCTCCTGGGGCGCACGCGGGTCGGCTCCGGGCATGTAGGCGCGCATCTGGTGCCTCGCGTCCCGGCCCGTGGACTTGTACCGCCACCGGATCTGCTCTCCGGAGACCTCGTACACGCTGTATCCGTTGGGCGTCCCGTCGCCGCAGATGGGCCCGCTCCACCACGCCCCGCAGACGGTGCCGCTCACGTGCTCGTGAACGCCGCCCTGCCAGTTGTGATCGTTCTCGTGCGTGTGCCCACATACCACGTGGGCCTCGTATGGCTCGAGGATCCTGTAGAGCGCCTCACGATTCGTCACCGAGCCACTCAGCGTGGGCAGAGCCATTCCCTCACGCGAGTAGCGGGTGCCCTGAATCGGGATGTGCGTGGCGACGATGACGGGCGCGCCCGGCTCGAGATCCTCGAGGTCCGCCTCCAGCCAGCGGAGTTGCTCGTCCTGCACGTATCCGATGTAGCCCGAACCGTGGTAGAACACGTCGTCGAGAACGACGTAGCGCACCGCTCCGCGATCGAACGAGTAGTAGCGCGGTCCGAAATGACGACAGAACGTGGTGGTCGTCGCCTCGTCGCTCTCGCCCTCGAAGTCCAGGTCGTGGTTTCCCACCACCTGGAAGAACGGGATCCCCATCCGCCCGACTCCGCGCTCGTACTCGGGGTAGAGCGAGAGGTCGTCGAACATGATGTCGCCACAGGCGACCCCGAACACGTGGGCGTCCCCGAGATCGCGTACCGTCCGCTGGACGTCGGGCACACTCTGCTCGTGGAAGCGCTCCATCTCCCAGGCGTTTTGCGTTTGCACGTCGGGCACGAGGAGCATCACGTGCTCCTCGTCCGAGTCCGACATCCGATCCAGCTCGAAGGGTGCGTCCATCTCGCCCGACGCCGTCGGGGTCATCCGCTGATAGAAAAGCGCCGTTCCGGTCGGATTGCGGTCGATCTCGTACCCCGACGGGATCGAGCACGAGACGAACGATCGGGCGGAGTCGGTCAGCAGCTCGTAGCGTCCGTCTGCGTCCGTACGCACGACGCTGAGCCCGTCCGAGACGCGGACGCCGGACACGCCGCGCCCCGCCGCCATGACCCGGCCCCGAACGCGTACGGCCGAGGCGCCGACACGCTGGTGCCCCCAGGGGCGGTAGGGGTCCGCGAGCACCAGCTCGGGGGTGAGCAGGGACGCGGTGGAGAGCCCCGCCGCGGCTCGAAGGAATGAGCGCCGATCGAACGAACGGATCATGACAACCTCCTCTCGTGGCCGACACCTCGATCTGGCACGGCGTACGCGACGCCGAACGTGCGTCGAGGTAACGCTTCCGTACGGACCACGCCAGCCGCCTCAGGAACCCGTGCCCGAGGAAAGCGTACTGGACGCGTCCGCTCCCTTCGACACACGATTCCGGTGTCTCCTCGTCCGCGTCGGCCCCGCTGCCTGTCCGCCGTCGGCACCCTGCTCCTCGTACCGGCTCTCGCGGCGAGCGCTGCCGGCCAGTCGCTCGACGACGCCGCGCGTCTGGCGGGCCTCGCCAGAGTCGGAGCTCGGGTGGAGGCACAGTGGGACGAGCTGATCACGGTCGAGGCGGGAGGCGCAACCGAAGAGCAGTTCCTCCTGGCCCTCGGCTCGACGTTCGAGAGCACGCTCTCGTCAGCGGAGACGGGGCCGCATCTCGAGAGCGGCAGCGCCGTGACAGTGACGTGTCACGTCGACACGTTCTACGAGACGGGGCTCATCGTCTACTCGCTCCGGACCCAGGTCGAAGAGGACGGAGCCGACGGCAGGCCGTCCATCACATGGATCCGGAGCTGGGTCGGCTCGTTCTCGACCCAGCAGCTCCACAGGATGTTCACTCTCGGCGAACAGTGTGCCGAGAGCTTCCTGACCGACTGGCGGAGCGTGAACTGAGGCGTCGAGGCTCCTACGCGATGATGTCGTGGATGACGTTGCCCGCCACGTCCGTGAGCCGGAAGTCGCGCCCGCTGTAGCTGTAGGTCAACTTCTCGTGGTCGATCCCCATGAGGTAGAGGATCGTCGCGTGCAGGTCGTGGATGTGGACCGGATTCTCGACGGCCTTGAAGCCGAAGTCGTCGGTGCGGCCGTATGTCATGCCACCCTTGACGCCGCCCCCGGCGAGCCAGATCGAGAAGCCGAACGGATTGTGGTCCCGCCCGTTCGTGACTCTGCCGCCCGCGCCACCACCACCGGTCTCGAGTACGGGCGTCCGGCCGAACTCGGTCCCGCAGACGACCAGCGTCTCGTCGAACAGGCCGCGTGACTTGAGGTCCTTGACGACCGCAGCGAAGGGGCGATCGGAGTGCCGTGCGTTGACCCGATGCTCCATGATGTCGGCGTGATGGTCCCAGGGGTCTCCCTTCGCGTAGTAGACCTGGACCATGCGGACACCCTGCTCGACCAGTCGAACGGCCATGAGACAGCCGCGCGCCGTGCTGCCCGGCCCGTAGAGCTCCTGGGTCGCCTTGGTCTCCTTGCGAATATCGAAGACGTCCGGCGCCTCGGTCTGCATTCTGTACGCGGTCTCCATGGCGGAAATCGCCCCCTCGATCTCGGTGTCCTGCGACTCGAGGCGCTCCAGGTGCATCCGGTTGAGCTTCTCGACGAGGTCGACCTCGCGGCGCTGATGATCCGGGTCGTTGCGATCGGCGTGGATGTTCGGGATCAGCGCGTACGGATCGAAGTCATCCTCGAGCCGCGGGACCTTGTCGGAGATGTAGGTGCCCTGGTCGATGGCCGGAAGCCACCCGTTGCTCCAAAGTGGGGGCCCGACAACCGTCGGCTGATCGGGACAAAGGACCACGAAGCCCGGGAGATCTTGGTTCTCCGTGCCGAGCCCGTACGTCAGCCACGATCCGAGCGACGGCCGCCCCGGCTGGATGTGGCCGGTGTTCATCATCAGCAGGGACGGCTCGTGGTTCGGGATGTCCGTGTGCATCGAGTTGATGACACAGATGTCGTCCGCCACGGAGCCGACGTGGGGGAAGAGCTCGCTGACCTGGATTCCCGACTCGCCGTGGTGCTTGAACTCGAAGGGCGACCTCATGAGCGCCCCCGTCTTGCGCTCGGTCTTGATCTCGTTCGGAATCGGCTTGCCGTGATACCGGTCGAGCTCCGGCTTGGGGTCGAAGGTGTCGACCTGAGACACGCCCCCGTTCATGAAGAGGAAGATGACGTTCTTGGCGCGGGGCTCGAAATCGGGCTTCGGCAGAACTCCCCCGAACGCCGAACGGATCGGGCTCGCCGCCTCCACCAGAGACGCCCCGACCATCTGCGCGAACGCCATCATCCCGAAGCCGGCGCCCATCGTCTTGAGGGCCTCACGCCGCGTGCGCGGCTGGCCGCCGATGAAGCCGCAGCCGTGGTGGTGCGGGTGGTCGTGTTTGTGCGACATACTCGTTCTCTTCCCGTGCGGGCCCGTGGGGCGGTCGATCAGCTGATGAAGCGGAACTCGGCCGCGCTGAAGAGCGCACGGCTGTACTGCACCCACGCCTTCATCGATGCCCGGCGCTCGGCGAGCTCACGGGCCGCCTCGGCGGTGGGCTCGGAGCCGCCGTCCGTCGCCTCCTCCTCGTCCGCGACGATCCGCTTCAGCTCTTCTTCCAGATAGGCGTCCTTTTGCGTGGCCAGGAAGTCCTTGCCGAGCTCGACCTCGGCCTCGGTGACCTCGCGGGCGTACAGAAGGGGGTAGGCGGCCTCGATCATCGCCCGGTCCTCGAAGACCTTCGGCATCTCGTCGGCCGAGTAGACCTTGTCCCCTTCCTCCACTCCCTCGCCCTCGTCGGAAGCCTCCGAGGGCTCGGCCTTCTTCGCACCCTTCTCTTCGGGCGATGCCCCTTCCCCGTCGTCTTCGCCCGGATTCGTCAGCTCGCCCAGCCGTCGGACGAAGGACTCGGCCCGCATGTGGACGAAGTCCGAGTTCATGAAGTACAGGCTCTGAAGCGGCACGTTCGTCGCGAACCGACGCTCGGCGGTGAGGCTCGGATTGGGGAAGTCGAACGTCTGGAGGTACTCGTTCACCTGGAAGCGGCTGACTTCGCCGTAGAGCGTCCGGCGCACGTTGTCCTCGTCCTCGAGGAGGACGGATTCGCCACCGACCTCGTCATCGAGGTCCCCGGACACGTGCAGCAGGCCGTCGCGGATCGCCTCCGCGGTGAGGCGATGCCGATTGAAGCGCCAGAAGTAGTGGTTGTCGGGATCGATCTCGGCAAAGCGCGGCTCGTCGTCGGCCGCCAGCCGATAGACCGCCGAGAGCATGATCTGCTTGTGCAGCCGCTTGATCGAGCGCCCGTTCTCCACGAAGTCGGCCGCGAGGAACTCGAGCAGCTCGGGATTCGTCGGGCGCTCGCCCATGATCCCGAAGTTGCTGGGGGTGCGCACGATACCCGCGCCCATGTGCCACGCCCAAACGCGATTCACGATCACGCGCGCAGCCAGGGGGTGACCCGCGATGTCCGTCGCGAGGTCGAGGCGACCACTGCCGTCGGTATACCTCTCCTGCTCGTCTGTTAGCACCAGGGGGAAACCGCGAGGAACTCGCTCGCCGAGGTTCTTCGGGTTGCCCCTGATGTGGAGCGCGATGTCTTCGACGTCGGTGCTGCCCTTCTCGGCCACACCCATCACGAACGGGATGTCGGGCAGATCCTCTTCGAGCTTCTCGATCTCCTCACGCATGGTCGTCACGTGGTCGGCCGCCACCCGGCTGAGCTGCCGCTCGAGACCCCACCCACGGAAACGGAGGACGCCCGGCTTGCGGAAGAACGTGTCGAGCTCGTTGTCGAGATCCGTGAAGAACAGCGCCATGAAGAGGTTGAAGCGCTCGCGCTCCATCGTGTCGAGCTCGAGCTGATGCTGGTCGAAAAAGCTCTCGAAGCCGTTCGGCATCGGGGTCGACTTGACCTCTTCGAGCGGCGTCCCCTTGGCGATGATCTTGCGGTTGCGCTCCTCGAGCTTCTTCTGCTCCGCGACGATCTCGAGAACGAGACGCTGGAAGTCGTCGGCCAGCTCCTGCGCCCGCTCTTCGGAGCCGCCCCCGTCGGCGATCATGCCCTGCCAAGGAACCAGGAATGGGAAGTGCTTCGGCTCTTTCGCCAGGAATTCGATCCACCGCTCCAGAACCTCGAGGTCCAGACGGGCACCCGAGGCCGCGACCTCGGCCGGGATCTGCTCCTTACCCGTGACGCGCCACGCCGCCATCATGTACCGAGAGGTCTGTAGCGAGAGCACCGTGGCGAGCTGATCCCCCTCGGTGGAGAGGTACTCGCCCAGGCCCTCCTTCATGCTCTTGATGAAGTCCTGCTGGCGCTTGTATTCGGCGGCCGTGGCCGAGTCCGCGACCGGGTACTCGTAGTAGTCGGCGCTGTTGAAGATGCCCGCGATGGCGTAGTAGTCGTGCGTGCCGATCGCGTCGTATTTGTGATCGTGACAGCGCGCGCAGCCGACCGTGAGCCCCAGGAAGCCGCGCGTGGTCACGTCGACCCGGTCGTGGCGCTCGTCGGCCCGGGCGATGACGGGCTCCGCGATATCGTAGTACCACGGTCCCTGTCCAAGAAAGCCGAGTCCCGGGAGGAGCTCCTCGCGCCCTTCCTCGGGCATGAGATCGGCCGCGAGGTGGGCCATGACGAACGTGTCGTACGGCATGTCGTCGTTGAAGGCATCGACCACCCAGTCGCGGTGCACGTACGCCATCGGGTACCGCTCCCGGCCGGATCCGCCCGGCGCGAGGCCGCGGGTGTCGTCCTCCCCGTACCGCGTCACGTCGAACCAGTGGCGACCCCACCGCTCTCCGTAGTGCTGCGAAGCGAGCAGCCGGTCGACGACCTTCTCGAACGCATCGGGTGCATCGTCCGCGAGGAAGGCGTCGACCTCCTCCGCCGTCGGAGGCAGACCGATCAGGTCGTAGGTCGCCCGTCGGATGAGGGTACGCTTGTCGGCCGGACCGACCGGCGTCAGCCCTTGTCTCTGCAACGCCGCAAGGACAAAGCGGTCGACCTCGGTACGGGCCCACTCGTCATCGGAGTCGGAGGGCGTGGGCACGGCCGGCTTGGACAGGGGCAGATACGACCAGAACGCACGCTCCTCGGCGGTCACGGCACGCCGCGGGACGACCAGCGGCGCCTCCGCTTCCGCCCATTCCGCACCGGCCTGGATCCACTCGACGAAGCCCTCGATCTCCGCGTCGCTCAGCTTGTCCCCGTTGCGGGGCATACGGAGGTCTTCGTGCTCGTGACGGAGCGCCTGGACCAGCAGGCTTTCCTCCGCGTTCCCGGGAACGACGGCCGGTCCTCGGCCTCCACCCGCGAGGAGGCGCTCTCGGCTGTCGAGGCGGAGCCCGCCCCGCTCGTCGTCGGTGTGGCACGAGAAGCACTTCTGCTCCATCACCGGCCGCACCCGATCCACGAAGAGGCTCGCGCCCGGCGTGAGCCCCCCGGCCGCGTCGGTCGAGGCGAAGGTGATGGCTGCGGCCTCCTCCGGCCACGGAGCATCCATGCGGATCCACTCTTCCAGCCCCGCGATCTCCCGATCCGTGAGCCGGTCGGCGTCCTGCGGCATCTCGAGATCCTCGATCTCGTGCCGCACGACCTGGATCAGGAGGCTGTTTTCCGGATCACCTGGAACGATGGCCGGCCCGGAGCGCCCACCACGGAGCAGGTCGTCGAGCGTGGAGACCCGGAGACCGCCCCTTCGTCGGCTCTCGGAATGGCACTCGGCACACTTCTCGGCCAGGACGGGCCTGACGCTGGTCTCGAACAGCTGGTCCGACGACTGGGCGGACACCGTCAGGGGAAGCGTGACGAGTGCCAACCCGACGATGGCCAGGAGCGCGACGGTGTTCTTCATGTTCAGCTGGGGCGGGAGCTGCGGGGACGGAGGCCCCGCGTGGCCTCACGTCCGCGTCCGTCGAATATGCGCAGTTGACGAGGGCTTTGGCAAAGAGAATGGATGTCTCGCAGCGTCCCGAGCCGTCCGATCGGAACCGCTCGCCCGCCCTCAGGCTCCGCCGGGGTCACTCTGCTGCTCTCCCCGATCCTCCGCGGGAGCGCACGCGGAGTTTCCTCGTGCGTCCGTTGCGCAGACTTCGATCGCCCCCGCGTCCGCAGGAACCACCGCCCGCCAGAGGTAGCCACCGTACCAGGTCATCGGGGTGGAGCGGCGCTCCGACCCCACGTCGTACCGCGCCTCGACCGACTGCCATTCGGCGTCGAGCGTCGGGCTCTTGCGATCGTGCACCCTCGCCCTCACCAGGCGGTCTCCGTCACCCGCCGAAATCGCGACCATGGAGACGACGGGTGGGCCCGTGTCCGGCGCCTGTCCCTCGCCGGCGAAGATGCGCTCCTGGATCGCCGTCGCGTGCTCACCCTGCGACTGGACGACGTCGATCCGGCCGTCGCCATCCAGATCGCCGATCGCCATACCGAGCGTCCCGGGTGTCTCGGCGCCCGCGAAGACGTCGCTCCATACGGTGAGCCCGCCTCCGCCGTCGTTTACGAGGAGCCGATCAGGACCGCTGAGTGAGCCGATGAAGAAGTCCGCGTCGCCGTCGGAGTCGACGTCCAGGAACGCGACGACGTTGTCGTCCTCGCCGATATTCTCGGCGTCCGGCCACCACTGGTCCGTGGCGTCCCGAAAGCGGCCCTCCCCGTCATTCCGGAACACGTGCTCGCGTCGGCTCGAGCCCCGCTCCGCGACGATGTCCCCGTCGTTGATGGTGACGAGATCCAGGAAGCCGTCGCCGTCGAGGTCCATGGGCTCGAGCTCGTAGTTGTTCGTGTATTGCGGCAACCCGCGAGGGTCCTCCGCAAACACCCCTGCCCCGTCGTTGCGGAACAGCTTGCTGCCGGCGCATCGCTTGCACGACACCAGGACGTCGAGGTCGTGGTCGTTGTCGACGTCGACGAGCTCGAGGTCCCACGAGAAACGAACCAGGACATCGGGCATGCGGCGCGCCGTCTCGTCCACGAATCGTCCCTCACCGTCGTTCAACCACAGTCGGGTGCGACCGCCGTCGTTGGTCATGTTGTTGCCGGGGCCCCAGTCTGCCAGCACCAGATCGAGGTCCCCGTCGCCGTCCACGTCGCCGAACTCGGCGTCGCCCAGGCTCATGGCCCGACTCGGGATGTGGCCCACGCTCTCGACGAAGCGTCCGTCACCCCGTCCGACGAAGAAGCGGCTCCGGGTCTCGTACGTGTTTCCTACGAACACGTCCACGTACCCGTCTCCATCGGCGTCCCGCGCCTTGATGACGCGGGTGAGGTCGGGGGTGGATCCGAAGACGGCCGCCGAGACGTCGTCGAAGCGCGCGTCGGGCCCGCCGTTCAGGAACGCACGGTTCAGCTCGGGCTCGCCCGGCGTCGAGTAGTCCCCGCCGTTGGCGAAGAGAATGTCGAGCCGCCCGTCTCCGTTCAAGTCGGCGAGCTCGACCTTGTTCGTCCAGTCGCCGGTGGAGTCGAGGAGCTCGTCGGTGCGATCGACCCACGCTCCGGCCAACGGCGAAGGCGTGGTCGCTCCGGCGTCGGACGGGGGAGGGGGCGCTCCGCCCGGGTCGCAGCCGCCGAGAGCCAAGAGCATGCCTACGATCGGACGGCACAGGCGCGGCTGGGCGCGACGGAGGACATCGAGTCGTTCGGACATGATCGCAGGGAGGCGGAAGCAGGACGGGTCATGACGATCCGCCGGTTCAGCGAAGCTCTCAGGCGAGAGGGGATCGCCGCAATGGCCTCGAGCCCAGCGAGCGCGGCTACGCTCGTATCGGTGCCCGCGGAGCCGGTCGCCCTTGACGACTCCGGGACCGACCCGGCCAGTTCTTCGGTCGACTCTCACACGACGGAGCCCTGCCGTGGATGCCGATGCACGCGCTTTCCTGAACGACCTGCTCACGACCCCGGGGGTCTCAGGCTACGAGCAGGCGGTTCAGCGGATCGTTCGCCGCTACGCCGAAGCCTTCGCCGCCGACGTCCGTACCGACCTGCATGGAAACGTGATCGCCACGATCAACCCCGAGGCGCCCACCTGTCTGATGTTCGACGGGCACTGCGACCAACTCGGCATGATCGTGTCCCACATCGACGAGGCGGGCTTCCTCTACTTCCAGACGGTCGGGGGATGGGATCCCCAACAGCTCATCGGCCAGCGCGTCATGGTCTGGCACGGGGGT
>JBDHDM010000051.1:0-16220 GCA_039591515.1 Gemmatimonadota bacterium | reverse complement strand
GTAGCCCGTCACACGATCGCGAATGATCGCGGGCTCCAGCCCGGTGGCCCTCGGGTTCGCCGAGGCGTGCACGGTGATCCGATTCCCGAAGCCGTCGAAGAAGTCGCCCGTGTACGCCGGGCCTCCTCCTGCCAGCGGGGCCACCCGAAGCTCCGTCGATCCCGTGTCGGACGACCGTCGCGAGGTGCTGGTCCCCGGCGATGTGAAAAGCCGAACACCGTCGTAGGAGCCTGAGCACCTCGTCGCGGTGGGCCGCCGGCCAGCCGTTCGAGTCCATGTCGGCCGCGAGCTTGTCTCCCTCCACGTACTCGCCTGGCCGGGGCATCGGCAGGGACGGGAGCACGGCCCCGCTCATGGCCTCCCGCGGAATCGTGTGCACGGCGGCGAAGTTCGTCTGCGAGAGGACGACCTTCATGTACGCCGGTCCGGACCAATCCCGCGACCACGCGTCCAGGAAGACCATCTGGCGCGCCCCCAGCAGCTCGGCCCCCGGTGGGTCCGGGTGCTCGCGGACGTCGAAGTCCGGGTTCTGGATCCAGCCGTTCAGGACCTCGGCCTCGGGCGGGAGAACGTTGGCCGGAGCCGACTTGAACTTGCGGTCCTCGAGGATCGCGAAGCTGACTCCCCCGTAGTCCCAGCCCGTGTAGTACACACCGATCCCCTGGTCGACCGGAGTCGGATCGTAGGCATCGGGAAGATGACTCGTCTGCGCGACTTGCACGGCGTTGACCCACTCGGGGCGCATCTTGTAGCCGCCCTGGTCCTGGGCGACGGCGCCCCACCCCTCCTCCGTGGGGGCGTGTTTGCCACCCTCCCCCCACACGTTGCCGTGATACACGTCGTGATCGTCCGGGATGAAGGCGGCCGGCACGTGGCGAAAGAGCTCCCGGTACGACCACCCGAACATGTACCACTTGTGGAGCATGTCGAGCGTGGCCTGCTCCACGGAGTCCGTCTCGATTCCGAATCCGCCCGAGCTCTCGTAGAACTGGTCGCCGAGGAAGAGGGCGAGATCCGGCCGGTGCGCGGAGACGTGCCGAACCACCTCGGCATCGGGAAAACCGTGGTCCGCGTTGCAGCTGAAGACGGCGGCCTTCACCGGCTCCATCACGCCCGGCTCGGCCGCGATCGTGCCCTCGTAGCCGAAGGATGCGGGGCCCGAACGAAGTGGGATCGTCAGGCGCACCCGGTACTCCACCGGCCGGCGATCGTCCCAGTCCTCGACCCGGAAGCGCGCCGTACGAGAGAGCCGATCGATGCCGGCAGTCGCCATCGGGGTCCAGGCGCCTGCGCTGGATCGCACTTCGAGCCGGCAATGCAGATCCGCGATCTCCTCGATGGGAGCGAGCTGAGCCGTGAGCTTGAGCGTTCCGCGGTGGAGCGTGTACTGCGCGAACATCACGGGGCCGAAGCGGGCCTCGGGGTCCGCCGAGACGCCGGGCCCCGTGATCTGCCACTCATCGAAGCGTGCGCCCCGCCCGGGCCCGCCCGGGTCGGCATGGCTGAGAAGCGCGCAGCTCCCGATCCAATCGTCCGCGTCGAGGTCGTCGCGCGTCAGCGTCGCGAGCCCTGGCCCACCGGACCGCGGCCGGGCTGACATCGACACCCGCGCACGCGGCCCCGCTCGGCTCACGCTCACCTCCAGGCGGAGCGGCTCGCCCCGTGGCACACGCTCCGTCGATCGACGATCTCCGAGCACCAGCGCCCCCGCCCCGTCGACGCCCACGTCGATCCCCGTGCCGTGGACCGCAGCCGATCGGACGTCGTCGTAGCGACCCTTCACGCCGAGGCGGAACCCCACCAACGACGACCGGTCGCCACTGAGCCCGGCGTCCGGGTGGTCGACGACGACCGAGGTCCGATACTCGGGCCGGCTCGCCGTGTGCGTGAGACAGTGCAGTGTCCGATTCGGAGCGCGCACGCCACAGACGAGGCGTCCACCGAGGACGCTCCAATCCTGCAGTCGATTCCCCCAGAATTCCGGTCCCGCCCACCGCATGTCCGGCCATTCGGTCCAACCACTCCGTAAACCGGCCTCCTGACCTGAAGCGGACGACGCGCTCAGCGGCCGGGCCGACCCGACCGCGGCCAGCATCATGAGCTTCAGGCTCTCTCTTCGGTCCATCACCTCATCCTGTCGGATCGAAGCACCGGCCCGGGCCTCATCACCGGTCCTTACGGAGGGCCAGGGGCAGCAGCGAAATACAGTGGCGACCTCGGCGTTCGAACACCACCCGACACCTGGTGGCGACAGGCTAGACGCTGGCAGTTCCTTCCAGCTGCTCCAGATACGTCGGAAGCGGGCTCGCCTTCCGGAGCAAGTTGTCGAACACGTCGGCCCGTCGGGCGATTTCGTCCGAGTCGGTGCTGAGGGTGACGCGATCGAGCTCCCGCACACCCGAGTCGGGGAGCTCCCTGAAGCGCAACGTGTAGAGCTCGTTGTACCCCTCGGCGGGGCCCGTCAGAACGAAGTTCCCCAGGTCGGGAATCACGTTCCTCCTCACGAGATGCACGCGGGCTTCGATGCAAGACACTTCGGCGTGCCCACGGAGCTGCGACGCCTCGTCCGACGTGAGAGACCGATCGAGCGGGACCAGAAAGACCCGACGTATCGCGACACCGGTCTCGCATGCCGCGCGTTCCTGCACCTCCATGAACGTACGGCGCCCATCGAGGTTGTGGCTGGACCAGAAGTCGAGGTTCGACACGGTGTCGTACCGATCTCCTTCGCGAAGACCTCGCGTGAGGTCCTGGAAGAGAGAGGTCACGTAGGACCGCTCTTGCTGGAGGTAGACCACCAGCTCCGCGCCGGCGGCGGCCCACTTCGCCCGCTTGGCGGCATCATGCAGGTCCGCGAGGATGAGCGCGCCAGCTCCCCGATCTCGGATGGGCCCCCAGGCCTCCAGGAGCTCGGAAACGGGACGGACCACGTCGCCGTGCGCTCCCCACGCCTCGGCCTGCCGTAGGAATGCCGTGACCAGCGTCTCGAAACCCTCCGGATCCTCCCGCTTCAGGGCGTCCAGCTTCCTCCCCAGCACGGCCAGCTTGGGCGCGGAGCCGACCGCCGCCAGACCTGGCCCTCGGGCACCCCCGCCGAGCCGCGCGTCTGCGCTCAGTGTAGACTCGAGCGCCGCACGGGTCGCAGGCGACAGCTGAAGCTCCGCCGCGGCTTCGAGCGCATCGGCTACGACCTCTTCTTTGGGGAGGTGCTTTCCCGAGAGCCAGTTGGAGACCGTGCCTCCCGAAACACCGAGCCGGTCCGCCCACCACGATTGGAGGAGGCCCGATTCCCGGATCAGTGCGGTGAGGGCGGCCCCCCGCACCTGGCGACGATCATCTTCTGCAGGAGCTTTCATGTACTTGAGTCGTCTTTAGCAACCTTGCGTACGCAAGGCACGGTACGCTAACCTGGTCATGTACACGCGATGTTCTCGGGACTTTAGTGGAGTTGTGGTCGGATGCAAGATCTCACTTTTCCGCCGGATGTGGCCATCGACTCCAGTACGTTGTCCGAGATGATCGACGCGGTCGTCGCGGCGGTTGTTTCGTCCACGCCCCACGCGGCGCTCCTGCCGGCGTCGGAGATGCGCCAAATCGCGAGACACGGCGCGGAGGTGTCCGCCGCGCTTCCCCCCGCACGCCGCCCACTCGGGATCGCCGCGTCTGCCAGGGACGAGCTCTCTCGCGCCCTCATGGCCCACAACGGAGTCGTGGTGCCACCCGCCATGTGACACGGGCACCACGGGCCCGACCCTCCCTCTATCGGTTCCCCTCGGCCTGGAGGTTGAAGAGCTCCGCATAGCGGCCCTCCACCTCGAGGAGCCGTTCGTGGTTCCCATCCTCGCTGATCCGACCCCCGTCCAGGACCAGGATCCGGTCCGCCAGGCGCACCGTCGAGAATCGGTGACTGATCAGGACCGCCATCTTGCCCGCCGTCAGCTCGCTGAAGCGCTCGAAGACCTGGTGCTCCGCCCTCGCGTCGTTTGGCTACCAGCGCGTCGGCCGAAGGTTCAGTCCGGCACCTCGAGCCGACCGGAGGTCGCCGGTGCGGAGAGTCCGGCGTCTGCATCTCGGGTGGCGATCTCACGTTGACCACCGCGTCCGGGATACCCGACCGCCGGCCGACCCGCCCTCTCTACGCGCCCAAGTAGTGGGCTCGGCACTCGTCCTCCCGACCCCGGACCACACGTCGGCCCGTCAGCTCTCCCCGATACTCGGTGACGACGGTGTACCGCTGTTCGTGTCCGCCGCGGCCATCGGCGTAGATCACCACCCAGTCGTGGGTCCGTCCCAACTCGTGCGCGCGCGCCGTGTTGGAGAAGAGCGCGGTGATGTGCCAACCCTCCCGCTCGGCGTGCATAATCGGCAGCCAGGCGCGGCCCGATGGGTTGAAGCGGCGCGGCGCGATGAATGGGAGCGTCTGGGCGTCGGCCTTGCTTCGATACTCCTCGTCGACCGCGAGGAGCACCGCGATGGGCAATGCGTCCGCTCGCTCACCCGCCGAATCGATCGTGACACCACCTCGTCTCCACCCATGGGCCCTTCGCCGGGAGGCACGCCCGAGCATCCCTCCGAGCGACTCTCTGACCCCTCGCACGCGCCTCGGTCCAAAGCCCGAGACACGGGCCAACCTGCCGTCGTGGGCGGCCAGCTCCAGATCCTCCAGGCTCTCGATGTCGAGCTCCCGATGGATCCGCCGGGCGAGCTCCGCGCCGATTCCCGGGACCGTCTGAAAGAGGTCCTCCGGGCAAATCTGCCCCTCCAGACGGTCGAGCATCGCGAGTCGCCCGGTGCGCACCAACTCCTCGATCGCCCGCGTCAGAGCGTCGCCAATCCGCGGCAGCTCGTGAAGAGCGCTCGACCCCTCCTCCTCCAGGAGCCGGCTCACCGGCACCTCGAGTCCACGCACGGTCTCAGCCGCGTCGTGGTAGGCCCTGACCCGGAAGGGGTTGGAGTCCTGGACCTCGAGCAGATCCCCGACACGCTCGAGAACGTCCGCGACGTCTTCGTTGGTCAGTGCCGATCCCCGGGTCCTGACATCCCGTGCGTGCCGGATCATGTGGTCTTGTCCGCGAGTCGACGGTCGACGTGCTAGAGCCGCGCGAGTACGACCTCGGCCAGAGAGACGTCCCCTGCGTCAGCGTACCCGTACGAGGCCCGCACCGTGGGCTTATCGATCTTCATGATGCGCGAGAGGTCGATCGGAGTTCCGACGACCACCACGTCGCAATCGACACTGTTGATCGTCTGCTCGAGATCCCCGAGCTGCTTCGCTCCATAACCCAGCGCCGGCAGCACGTCGTGCAGATGCGGATAACTCGCGAAAGCTTCTGCGATCTCTCCGAACGCGTAGGGTCGAGGGTCGACGATCTCGGCTGCCCCCGCGGCCTGCGCGGCGAGCAGGCCGGCACCGTAGCCCATGCCACCGTGGGTCGTGGTCGGTCCGTCTTCCAGGACCAGCACCCGCCGGCCCTCGACGGCGTCGGGGCGATCGAGCGCGTAGGGAGACGCGCCCATCACGACCGTCGCCCCCGGGTTACGGTCCCGCGCGCTCTCGAGCACGACCTCGATCTGCTGTGCGGTGGCCTGATCGGTCTTCACCACGACCAGAACATCGGCGTTCTCGAGATTGGACACGCTGGGGAAGTACGTGAGCTCGTCCCCGGCGCGGAGCGGATCGAGGAGCGTCACGAGCACGTCGGGTACGAAGAACGGGGTGTCGTTGTTGCCGCCGTCCCACAGGACGACGTCGGAGTCGAATTCCGCGACGCCGAGGACCTTGGCATAGTCCGCTCCCGCATAGACGACGCTTCCTTGCACGATGTGCGGTTCGTACTCCTCCATCTCCTCGATCGTACACTCGTGCCGCTCGAGATCTTCGAGAGTCTCGAAGCGCTGCACGACCTGCTTTCTTAACTCCCCGTACGGCATCGGATGGCGAACGACGCCGACGCGCTGCCCCTGTGCGCGCAGGGCCGCCGTCAGGTGCCGAGATACGGCGCTCTTCCCACAACCCGTGCGGACGGCGCACACCGCGATGCAAGGGCGCGTGACCGGCAGCTGCGTGCCCGCCACGTCGAACGGGTTGAACACCGCGCCGCACGCCTCCGCACGCTCCGCAATCGACGCGAGCTCGGTGAGTGGAGCGTCGGAGTAACAAAAGACGACCTCGTCGACCGACCTCGAGCGGATCAGTTCTTCGAGATCATCCTCCGGGTGAATCTCGATCCCGTGCGGATACAGAGCGCCCGACAGCACGGAGGGGTAGCGTCGATCCTCGATGTGCGGAATCTGGGCCGCGGTGAATGCGACGACCTCGCTGGTATGGTCGTGGCGGTAGCGGGTGTTGAAGACGTGGAAGTCGCGGCCACCCGCACCGAGAATGACGACCCGCTTGCGGTCGCCGCGTACGACCTCGCCGGATCCAGAAGAGTTCATGGCTCAGGTAGGCACTCGGGAGGCTTCGTGGAGAGCCGAGAGGGTAATGGATGCGAAGCACTCGGGCGAACCATCGATGCGCCGCCATCGTGTGGCCCGTAGCTTTGCGCCGAGTCGCCGTCGACACCTGCCCACCCCGGCCCACGGAGCCCGTCATGAGAATCGGAGCCGCTTCGGCGTTCGCATCGGTTTCGCTCTTCACCCTCCTCAACGCCTGCGGACCCGACGGTGACACCGGGGGCGTCGCCGTCGACGAAGACGACATCGGCGGCGTGGTGACGAGTGCCGCGGGCCCGGAGGCCGGTGTGTGGGTCATCGCGGAGACCGACGACCTGGGTACGTCGTTCGCCCGCATCGTCGTAACGGACGACGAGGGCCGTTACCTGGTCCCCGACCTGCCCGAAGCCAGCTACCGGATCTGGGTGCGGGGGTACGGACTCGTCGATTCGGAGCCGGTTCCGGCGGAGCGCGGACAGCTGTTCGACCTGAACGCCTCCGTCGCCCCGGACGCGGCGACCGCAGCCCGCGTATATCCCGCTGCCTATTGGTACGCGATGCTGGGGCTTCCCACGGAGGAGGAGGTCGCCGGCTTCGACGGTGGGCTCAACGAGTACCTGACCTGGGTGAAGAACATGGGCTGCGTCGGTTGTCATCAGATGGGCAACGAGGCAACGCGGACCCTGCCGGCCACGCTGGCCGACGCCGAGTCTTCTGAGGGGGCCTGGCTTCAGCGCATCGCGTCGGGGCAGGCCGGTCGGAACATGGTCGGGTTGGCCAACCGATTCGACGGGCTACCGGTCAAGTACCTGGCCGAGTGGAGCGACCGTATCGCAGCGGGTGAGCTGCCGGCGCACGCTCCGGAACGCCCCTCGGGCATCGAGCGCAACGTCGTCGCGACCGTCCGCGATTGGTCGAGTCCGCAGTTCTACATGCACGATCTCTCGGGCACCGACCGACGCGACCCGACGGTGAACGGCTACGGCAAGCTCTACGGCGCGCCCGAGCTCAGCACGGACGAGATGCCGATCCTCGATCCGGTCGCGAACGAGTCGTCCGTGTTCCACCTCCCCGTGCGGGACGAGGACACGCCGACGACGAACGCGGTGCCTCCAATGGCCGCATCTCCCTATTGGGGCGAGGAGCGCATCTGGGACAGCCGGGCGAACGTGCACAACCCGATGCTCGATCAGGACGGGCGGGTGTGGCTCACCGCTCGCATCCGAGGTCCCGAGAATCCGGATTTCTGCAGGGAGGGATCGAGTCACCCCTCGGCCATGCTCTACCCGAAGGAACGGACGGGACGCCATCTGACGGTCTTCGATCCGGAAACGGAGGAATACACCTTCGTCGATACATGCTTCAGCACGCACCACCTCCAGTTCGCCTACGGTGAGGACAACATCCTCTGGACGAGCGGGGGCGGCGACGTCGTCGGGTGGCTCGACACCGACATGTTCCTGGAGACCGGTGATGCGGCGGCCTCACAGGGCTGGGCGCCCCTGATTCTGGATACGAACGGCAACGGCCAGCAGGACCGCTGGACCGAGCCTGGAGAGGAGCTCGACCCCGCGCTCGACATGCGCGTACCCAACGGCTTCTACGCCGTCATGCCCGAGCCGCGCGGTGATGCCGTTTGGGGATCGAACGCATTCAGGTACCCCGGCTCGATCACCAGACTTCTTCCCGGCGACGACCCGCCGCAGACCTCCCTGGCCGAGGTCTACTATCCGCCCCTGCCGGGATTCGGCGTGCGGGGCGCGGACATCGACAAGAACGGCGTCGTGTGGACCTCGCTCGGCAGCGGCCACCTCGGCGAGTTCGATCGCCGCAGGTGCCAGGGCCCACTGAACGGTCCCGAAGCGACAGGCGACCACTGCCCCGAGGGGTGGACGCTTCACGACCTCCCGGGACCCGGCTTCGCGGACCTACCGGAGTACAGCGTCGAGTCCAGCTACTACACCTGGGTCGACCAGCACAACTCCCTGGGACTGGGTGAAGACGTGCCCATCGCGACCGGCAATCTCTTCGACGGCGTGCACGCACTGGTCGACGGCGACTTCGTCACGCTCCGGGTCCCTTACCCCATGGGCTTCTACACCAAGGGGTTCGAGGGCCGGATCGACGATCCCGATGCCGGGTGGAAGGGCCGCGGCCTATGGGTCCCCGAGGGGGATCGCACACCCTGGCTCAAGGAAGGCGGCCAGGGATCGAAGCCGATCGTGGTGCACTTCCAGGTGAGACCCGATCCGTTGGCACGGTAGCCGGAGGCCGATCCTCTTGCGAACGTGCATTTCCGATCCGGACTAACGCGCGCCGCCCAGGTCGAGGAGCATGGCATCGCCTGGAGCTTCCTCCACCGCCGCGATCAGGCCGCGCCCGTCGGGTGCGACAGCGAGGTTGATGGGATCGACGCCCGGTGGCAGGCTCACGAGATGTCGTGCCGTTCCGTTGGTCGGGTCGACGGCGACGACACGCCGCCTACCAAAGTCGAATGCGTAGACCGTCGCTCCGTCCCCCGACCATCCGACGGGCATGTACTGGCCCGCGAGCAGACGGCGGGCCTCCCCGCCGTCCGGTACGACCCAGAGGCCCATCTGGTTCGCCTGATTCCACAGAATGGCCACGGACCGTCCGTCCGGCGCGTAGCGAGCATCGAGCACGAAGTTGCCGCCCGGTCCGTCGTACGCCGTCAACGGTTCCTGCCCCCCCTGCGCGCGAAGCCTCGTGAACTGGAGCGTCGGATCTTGGAAGAGCAGGTCCATTCCGGGTGCCCATTCGAGGACCCGCCAGAGCACGTCACTCACCGGCCCTTCCTCCAGAATGGTGGCCTCGGTGCCGTCGGCAACCACGGTCCAGACCTGATGGGCGTCGGGGCCGGCCAGGACGTATGCGATCGAGTCGCCGGAGGGAGACCAAGCCGGCGACACGGCGCCCGAGACCGTCTGGGTGACCTGTCGAACGGATCCGTCCTCGAGGTCGACCGTGAAGATGTCGAAGCCCGCGGCAGTGGCCGCCTCGAAGGCGACCCGCCGGCCATCGGGAGACACGTCTGGGCGGCGAATCTGCATCGTGCCGTCAGTCAGCGCGTGCGGCGCCACGGACGAATCGAACGGAATGTGCCACAGGTTGGAGTACCTCTGCCCTCCGGCAAAGGAAAGGACGCCGTCCCTGGAAAGCGCGACGTTGAGGTCGCCGTCGACGTCCGCCAGGACTTGTAGACCGGCACCGACCCGCTCCGACGCGCCGGATGTCACGTCGATGCGGTACAGGTCGGCGTACTGCGCGCCTGCTCCCAGGTAGTAGAGGGCCTCGCCACTCGACTCCCAGCGGACCCCATGAATTGTCCTGTCGTCGGACAAGAGGAGACGAGAGTCCACTGATACGCGCTCCGCTGTACCCCCTCGCGGGTGCTCGACCGAACCTTCGGCCTCACCATCGCTCTCCATGACGTGAATCTGGTATTGCCCATCGTCGGACATGCTGACCAGCGCGAACTGGCCGGAAGGCCCCCAATCGACGTCGAGCATCCACCGGATGCCATCCGTCACGCCGTCCGGTGCGTACCACGTCGTGCGGCCGGAGTCCAAATCGATCACCTGAACGATGTCGAGGTTGTCCGCCCAACTCGCCACGCGAGTGCCGTCTGGACTCCAACGCGCCCCGCGCAGCCAGGGAGCGTCGGGCACCAGGGAGCGCTCCAGTCCTCCCCGGGCCGGGACCACTGCGACCGACCTCCCTCCTTCTTCGCGCCGCTGAAAGGCGAGCCGTGCCCCATCGGGCGACCACGACAGACAACAGATCCTTGGACCGCGGGCGACATCCACCGGCGCACTCCCCGTCAGGTCGTGCACGGTCACGACCTGCTCGTCTCCCACCTGCCGGGCCGTCGCTACCAGCGGCCCCACTGGGCCGATCACAGCCTCGTACACGTCGCCAGTGAACGAAGCCTGTCGCGGGCTGACGATCCGATTCGTGTCATCCGCCGCGTCGGGGCTTGCCCACGGGCGTGTGAGCGCGAAGAAGATTACGACGCCGAGCGCGACGTAGGGCGCGACGGCCACCAAACGCCTCCGGGCCCCAACGCGTCGACGCACTTCCTCGGCACGCTGCTCCTGAGTGGACTCCAACACGAGACGAGCCTCACCGATCGCCTGAAGCCGTCGCCTCGGGTCCTTCTCCAGGCATCGCTCGAGGAGCCGTCGAAGCGGCTCGGGGGTGCTCCGCGGGAGTGCGCCCCAGTCGGGTGAACGCTCGAGGATGCGGGCCAGCGTGACGGCGTGGTCACCGGCGCCGAACGGGCGAACACCTGCCAGCATCTCGAACAGGACGACGCCGAACGCCCAGACGTCCGTTCGCTCGTCGACGTGCAGCCCACGGATCTGCTCCGGGCTCATGTACGAGGGAGTCCCGAGCCGAAGACCCGGCGTCGTGGCTGCTAGCTCCTCGGTCGGCGTCGATCCTTCGGGTCGGGGGCGCAGGCTTCGTGCCTTGGCGATCCCGAAGTCCAGGACCTTCACGGCTCCGTCAGCTGCGATCGCGATGTTCGCGGGCTTCAAGTCGCGGTGAATCACCCCGGCCGAATGCGCCGCAGCTAGAGCCTCGCTGATCTGGCGTGCGATGGTGACGGCCTCGTCGAGGCCGATCGGTCCTGCCCTAATGTGGTGCGCGAGAGTATGGCCCTCGACCAGCTCGAGCACGAGGACGAGCCGGCCCTGGTGCTCTTGAACGTCGTAGATTGGAGCGATGTTGGCGTGACTAACCGACGCGAGCACCCGGGCCTCTCGCCTGAATCGAGCAGACCGCGCCTCGTCACGGGCGAATTCGTCGGGAAGCATCTTGAGCGCGACGTAGCGCTCGAGTCGGAGATCGAAGGCCCGATACACGCGGCCCATCCCTCCCTCCCCGATCGGATCCAAAACGCGGTAGTCGCCAATGGTCACCCCGACCAGGGCATCACTCGTCGCTCCGATCGGAGGGCTCGGGGCCGGCGCGGCGCCCTCCGTGGCGAGACCGGCGCCGTCGTGCGCCGCCAGAAGTGCCTCGAGTCGCGACCGCAAATCGGCGTCGCCGTCACAGCACCGTCCCAGAAACTCTTCACGGCGAGCCGGATCCAGATCGACCGCCTGCGCAAACAGGGCGCGGAGGCGGTCCCACGGGTCGAAGTTCGTCATGATGGCCTCGTGATCGGCGTCGTCACCCAATCGGCGGACAACATATTCGACGACCCTTTCGCGCAGCAAATGCGGAGCATGCTTCCAGTCTCCGTAGTGCCTACAGCGCGATCCGGCTGCGCCTGCCCATGGGTTCCACGACACGGCCGCTGCGCTCATAGGAGGCGGCGAGGGCCCAACAGGGTCCGATGCGCTCGGCAGGGAGCCGGCCCCGCACTCGACGGCCTGAGGAAGCCGGACGGACCGCTCTCGCGTCGTGCGCCACCAGGAGCCTGCGAACACGCTGCGCGAAGTGCACGTCCGAGCCGCGTTCCTCGGCCAGGAACGCCTCGCGCGCCGCGTCCGTGGTGAGCTCGAGGCAGCCCTCGAAGATCTCACGCGGTCGGTCGTCCATAGCCCCTCCCATTGGCCCGTGTCTCCGCTGGGAGGTACCGGAAGCCGCGATCGGCGGGGTCATGGGTCTTACGAACGTCGACGGGGTGAGACCGTGTCCGGCCTCACCCCGTTTCTCCGACGGCGATCATCTCCCCCGACTCACTGATCATCGAGTCCGGCCACGAGATTCTCGAGGGAAAGGAGATCGGGCTCGACCCAGCGCTCGCGCGCACGGCAGCTCCACAGAAGCTCCGGGGAGTAACATCGGGTATGGAGGCCCTTCTCCAGCTCGAGGAAGCGATGGACCAGCTCCAGCGCACCGGCCGTCGGGTATCGGTCGACGAGCCGCCGGCCAACCCCCAGCCAGAAGAGGGTCAGGGTCTCGTGATAGCCACCCATTGGGCTACGCTCGATCCCCTTCGTATGGTTGAAGCGGTGGATCCCCCGGATCATGAGGTCGCACGCGTCCGATTCTGGGTAACGTGTCAGGTACCACATCGCGACGGCCAGGTGTGCTCGGTGATTCCACGCCGAGCGATCGATCGTGCACCGCTGGAACGCACCGACAAGGGCTTCGACCTCGGCCTCCGACGCGAAGGGTATGACTCGCCTTCGGGTCACGGTCTTCACGTCCTCCTCCTTAGCGTTCGGCTAACGTCCGCGTGGCCGCCACGGGTAGCGTCGTCCACGGGCGTCTTACCCCAGCGATCTCGCGGATCGCGGTCCACGCCGATGCCGAGAAGGTAGGTCACCACCTCCGCCCTGCCCTCGGCCGCGGCCAGGTGCAGGGGTGTCCGGCCGTCGTAATCCGCCGCGCCTGGATCTCCGCCCTCGGCGACGAGACGACGCAGGCCGTCGAGATCACCCTCCGAGGCGGCCCAACACAGGTCGACCACTCTCCTTCGGCCCTGGCGGGAAGCCTCACGGCGCGGGTCCTTCTTACCGTGTGCCCCACCCACCAGGTTGTCGTAGTTGTGGAAGTTGAACTCCCGCACCAGGCGCTCGCAGAAGTCCACGCCTCGGACGCTATTGCCGTGCTCGTCTAGGCGCGGTGCCCAGATGGCCAGGCCGAGCACGTTGGGCACGACCACCAGCACGATGCCCGACACACCCGATTTGGCCGGGAGTCCGACGCGGAAGGCCCACTCCCCGGAGAAGTCGTACATCCCGCAGGAGTACATGAGCGACAGACACTTCTGCACCGTGCTCGGCTTCAGCACCGGATCGCCCGTGATCGGGCAAATCCCGCCGTTGGCGAGTGTCGCCGCCACCACGGAGAAGGCATCGACGGAGAGTTCCAGCGAGCACAGCTGGAAATAGAACTCGAGCGTCTCCTGGAGATCGGTGCCGTCCGGGAAGGCGCCCTGTTCTCGCATGGAGTAGCCGAGCGCGAAGTTGCGGTCCGCCGTGCTCTTCTCCGACAGGTACGTGGCGTTACTGAAGCCGGGCTGGGTGCCTCCGGTCAGCCGTGTCCACATGTCGAGCACGTACTCGAATCGATCCGACAAGTGCTCACCGGCCCGGATCAGCGAAGTGCTCATGATCGCACCCGCGTTCACCATCGGGTTGTGGGGCAGGCCGCGAGGATTCAGAGCCAGCTCGTTGAAGCTCTTGCCGCTCGGTTCCCTTCCGACGTGGCGGTGCACGATGTCGTCGCCGTGCTCTTCGAGGGCCAGGCAGTAGGTGACCGGCTTCGTGGACGACTGAACCGAAAAGGCCCGCTCCGCGTCGCCGAGCTTGATACGCTGGCCGTCCACCGTGCAAAGCCCGAGCCCGAACAGCTCGGGATCGACCCGTCCCAGCTGCGGGATGTACTTCGCGACGTCCCCCTGTCGGTTCCGCTCGGACTCCCCGAAGAGTCTCCGGACGTCGGAGCCGAAGGCCGCGAAGTTCGGCACGACAAGGTCGCGCTCGAGCGCCTTCTCGACGAGGAGCGCGCTGGGCTGGATCGCGCGTCGGAATGCCTCCGGTCCGAGCTCCGGCTTCGGGTGGTCACGGACCGCGCGCACCGCCTTCGCGAGTCGCGGATCGTCCGCACGCAGCCCCGAGTCCTCGATCCTCTCCAGGATCCCGGCCTTCGTCGTGGCATCGGCTCCGGGCTCGGCCACTAGGTCGAAGAGGGCTCGATCGCGGGCCGCCACTTCGGCAGGCCGGGCCTGCGCCGCGGTCTGTCGGTCCGCAGCTGGACTGCGACCAGGGGCCTTCCGGCGACCCGCCACCGCTCCGTTCGTGGAGCCGCCCGTACGGGCGGCTCCACCGGTCTTGTTCGACATGGCCTCATCCCCACTGCGTGATTAGGGAGTCTTTCGCGTCCGAATCGGAGCGTACCGTGCGGTCCCTCACGTAGGCCCGCTCGGCATGCTCGATCAGGTCGATCCCGTAGGCGTCGGCATGACGTGCCGTTCGGAGCCCCACCATCGCTTCGAGCACGTAGAGGATCCCGGCCGTGCCCGCGGCAGCGAAGAGCGCCGCAGCCGCGACACTCACGATCTGCGGGCCCATTAGGCCCGGATTGCCATAGATCAGACCGTCCCCACCTCCTGGATTGACCGCGGTACTCGCGAACACCCCCGTCAGGACGGATCCGACGATCCCACCCATGCCGTGGCACGCGAAGACGTCCAGCGTGTCGTCGAGACGGGTCCGACCGAGCAGCTCCAGGGTCGCGTAGCTCGCACAGGCGGCGACTGCCCCGATGGCGAGAGCGGCCAATGGCGCCACGAATCCGGCACCAGGCGTGATGGCGACGAGCCCGACGACCGCTCCGATGGAGGAGCCGGTTGCCGTCGCCTTTCCGGTCAACGTCATCTCCAGCGTGATCCACGCCACCACCGCAGCCGAGGCTCCGAGCATCGTCGTCACGACCGCGTGCGCCGCCAGCCCGTCCGCGGCGAGGGCCGAGCCACCGTTGAATCCGAACCAACCGAACCACAGCAGCGAAGCGCCAAGCACAACGAAGGGGACGTTGTGCGGACCCGCCTCATCGTCCGCGGCCGTCGGTGGACGCGGGCCGAGGACCATCGCGGCGACGAGAGCTGACACGCCCGCGCTCACGTGCACCACGGTCCCGCCGGCGAAATCGAGGGCGCCCATCGCCCCGATCCATCCGTCCGGGCCCCAAACCCAGTGAGCCAGCGGATTGTAGACCATCAGTCCCCAGAACAGAATGAAGAGGACGTAGGCCTTGAACTTCATGCGTCCCACCACCGCTCCCGAGATCAGGGCCGGCGTGATGATCGCGAACATCATTTGGAAGGCCATGAAAGCCGTGTGCGGAATGTCTTCCGAGTACAGGCCGTTCGGCTCGGCGCCGACCCCGGCCAATCCGAGCCACTCCAAACCGCCGACGAACGGCGAGCCCTCGGCGAACGCGAGCGAATACCCGATCAGCGCCCACTCCACAGCGATGATGCCCAAGGCCACGAAGCTCATCTTGATCGTGTTCACGACCTGTCGCTCGCGTACGAGTCCGCAGTAGAAGAAGGCGAGGCCCGGGGTCATGATGAGCACGAGCGCGATGCTCGTGAGGGTCCAGGCAGTGCTTCCGGTGTCCATTGTTCTATCTCCTCCCGGATGGTCGCTCCGGGGTGTCGTAGCCCCGGGGGAGGAGACCCTCCCCCGGGGCGGTTGAGGTCAGGAGACCTGAGCCAGCTGGAGCTCGATCTCTACTTCCACTTCTGCCGGGTCCTGGCAAACCGCCTCCACCAACAGCGCCGCGACCGTGTAGGGGTCGCAGTTCGCGCCGGGGCGACGGTCTTCCAGGTAGCCGTAGCCACGCTCGGCGACCGAGCGTGGGATCCGGATCGAGGCGCCACGGTCCGCGACGCCGTTCCGGAACTCGTCGATCGAACACGTCTCGTGAAGACCGGTCAGACGATCCTCGAGCCCGGCTCCATACCGCGCGATGTGGAGCGCATGACGCGACTCCAGACGATTGATCGCCATGGCGATCGCGGCCGCACCGGCCGCCGGGTCGCGCATCGCCCTCGTCGAGAAGTTGGTGTGTGCTCCGGCGCCGTTCCAATCGCCCTCGCGGGGCTTGTTGTCGAAGCTCACGACGATGCCGAAATCCTCGGCGACGCGACGCAAGAGCCAGCGGCCCATCCACACGTGGTCGGCCACGTTCAGCGGGTCGGCCCGCTCACCCGCGAGACCGCGGTAGCCGATCTGGAACTCCCACTGCCCGGGCATGACCTCGGCATTCGTGCCGTAGATCATGAGCCCCGCGTCGATGCA
>JBDHDM010000050.1:0-16158 GCA_039591515.1 Gemmatimonadota bacterium | reverse complement strand
ATGATGGTGAGGTCGACTCGTCCACTCACCAACTTCCAAATGAGAACGGCCCTTTCGATCTGCGGGGCGCTCTTCGCCGTGGGCGCCGCAGCGTGCGCGAGCTCCGCCACCCTCGGCGACCGCATGTTCGACCACTTCGCCCGGGCGGGGCAGATCCAGTCGGCGCTCATCATGGGTGACCTGGAGGGCGCTCGACGGCCCGCGTCGTGGCTGGCTGAGCATGAGACCGCCGCCGATCTCGGATCGGTGGCCGAGCCGTGGCTCGAAGAGATCCGAGGTGAAGCGAGGGCCGTATCGGACGCTTCATCGATCGACGAGGCAGCGGACGCCACCGCCCGATTGGCGGCCGCCTGCGCCGGCTGCCACACCGCGTCGGACGACGGGCCGCGATTCCGCTCGGCAGCCGATCCGCCGGACCCGAGGACCCGTGGCGCGCACATGGCCGGGCACCTTTGGGCGATGGACCGCATGTGGGAGGGGCTGATCGGAGCATCCGACGAGACCTGGAGGGCCGGGGCACGCGCCATCGCGGGCGAGGAACCGGAGCCGGGCTTTCCCGGGGGAGGCACGGCCGCTGTCCTGGCCAGGGCCGTGCACGACCAGGCCGCGCGGGCGGAGGGGGCACCGGCGCGCGATCGACCGGCCGCCTACGCCGAGATGATCAAGGCGTGTGCAAGCTGCCACACGCTCTCGGGGGTCGGCGCCCAATAGCGGACGCTGCGCGCCCGGATGGGCGCGTCCCAGGTCGGTACGGCCGCTGTGTCGGGCGCGCCCGGACGGTCGGGCTTCAGACCCGGAGCGTCGCGACGAGACGGGACAGTGAGCGTTCCTCCTCGCCGGCGGCGGCGATGATCCGGTCTGCGACCTTCTCGATGTCGTCGGTGTCGACCGCTCCGGCCGAGTGCTTGAGCTGGAGGCGATCGAGCGCGCCAAGCGCCTGCCCGACACGGATTGCGCCGTCGACGAATTCGCGACCGATCTCTTCGATGGCGAGGGTCGCGTCCACGATGAGACCGTCGGTGCGGCGCGAGAGGAGCGCGAGTCGCTCGGTCTCTTCGTGATCGCGCCGACTTCGCTCGATGAGCGAGATCCGAGCCTCACACTGGTGGAAGAAGGTCAGAAGGGCGAGCTCCCGCTTCTCGAGCTCGGTCAGCGCCCTCTGGAGCTTGGTACGGAGCGTCGTGGCCGTCTCCCGGTGGGACATCGCCACCTCGCTGCGTGGGTCCTCGAGCCAGCGGTCCGTCCAGTACGCCAGCGAGCCCTCCGCCTCCTGGATCGCGCGGCGCAGGTCGGCGCGTGACTCCTGCCACTCCGAGTCCGCGCCGAGAAGGCGTTCCCTTTTGCGACCGATCTCGTCCCTGAACTTGTCCGCGACCTGCTCGTAGACCTCGTACGGCCGTTCTTCGAGGGTCCGCTCGAAGGATCGGGTGCGGACGCGGAAGAGGCCTTCCGCGGAGATCCAGCCCACCACCGTGCTGAGGGCGACGACCAGGAGGAGCACGGGCGGCGAGTTCGACACCGCGGGGCCGATCAGCAGGCCACCGCCGAGTAGGAGGAGCACGAGCCAGGCCAGCACGAGCGCCACGGTCGACGGCCGCGACGGTCGAAGCTCGGGTGCGAACGCCTCCACGATGGAATCGGGGGCCGAGGCGTCGAAGGTGTCGGGAAGCTGGAAATCGTCCATCGAGGTGCCGGCGGCTCCAATCGGGTCCGCGATCCACTGGCGCGCGCGTTCGGGCGGCCGGGGAGGGAGTCGCTCGAGGGAAGATCCTGAGAGGGGGAGGGCGGGGCAAGCGAGACGATTCTCGAGGATGGTGAAGGTCCCGGCGCCCCATCCGATCGGCACGCTGAATCATCGCTTTGTGAGGAAGGCCGGGACTAGCGTTCTCGAGCACCCGAACAACGGAGGATTCCATGACGCTGGGTCAACTGCAGGAGGAGGTCCTCGAGCTGACCTCGGACGACCGTGCTCGCCTTGCAGAGTGGATCATCGCCGGCCTCGAGTTGGAGGCGGAGCTCGAGCGGGAGTGGTTGGAGGAGCTCCACGGCCTCGAGCTGCCATTCGACGGCCCGTTCCGTTCGCGCGGGCCGATCGAGTCGTAGACGGCCCCGCGGGGGACGCGCGCTCCGGGTCGACCAGTCGGGAGCGGTACGCCACGAAGGTCGAGCGAATCCCCTCGCGCTCGTAGCTTCCTGGCGCCGGGCTGGCCACGGGCAGTCCATCTACCCGGAGTCCAGGGATGACCGAAAGGGAAGGCGCCGCTCTACCGCGCGTAGTCGGGCTCGGGGGGGCGGTCTGGCTCGGTTTGGGATCGATCCTCGGGACCGGAGTTTTCGTAAGCCTGGGAGTCGCCGCCGGCGTCGCGGGTCCGGGTCTCCTTTGGGCCGTCGTGCTCGCGGCGTTGCTGGCGCTGGCGAACGGGCTCTCCAGCGCGCAGCTTGCGGCGGCTCATCCCGTGAGCGGAGGGACGTACGAGTACGGCCACCGCCTCCTGAACCCCTCCGTCGGCTTCGCGGCGGGCTGGATGTTCCTGGCCGCCAAGAGTGCCTCGGCGGCTACGGCGGCGCTCGGGTGCGCCGGGTACCTCCTGCACACTCTCGGGCTGACGGACGACGTTCGTGTGCGGGTGCCGGTGGCGCTGGGCTTCGTGGCGCTGCTCGCCGTTCTCGTCGCCGGAGGACTCCGGCGCTCCAATGTGGTGAACGGTGTGGTGGTCACGGCCACCGTCACTGCTCTCGTCGCCTTCGTGGCGTTCGGCATGGCGGCAGCCGGCCCGGGGGCATTCGATCCGGGACTCGTCGTCCCGGGGCTACGGGCCGCCCTCGCTAAGCCGGCGTCCTTGTTTCACGCCACTGCGCTGATGTTCGTGGCGTACACCGGGTACGGCAGGATCGCCACGCTCGGGGAGGAGGTCCACGAGCCTTCACGAACGATTCCCCTCGCAGTGGTGGTGACCCTCGGCCTCTCGCTTCTCCTCTACGCATCGGTTGCTGCCACCGCGCTCGCGACGGTCGGTGCGGGGGCGTTTGCCTCCGCAACGTCCGAGGCGGCCGCCCCGCTCGAGGTCGTCGCTCGCTCTCTTGGGCGAAGATGGCTGCCTGGGCTCGTCGGCGTGAGTGCGATCGGAGCGATGGCAGGCGTTCTGCTCAACCTACTGCTTGGGCTGAGTAGGGTCGTGCTTGCCATGGCCCGGCGAGGTGAGCTGCCGGCGCCCCTGAGTCGGCTGGACAGCGAAGGCCGGGGGCCGACCCGTGCGGTATGGGCCGTAGCCCTCGTGATCGCCGGACTCACTCTTCTAGGAGACGTCCGCGTGACCTGGTCGTTCAGCGCGTTTACCGTCTTGGTCTACTACGGCGTGACGAACCTGGCCGCCCTCCGGCTTCCGCCGGCGGATCGGAGGTTTCCCCGGTGGATCGCCGTTGCCGGGCTCCTGAGCTGCTTCGCGCTGGCGTTCTTCGTCCCGCGACCGATCTGGGTGGCCGGGTTGGCCCTGCTCTTGGTAGGCTTCGGTGTGCGGGCGGTGCTGCGAGCCCGTGGCTCAGCACCACCCGCACCCGACGCGGGGTAGCCGGCGAAGCGCCCGGAGTGTCAGCTGGCTCCGGAGTCGGGTGGCTCCACCGAACCTGATCGGTCGTTCTTGCGATTGCCTCGGCCTGGCCCCGAACGACCCCGCTTGACTCGGGAGAGGATGTCTTTGTGGCTCAGCTTCGCGCGCATCACACTGTACGAGCGTGCGTGCAGGTACTTGGAATCGGACGCCGTCAGCGCCCCGTGGTCCAGGTGGCTGGCCATCAGCTCCAGATCTCCGGCTTCTTCGCGTCCCTCGTCGTCGTCGGCGAGCGCGAGGACCTCGTGTGCCGCCGCGCGGAGACGGCGGGCCGCGTGGTCGAAGCGCCCCTGCCGCTCATCCTCCAGTGCGTCCCGCCGAGCGGCGGCGGCCTCGAGGAATACGAGCGTTCGACGCACCTCCGGGTTCACCAGGGGGCCCGACAGAGGATCGAACCGGATCGGGACCGACAGAGTTCGCTGCTCGATGCCACCCGTGTCCGCCAACACGTCGGCCCGCAGCTGGAGCTGAGCGAGGCCCACGTCACCGTTGCCGGCTGCATAGGCCCGGAAGGTCACGAGCAGCTGCTTCGGCTCACTCGCGTAGAGGTCCCCGAGCCGGAATTGGAGGCCGCGGTGGATCGCCTCACGGGGGTAGGAGTGGTGTACCGCCACCAGTTCGACACCCGATTCCGGTCGCAGCTCGACCGTGAGATTCTGTGCCGAGAGGGCCAGGAGCTCGTCGAGCTCGGCGCGGAATACGTCCGGAGCCTGGTCCGGGTGCTCCACGTAGTGTGTGTTGCCACCACCGGCGTCCGCGAGCGTTTGGAGGAGCTGCTCGTCGAAGTGTGGGCCGAAGCCAACGGTCGACGTCGTCACACCCTGCGCCCGCGCCTCCCTGAAGAGCCCGGCCAACCGATCCGGATCGGTGATGCCCCGGTTCGCCAGACCGTCGGTCATGAGCAGGATTCGGTTCGAGGCGCGCTCGTTCTGGTGGCGTCGAATCTGGGAGCGGCCCTCCATCCAGCCACCGCTCAGATTCGTGGATCCCCCGGCGGCAATCGTACCGACGCGGAATCCGAGGTCCTTCTGTGTGCCCCTTGGTGCCGCGGCGGCTACGACGTCGACCTCGGTCTCGAAGGTGACCACGCTCGTGGTGTCCTCGGGGTAGACGTGAGAGAGGAGCTGCTTCGACGCCTCGCGAACGTGCCGCAGCGGCTCACCGGCCATGGAGCCGGATCGGTCGAGGACCAGCGCCAGGTTGAGCGGCACGCGGTCGTCACGTGACGGCGCTGTTCCGTCGATGCGCAGCAGGGCTCTCACGATGTGACGATCGCGGTCGGGGGTCGGGTGGTGGTCGACGAGAACGGATGCGTTCATGGGCCTCCTCGGGTGACTGTTCGGACATGGCGCGGCTTGTTAGGTTGACGGTGTCATCCTACAAGAAACAGTAATAGCGCCTGTGGTTGACGGTGTCAATCAACCGAGTGCGAATCGAGATACCCCCATGTCGAATGCGTCGGACCGGCCGAGTGGCCCCGAGTCTCTGCGCCGTCTGCTCCTCGACGCCGCGAGCGACCTGCTACGTGAGCCCGACACGCCGCTCGATCTGCGAAAGGTCGCCGAGCGGGCCGGGAAGAGTCGAACGTCGCCCTATCTCGTCTTCGGCAAAGAGAGTGAAGGCGGAGGTGTGCTTGCACTCCGCATCGCCGTCGCGGCCGAGGGTGCCGAGGAGATGGCGCGACGGATGGCGGCGGCGTCCGTGCCCCGGGGAGACCCGGTCACGGCATTTCGCGCCGTGGCCGAAGCGTTTCTGGAGTTCGTCGAGGAGAACCCTCGACTCTTCCGCCTGATGTACGGACCCGACATCAGGGCGATCGGCGGACTGGGGGAGGAGGGCTTCTTGCGCCACGCGGAGTTCAACCGACTCCTGACGACGCGTGACCGGGCCGGAGCCGTGATCAGCGAGCTGATCATGCGCGCCCAGGACCTCGGCGTCCTGAAGCGCGACTCCGGGGCGGAGGTGCGAGGAGAAGGGGCGCTGCAGGAGATTCCGAGTGTCCGCTATCTACAGATCGCGTGGGCCACGATGATCGGCGTCGCGATCCTCCGGGACGACGAGCTGCTCCGCGTCGTGGGGTGGGACATGACCCGTGAGCAGGGGGCGCGCATCATCACCGAGTCGGTCTTCGGCCTCGACCCTTCGTACCTCGAGGACGTCGCCCGCACGTACCGTGCAGCGCTCAAGCCCTCCCCACCCCAGGAGACTGCCAGGCCGGCCTCGTCCCTCCAGCAGCTACTCGGGGAGCGTGAGCCTCTGCGTGCGGCCGTGCTCGAGGACGAAGGGGCGGCCGGCGACGATGGGCCTGCTCGCGGCGCAGTCGCGCCCCGGCAGCACGCCTCGGCCCGTCGGGAGGCCCTCTCTCTCGATGCGCCGACGCCACCCGCCGCAGGGCACACTGCCGACATGTCGAGGGCCCGCAAGCAGAAAGGAGCCTCGCCACGAGAGCGCAGCGCTCCGGCCGGCTCTGGCCTCGGTCGGTTCCTCGGAAGGCTCCTGGGTTCGGGGACGTCCGTCGAGCCGGGCGAGCCGGCGGTCTCTCTGGCGCACACCCTGACGACCTACTCGGGCCTGCGCCGCGCCGCGCACGCCCAGACGCTTCTCAGTCGCACGAACGTGCTCTGGATCGACGATCACCCGACGTGGGTGGCCTCCGTCGTCGAGACACTCGAGCAGCTCGGTGCGCACGTCACGGTTGTCGGGAACACCGAGGCCGCCGTCGAGCGACTGCACCGGGACGCCGTTGAGCCTGCCGATCGGCAGGTCGACGTCATCATCTCGGACATCCGTCGTGAGGGGAGGGACGACGCAGGCGTGCGAGCGCTCGCGGTGTTGAGGGCGGTCGCCCCGGAAACGTCCGTCCTCTTCTTCGTCGGCAACTACGAGCCGAGCCGAGGCGTGCCCGACGGCGCTGCCGGGATCACCGACAGCACCGATGAGCTCCTGCACCTGCTCATGGACGCTCTCGAGGGGCGCTGAGCGAAGCGCCGGACGACCCAAGCGCCCGTCAACACTCGTCCGGGATTCGGACGCCCGCTTGGGACAACTCGTAGGCGGTATGGCGGATGATCGCGCCGGTGAAGCGCTCCTTCATGTGCTCGGTATGCCAGTCCATGCCCCTTCGACGTTCCGGCAACCCACGGATGGCCCTCTCGACCGCGGGCCAGACACTGTCGGCGATCTCTACGTCGCTTCTGATCCTCATCGTTCATCCTCCTCCCTTGCGGTTGGATCCCTCGGGAACGGGGATGGTTGTGAGGTATAAGATACCCCTAGGGGGTATAGGGTGCAAGCACCGGTGTTCGGCCGGAGTGGGTGCGCTCGAGACGGAACCTGGTCACGGGCAGCTCGCGACCACCGGGCAGCCGAAACACGACCCCCCGCAGCTCGAACGTGCCCTCGAACACGTCTCCCTCCACGATGCCCTCGTAGAGGAGCATGCCGCGGGGATTCATCCGGTTCATGTACCCGATGTGTGTCTCGTTTCCGTCCACCTTCAGATACTCCACCTCGTGGGGCGGTGTGCTTCCGAGCGTGAAGGCGGCCGCCACCGCCCCGCCCACGTCCCGCACCGAGAGTCGAAGCGGGGTCCGCTGCCGGGCGCCTTCCATGGCGGTGTATCCGGACCACTCTCCCAACAGATGGGAGGCCTCCGTCGGTGTTGCCATGGGCGTCGCGAGGAGTTCGTCGAGCGTAGGGCCCTCCAAGTCATCCGGTCGGATCGCGGCGATCCTCTCTCGCTGCTCGCCGGTGCGCTCGTCCGCTCCGTAGGCGGCCTCGATCCGTGTCACGACCTCCGAGGCAGTCCTCCCGTCCAGCGCGATGATCCGGTCCTCCACCACGGCGTCGAGAAGGGGGCGCGGGGGCGGCATCGCTGCCGCCGCCTCCGGCGCGTTCGGCGCCTCCATGGCGCCCACGCGCTCGTCGAAGCGGACGAGGCGCTCGTGCGGAGGTCGATCTCGGTCTCGATGGCCTCCGTACTCGGAGAAGAGGGCCCTCAGACCGAGGTAGGAGCCAGGATAGACCATGGAGAGGTGTGTCTCCCCGCGCACGCGCTCGCGGGCGAGGAGCCAGCCCTCCGGCTGGGCCTCGGTGAGCATGGCCCAGTCCTGGTCGGACCACCCGAAGCGAGCTTCGACCGAAACGAGGCGAATCGGCCTCGCGGGCTCGCCCGCCCAGGTCGACGAATTCCACTCCTTGGCCACCCCCACGAGTGTGCGGGCCACCGCCGCCTCTCCCAGGTGAACGGGCGCGTCCAGCGCGAGGGCGCCGGCGATCCGTGGCCCTGCCGCCCACGTGACGAAGAGCCCCCCCGAGGAGTGGCCCACGAGGTAGAGCGGTCCGGTGGCGCGGAAGTCGCGTGCGAGCTTCGGCCGCAGCTCGTACTCGAGGAACTGCCAGAACTCGTCGGCCTTGCCGTCGCCGTCGTTCCCGCTCACCGGGATCCCCGGCGGGGACAAGTCGCGCACGCGGTCGGTGTTCTCGACGCCAACCAGCACGACTTCGGGCATGTGGCCGGCACGGACGAGTGCCCGCGTGGCCTCCGCGACGTCCCGGAGGATCGCCTCCCCGTCGAACACGAAGACGAGCGGAGACGGCCGCTCGGTGCGGTCGAACGACGGGGGGAGGACGACGAACAGACGCCGATCCTCGTCGAGCAGGTGGGAGCGGAAGCGATACGCTGCCGCGGTCGGGCCCTCCGGCAGGCTCCAGTCCGGATCATGGACCAGCGGCTCGGCAGGTGGGCGGACGCCCTCGGCGAGCGGGTCCACCTGAGCGGAGGCGATCACGGGCGCCGTCGTGAGCAACGCACACCAGGCGAGGATCGCCGGGAGCGCCGCGCCGACGGAACGTGGCGAGACCGTCGTCATGTCGGAGTGGGAGAATGAGGGTACGCACCCGAAGGTGGGATGCGTGCCCGCACGCGCACCGTTGCCCCCCCGGTTTGAGGCCGGTGTCAGCGCCGTCCGAAAAGCTCCCCGAAGAAGTCACCCTCGTTCCACGTCGGCCGGTCGTCCTCTTGAGCGATGATGTACCCTGTCAGGAAGTTCACCCTCGCGTGGTCGGCCCCAGCCTCGTAGTCGAAGCCCTGTTCTATTTCGTCGAACGGCGTGTGATAACGCTCTTGGCGGAACGCCGTGTTGATCGCACCTCCATCCCGCTCGTCCCCGGTCTCGAAGCCGCTCTTGATGAAGAGGGCTGGAATACCCTGGCGGATGAAACTGAAATGGTCACTCCGAATGAAGAGCACTTGCTCCGGGATGGGGTCGGGTCCGATCCCGACGCCCATGTGCTCCGCGGCCCGCGCCACGCTGCGGCCCATGCTCGAGTGCGCGTCACCGTACGGCACGACGTCGAGGAGTGGGTGGAACAGGAAGGGCATGTCGAGGGAGAAGTTCGCGACGATGCTCGTCTGCGGTACGGTCGGATTCTGCACGAAGTAATCAGAGCCCAGGAGCCCCCACTCTTCGGCGGTCACGATCAAGAAGAGCATCGAGCGACGGGGCGGTGTGGGCAGACTGGTGAACGCCCGTGCGATCTCGAGCACGATCGCCGTGCCCGACGCGTTGTCGTGGGCGCCATTGTAGATGTCGTCTCCGTCGACCTCCACACCGATGCCGAAGTGATCGACGTGACCGACGTAGGTGACGTACTCGTCGCGGAGCTCCGGATCGCTGCCTTCGAGCTTCGCGATCACGTTCCAGCTGTCGACGTCTTCGTGCCGGGTCGCCGTGTGAATCGATACCCGAGTCGCGAGGTCGAAGGCCTGGGGTGTGTTCGCCTGGGCCGTGGCAATGACCGTCTCGACCGGCGTGTGCGATCCTCGAAACAGGGCCTCGACGGCACTGTGATTGAGGGAGGCGGACCCCCTCATCTGCTCGTCGCCGCGGCTGGGCGTGCCGCCCTGGTCGAGCCAGGCGAACGCGCCCCGCTTGGCCCGGTTCGCGTTCACCTCCCATCGCAGGCGAGGGTCGTCGGGGGCCCAGAACGTCATGGTACCGATGGCTCCGCGCCGGATCGCCTCGGCCTGTTTCGTCGCTCCGGACGAGTAGTACGCCCGCTCATTGCTGGGAAAGGAAGCCGGTGCCCCGTTCAGATACATCACGACCTTCCCCACCACGTCGACGTCGGCGTAGTCGTCGTAACCCAGGCCCGGTGCGCTGACGCCGAAGCCGACGAAGGCGATCGGTGCCGCTTCGATGTCGACGGACTCACGCAGGGGGTCCGCGCCGAGGTAGAAGTCGAGATCGTACGTGAGCTCCGTGGTCCCGACCGGCGTCCACACGGAGAGGGTGCTCTCCGATTCGACCACGGTACTCCGCCGAAGAGGCACAGCCTGCCGATACGTGCCGTCTTCCCCGGCCGGCTGCAGCCCCAGATCCCGTAGCGCCTCCTCCGCGTACCGCGCAGCGCCCGCGAAGCCTCGTGTTCCCGGGGCGCGGCCCTCGAGAGAGTCGTGTGCGAGCACACCGATGTGGTGTTCGATCATCCCCGGCTCGATCGACGCCAGGGCCGTGCGGACGTCTGCGCCGTCGAGATCGACGAGGGTTCCCTCCGAGCCCGACGGGTCGGCCGCCGTGCACGCGGTCGCCATGAGCGCGGCGGAAAGGAGTAGAGGTCGCGGGAAGGACGGTTGGTGTCTTCGGCGCATGGTGGATTCCTCGGTCGGTCGTCCGGACGATGGCGGAGACGATGTCCGTCCGGGCCCGTCCCCGCAACGCTCCGGGGGACGGAGGGTCGCCCACACGCCCGTCCACGACCATTCTTCGGACGATGCCCGCACACCCCATCCGAATCCTCGTCCTCGGGTTCGCGCTCGCGTACGCCTTCGTCGGCGCGAGTCCGGCCACTTCTCAAGCGACCCGACTCCGGGTCGCGGCCTACAACATCAGGCACGGCAGGGGCATGGATGATCGTGTCGACCTCGAGCGGATCGCGTCGGTCCTTCGGAGCATCGACGCCGACGTCATCGCGCTCCAGGAGGTGGACGACCGAACGGAGCGGACCGGTCGGGTCGACCAGGTCGCCGAGCTTGCGCGCATGTTGGGTCACGAGGGCTTCCACGGCCCCCACCGCCCCTATCAAGGGGGGTTCTACGGCAACGCGGTGCTCACCCGGATGCCCGTTCGACTCGTGCGCACCCACGCGATCCCCCCGGCCTCCGGGAGTGCGCTGGCCGTGCACGAGGTCGTCGTGGAGATGCCGGACCCACGCAGTGACGACGGCGTCTTGCCGGTTTCGGTCGTCTCCGTTCACCTCGCCGGCTCGGCGGAGGAACGTCAGGCGCAGGCCGAGGCGGTCAGTGGTACGTTCTCGCCTCTGGGCCGACCCGTCGTCCTGGCCGGCGACTTCAACGGACGTCCCGACGACCCCACGGTGACGTGGCTGGGGCGTCGCTGGCAGATCGGGGTGAAGGAAGGCGATCCGCGTACCTATCCGTCGCCGGAGCCGAATCGCGAAATCGATTTCGTGATGTGGAGGAGCGGTCCGTCGTCGTTCGACGGGGGTATCCTTACCTTGATCGAGCACGTCGTGATCGCCGAGCCCGTCGCATCGGACCATCGACCGGTGGTGGCCGTATTCGAGCTTCGCCCGGCAGGCGACTCTCACACCTCGCCACGGGAATCTGGCCGATGAAGCTCCTCCTCTTCAGCGATGTTCACTGTGATCACGCCGCGGCGCGCCGACTGGTCGAGCAGTCCGCCGAGGCGGACGCCTTGGTTTGCGCGGGCGACCTCGCGGTCATGCGTCGAGGACTCCACGACGTCGTGGATATTCTCTCGGCCGCGGCGTGCCCGGCGGTGCTGGTCGCCGGCAATGGTGAGTCCGACGCCGAGCTCGCCGAGGCCTGCCGTGGCTGGGGTGATGCACACGTGCTGCACGGCTCGGGCTGCGAGATCGCGGGCGTCCCGTTCTGGGGTCTCGGGGCGGCCGTGCCCGTCACTCCCTTCGGGCCATGGAGCTTCGACCTGAGCGAGTCGGAGGCCCGTAACCTCCTCCAGGGTTGTCCGGAGGGTGCGGTTCTCGTCACCCACTCGCCTCCGCTGGGTCACGTGGACACACCGGACGGTGACGAGCACCTCGGGAGCGAGGCCGTGCTCGAGGCGATCGAGCGGGCTCGACCTCGTCTTGTCGTGTGCGGGCACATCCACGCCTGCTGGGAGCAGGAGTCCTCCCTCGGACCGACCCGGATCGTCAATGCCGGGCCCCGGGGCGTTTGGGTGGACGTCTAGCCTGGTGGTGGAAACGTCGCGCCGCGGTGGACGTATGGCTCGTCACCCGCGGTCGCGACGGGAGCGTCAGCGACGGAGCGGAGGCGACGAGGAGCGGCTGTGACGCGGACGTGTACGTGGCGATGACGAGGCTTCGGACGGCGGTGGCCGTCTTCGGAGTGACGGCCGTCTTGGTCGCCGGCGCGCCCGGCGCGGACGCGCAGATCGTGCGCGGTGTCGTGGTCGGTGTCGGGGATGGGGAGCCGATCGCCGATGCGGCGTTGGTACTGCGATTCGAGAATGGCGGCCTCGCCGCGACTGCGGTTTCGAGCACCGAGGGCGAGTTCGTCCTCGAGGTGCCGCGCTCCGGCCTGGTCCGGCTCGAAGTGAGCCATCTCGGTTACGCAGATTGGGGAACCGCTCCTTTCGAGCTCGTCTCCGGTGCGATCATGGACGTCGAAGTCAGGCTCGGAGTCGAGGCGATCCCGCTCGACCCCATCACCGTCGTGGCCGAGAGTCGGATGGCGCTCGGCGGCCTGGCGGGTTTCCAGGAGCGAGCTACCAACCCGACGATCGGGGGGTATTTCATTCACGAGGAAGAAATCGCCCGACGGCGGATGGCCATCCCCTCGAATCTGGTGCTCGCCGCTCCCGGAATGAGCGTCGGCCTCGCGAGCAGCGCGGCTGGCTTCGAGCGCAACGTGATCATGGCCGGTGGCTGTGTGGCCCGGACGTACATCGACGGGATCCGCGTTCAGCAGGGTGCCGGAGCGTCCGTGGACGACCTCCTGACTCCGGACCGGATCGCGGGGATCGAGATGTATCCGCGAAGTGTGGGCGCACCCCTGCAGTACACGGAACCCGGGGGACGGGGGTGTGGCGTCGTCCTCTTCTGGACGAAGCCGGCCGATCTGGACGACGATCGAGGTCGGAGTCGGAGCAGGATTCTCCTCGGCGTCGGGCTGCTGGTTGGAATCCTGACGGTGGCCTTCATCGGCTAGGGGGAGCTTCGGCCAGCGACCCTACCGGTCTTGGACGGGAGGGCCGCTGGCCGGCACGGCCGGTGGTGCGTGGCCGGGCCTCAACACTCGGGGAAACGTGACGGGCTTACGATGCCAAACCCCTCGCGCTGCGGAGCCGCTCGAGCTCCTGACGAATCGTCCTGCGGATCCACTCGCTTGCGCTGAGCGGGTGCCCGGTACCGGCGGTCACCCTGCCGGTCTCGCGCTGAATCTCCATCCAGAGCTCATCGTCGATGACGATATTTCGTTTGGTCATGCTTTCCACCTTGCACTTCTGAGGTGTCGTACGGTATATATGATATATCTATGGGAAGGGCAGTACAAGGGGTATAGCATGCACGCATGCAACCCGAAGGCGTGAAACGGCGTCTGAAACTCCGAGGGAGCAGGTCGCGTAGAACCGATCGAGAGAGGGCGGCCATGGCCGCTTCGGTAGCGACCGCCTACGAGAACAGGGCGAGGGAATTCGAATGATGAGGTTTGCGGCAGGACTCACGGCGACCGGGATCATCGGGTTCCTGCTTCTCGAGGCGCTGAAGATCCTCATGGTGCCGATCACGGCATGGGTCATGGGGCTGCTCGCGCTGGCGTTGAAGGTCCTGCTGATCACCGTGGGCGTGAGCGCAGCGCTCGGCGTCGGGTTCTTTTTCCTGCGGCGCGCCCGCAAGGCGAAGACCGAGGTCTAGGCCGCCACGGCATGCACCACCGCCGATAACCCGTCGGGACTCCGAGGGGCTTCCACCTCAACCCTCGCGGCGCTTCATTTGTCATCCTTTGGTGCCCGCGAGCATCCTGATTCGCGGTCCGTCGCGCCCGTGTTCCCTCACCGAAGTATCCCTTGAGCCTCTCTCCGTCTGCTCGACGCGGCGCCGTGCTGCGACTGGGACTGCCGCTGCTCCTGTCCGTGTTCCTCTTGCTGGCGCACGGAGTCGATGTGGCCGGCCAAGACACGACGACCGAGCTCTTCGCCGGAGACTCGGTGCGCGTGGACGGCGTCCTGATCGGTCGAGTGCTCAGCGTCGAGGGCACGACGGCCCGGGTCATGAGTCGAGAGAAGCCGCGCTGCCGGGCAGGGCAGGCCCACGGCGAGGCGCCCGTGTGTGATCCCGCTCCCATGATCCGCCGGGACGTCGATTTGCGGTACTCGACGGTCGAGCGGCGGATGGTCAAGGGCAACCTGAACCAGCGCACGGCCGTGGGTGGGCTCGTCGGGGCGGCCGTTTTCGGTGCGGCCGGCTACTTGATCGGTCCGTCGATCGGCTTCGGGAAGGTCGAGGGCTGTAGCGAGATCAACCTCTCGGACGGCTGCACCTCGGAGGACTTCATCCCGGCCGACGAGCTCGACGCGAAGCAGAAGAAGGCCGACCAGTGGAAGGGGGCCCTCTTCTTCGGCGTCATCGGGGGCACTGCGTCGGCGGTGATCACGCGGAAGCTGTCGACCGGATGGGTACGCTTCGAGCCCACGCTTCCCGCGGGCACGGGTGAGCCCTGGGGCCTGACCGTCGTCCTGCCCGGGGTCCGCTGACGCCGCTCGTCGTGCGCCATCGCTAGTCGCGCTCCATCAAGAGATACTCGGCGCCCAGTCCGGCGAACCGGTCGGACACGTCGGCCTTCTCGTGAAAGCCGGCTGCCTCCAAGGCGGTGACCACCTCGGCGACCGACCATCGACGTAGTTCGAAGGAGTCTTCGAAGCGGACGATCCCCTCAGGCGTCCTCAGCGTGGTTACTTCGAGGTACGCGTAGCGTGATCCCCCGCGGGGCTCGATCTCGACGTGCCGGATCATGGTCGCGTCGTCGTGATCGAAGCCTTGGAACAGCCCTTCGGACGGCACGTCGAGCAGGAATAGGCCCCCCGGCCGTAGCGCCGAGTGGGCCGCTCGGAGCCCATCGTGCAGCTCCACTTCGTCGAGCAGGTAGGCGAGCACGGTGAAGACGCAGAGCGCGAGGTCGTGCCCGGGGCCCGTGAAGTCCTCCATGCGGCACCCCACCACGTGCACGCGGCCCGCGGCGTCCGCGCCGAGCGACGTGAGCCGGGCGGTCAGCTCCCTCCGCATCGCTGCGGACGGCTCGATTGCGCTGACCCGATGTCCCGCAGCCGCCAGGGGGAGCGTCAGTCGGCCGCATCCGGCGCCGAAGTCGACGATCGATCCCGGTCGCGAGAGCCGTGCGTCGATCTCGTCCAGGGCAGATGAAGTGAGGCGGTCGTAAAGCGCCCCGTAGGTTCGCTCCATGACCGCCTCGTAGTGTGCTGCCCAGCCGTCGTGCGGTCGGGGGGCTGAAGCTCCGGTTACTTCTCTTTCTCCGGAAGCGGGACACCGGCGCGTTCGAGGTCCCGTGACACGGCACGCCGAATGAAGCCGCTGGCGGTGAGGCGCTCGCCTGTCACGCTGGTCTCACGACCGATTGCCTTGTGGATCGCCGTCCACATGCTCTCGTCGATCACGATGTTCCGCTTGGTAGACATCTGGAGGTATCCCCATATCGCATGGATCGGTTCTATCAGGGGCAAGTTACTGCGTTTACCCCCGCCTGCAAGAAACACCTCCACCGATGATCGCTCCCCTGCGTCGCCCCGAGAGCCGGGCGGCACCCACGCAGGGCGATCCCCTCGAGCGCCTACCTCAGGGGACGAGGGTCAGGTGTTGCTCGCGGCGAGTTCGGGAGCGCTTCACCATTTGCTGGATGGCACGCCGCTGCTCCTCGCTCAGAGCCCACCCGACTTCCACCTGGCGCCGGAAGTCGTGCAGCTCGCGTACCTCGTCCGGATAGAGCCAGTTCTCATGAGCGGTCAGGGCCGCGTTCAGGAGTCGGAGGTCTTCCACGTTCATCGGTCTGGTCCTCGTCAACAACGATCCGCATTTCGAAATCGTGGAGTGCACCAACCGGGTGCGTTCAGCCCGACGCTCGGATCCGGGCCGGTCGGCCGCGGCCCTCCCCGGTGGCACAGCCCACGCTATACCTGATAGATATGAGAGATATAAGATACCCCTTATCTCCCCTTACGGCAAGAGCCTTCGGGTTGCATTGTTCCGCATGCGTCGCCTCCCCCACTTCGACCTTGCCGGCACTCGGCCGCTCCGCGAGCTCGCCGCCGCCTTGCTTGCGGCGGCTGCGTTGTCCACCACGGCGCCGGCCCAAGAGCCTCATGTCCAGGTCACGTTTCTCGACGTCGGGCAGGGAGATGCGATCGTCGTGGTGTCACCCGAGGGGCGGACCGCGATGATCGACGGGGGCGCCGACGCACCGCTGCGTTACCTGCAGCAGATGAGCGTCGACTCCATCGACCTGCTCGTGGCAACCCACCCCCACACGGAC
>JBDHDM010000049.1:0-16224 GCA_039591515.1 Gemmatimonadota bacterium | reverse complement strand
ACCTGCCAGCCGTGGAACGCGGAGCCGTCGTAGTGGACGGTCAGGCGGAAGCGGAGGTTTTCAGGCACGTCCACGGCAAAAGGTACGGGGAGGCGACGGGGTGTCAACGCGTGCCCAGTGGTCGCGGGCTGGCGGAAAAGCCCGCAGATATTAGCCTTTCGCCATGAGCACCGACCCGGCAGCAGATCTGACGACCATCTTGGACGTGGTGGGGGAGGGGCGCTCCCTCGTCGCCGACGAGGCCGAGGCCGCCTTCGATCGGTTCATGGACGGCTCCGCGACAGAAATCCAGATGGCCGGCCTCCTCATGGCTCTCCGAGCCAAGGGGGTCTCGTCCGCGGAGGTCGCGGGTGGGGTCCGCGCCCTACGCAAGGCCATGGTGCCGGTGTCCTATCCGGATCCCGACGTCCTCGTGGACACCGCCGGGACCGGGGGCGGCGCAGTCACGACCTTCAACATCTCCACCGCCGCGGCCCTGGTGATCGCCGGAGCGGGCGTGCCAGTGGCAAAGCACGGCAATCGCTCATTCACCTCTCGCAGTGGAAGCGCGGACGTGCTGGAGGCGCTCGGCGTGCGTATCGATTTGACACCCGAGCAGATGGCGGCGGTGCTTTCGGAGGTGGGCATCGTGTTCATGTTCGCCCCGCTTCTCCATCCGGCGATGCGTCACGTGGGGCCGGTGCGCCGTGGGCTCGGTGTTCGGACGATGATGAATCTCCTCGGCCCTCTCACGAATCCGGCGGGCGCTCGCCGACAGGTGATCGGCGTGTCCGACGAGCGCCTCATCGAACTCGTCTCGGGTGCGCTGCGCGAGCTCGGGCACCTGCGCGCACTCGTCGTGCACGGTGCCCCGGGCATGGACGAGGTGAGCCCGCTCGGACCCACGCGCGTGTCGGAGCTTCGTGAAGGCGAGGTGCGGGACTACGTCGTGCGTCCGGACGAGCTGGGACTCGAGGCGGCCGAGGTCGGCGCGCTGGCCGGTGGGGAGCCGGGGCAGAACGCGGAAGTGATCGAGCGGGTGCTGGCCGGACGAGACCCCGGAGCAGCACGGACCGCCGTCGTTCTCAACGCGGCGGCGGGGATTCTCGTTGCCGACGTCGTCGACTCGTGGCAAGAAGCGGTGCAACGGGCGCTGGAGACCATAGAGACGGGCGCGGCCCTGGCCGCGCTGGAGGCCCTTCGCGCAGCGACAAATTCCGTCTAGGCGACTCGACACAGGCCGCCGAAAGCCAACGGCGAGGCCGATCCCCTTACAGCCGCGCGACGCCCGCGGGTAGGTCGGGTCGGGGCTTCGGCTAATACTTCCGGATCACGCCGACCACGATGCCTTGGATGCGCAGTTCGTCGGCGGCGACGAAGATCGGATCCATCGTGGGATTCGCCGGCTGTAGCCGAATGCGCCCGCCCGGCTCCCGGTAGAGCTTCTTGACGGTTGCCGACTCGCCGGACACGAGGGCGACGACCATTTGTCCGTCCTCGGCGGAGTCCTGCGCCTGGACCACGATGTAGTCCCCGTCGCGGATCTGCTCCTCGATCATGGAGCTGCCCTCCACACGGAGCACGTAGTTGTCCCGTCTCCGGCTCACCATGTCGGGCGGTACCGCGAGCGTCTCCGTGTCCTCGATCGCCTCGATCGGGAGGCCCGCCGCGACCGCACCCAGGAGGGGCAACTCGACGACGGGTGCAGCCGTTTCGTGACCGACGAGCTCGATAGAGCGACTCTCGTTGTAGGACTTCCGGATGTATCCCTTGCGCTCCAGATTGCTCAGGTGCTCGTGCACGGTGGCGAGCGATGAGTACCCGAACGCCTCGGCGATCTCCTCGAAGCTCGGCGCGTACCCCCGATCACCGATGAAGCTCTCGATGTAGTCGAGGATCTCTTTCTGACGTTTGGTAAGCGGCACGACTTCCCTCCCCTCGGCAGGGACCCGAACAGGAACCGAAATAAGGGTACCCGAACGTTGCCCGAAACGCAAGGACACGAGGCGCTTCCCGGCATTCTCGCGAGAATCGTCGAGACGAAGCGTGCCGAGGTGGCGGAGCTCCGGCGCAGCGCGGACCTGATCGAACGAAGGCTGAGCGACGTGCCGCCTCCCCGAGACTTCCGCGGCGCTCTGGCCGACGAGGCGGTCGTGTCACTCATCGCGGAGTGCAAGCGGCGCTCCCCAGGCGCAGGAGAGATCCTGCCGGGACTGGATCCGGTGAGCCTGACGAGGGGCTATGAGGAGGCCGGGGCATCGGCTCTGAGCGTCCTGACCGACCAGGACTACTTCGGGGGCTCACTCGTCGACCTGCGGGCGGTCTCCGGCGCCGTCGGGGTGCCCGTGCTGCGCAAGGACTTCACGCTCGACACGCTGCAGGTGATGGAGGCCCGAGGCTCGGGCGCCGACGCCGTTCTCCTGATCGCACGCATTCTGGACGATCAGACGTTGAAGGGGCTGCACACCGCGGTGACCGCTCTGGGCATGAGCGCCCTGGTGGAGGTGCACGACGCGATCGAGATCGATCGGGCGCTTCGAGTCGGCGCGGACCTGATCGGGATCAACAACAGGGACCTGTCCACGTTCCGCACCGACCTCCGTACGTCGATCCGCCTGGTGGACGACGTTCCGTCCGACGTCCTCGTCGTATCGGAGAGCGGCATCCGCACCCGCGCCGACGTCGAGGAGCTCGGCGCCGGGGGCGTCGACGCGATTCTCGTGGGTGAGTCGTTGCTCGCGGCCGAGGATCCGTCGGAGGCCGCCACGGCCTTCGTCGGTGTTGCCCGGCGATCTCGTGGGTGAGCGCGAGGCGCGGCCCGACTCCCCATCTCCGACGGTGCGGGCCAAGATCTGCGGACTCACACGCGGGGAAGACGTGTGGCACGCCGCAGAGCAGAGAGCCGATTTTCTGGGCTTCGTCCTGAGCGCCGGCTTCGGTCGGAGCATCTCGCCCGAGACGGCCAGTCGACTCCTCCGCGGCGTCGCGACGCCGCGGGTCGCGGTGGTCGTGGACGAGCCCGCGGATGCAGTGGCTCGTGCCGCGTCCTTGATCGATGCCTCCGTGATCCAACTGCATGGATCCGAGTCCCCGAGCGAGATGGAGACTCTCCGGCGGCTCGGGCCCTGGCAGATCTGGATGGGGGTTCGAGCGCGTTCGTCCCGAGACGTGCTCCAAGCCTGCGAGACGTACGGCGGCCTCGTGGACGGGATGCTCGTCGAGGGTTGGAAGGAGGGTGTCGTTGGCGGAGGTGGGGTCCGCGTCGCGGCGAACCCCGAGGAGGTCCGGGCTGCCGTTCGAGCGACCTTCGGTCCGGGTGGAGACCACCCCCGATTCGTCCTCGCGGGCGGGCTGACACCGGAGAACGTGGCCGAGGCGGTGGCACGCTTCGGGCCCGATGTGGTAGATGTCTCGTCAGGGGTCGAAGCAGCGCCGGGTCGGAAGGACCCGAGGAAGGTGGAAGCCTTCATCCGCGGGGCTCGAGCGGCTTCGGCGCCGGAGCCGAGTGATTTCATCGACTGAAGGCCACCACCGATCGTGACTGAGCTGAACGCTTCCGACTGGGCCACTGCGGGGCCGCGCTTCGGCGCCTTCGGTGGGCGATACGTGCCGGAGACGCTGATCGAGGCGTTGGACGAGGTCACCGAGGCCTACACGACCGCGAGCGTCGATCCGGACTTCAGGCGGGAGCTCAGCGACCTCAGCAGGGACTTCGTGGGACGCCCCACGCCGCTCTATCACGCCCGACGGCTCGGCGACGCGATCGGCCACCCCGCCGTGTATCTGAAGCGGGAGGACCTGAACCACACCGGGGCGCACAAGATCAACAACACGATCGGCCAGGCGCTGCTCGCGCGTCGGATGGGCAAGCGCCGGATCATCGCCGAGACCGGGGCGGGGCAGCACGGAGTGGCGACGGCGACGGCGTGCGCGCTCTTCGATCTCCAGTGTGTCGTGTACATGGGGGCGGAGGACGTCGACCGACAGGCGCTCAACGTCTACCGGATGGAGCTTCTCGGTGCGGAGGTACGACCGGTGGAGTCCGGTACACGGACGTTGAAGGACGCCACGAACGAGGCGATCCGCGATTGGGTCACGAATGTCGAGGACACGCACTACATCATCGGCTCAGTCGTGGGACCCGATCCGTTCCCCAGGATGGTTCGCGACTTCCAGTCGGTGATCGGGCACGAGGCGCGCCGGCAGATCCTCGAGAGCGAAGGGCGACTCCCGGCGGCGGTCGTGGCGTGCGTCGGGGGCGGATCGAACGCGATGGGCATCTTCCACGCCTTCGTCCCGGATCACGAGGTCGAGCTCGTGGGGGTCGAAGCGGGCGGCGAGGGGATCGAGACGGGGCGACACTCCGCGTCGTTGGTTGCGGGGACTCCGGGTGTCCTGCACGGCTCGCTCAGCTATCTTTTGCAGGATTCGGACGGACAGGTGGCTCCCGCGCATTCGATATCCGCCGGACTGGACTACCCGGGCGTCGGCCCGGAGCACTCCTTCCTCAAGGATTCGGGTCGGGCGCGCTATACCTTCGTGACGGACGATGGTGCGCTCGGGGCGCTGCACCGCCTGTCGGAGCTCGAGGGGATCATTCCCGCACTCGAGACCGCCCACGCGGTCGCCTATGTTCTCGAGTCGGGAAGCTCCCACACGGGTCCGATCGTGGTTTGCCTGTCAGGACGAGGAGACAAGGATGTCGCGCACGTCGCCCGCGTCGAGGGCCGCGGGAACCTGATCTGAGGGCGATTTGACCGACCGAGAAGATCCCGAGATCCCCGACTCCGGGCTGGACTGGGAGGACAGCGGACTCCCCGTCGAGCAGGTGCGTTCCCTCTTCGTCACTCTGGGGAAGGCCTTTCGAGCGTACCAGCTCTACGACGAGAACAACCCGGTTCGCAGGCGCTTCGTCGATACGCTGAGGGCCGAGCTCGGAGGGCTCTGGGAGGAGCTGGACGCCCTCACGGTCCGGATGGACGAGGACCACATCTACCTGGGTGACTCCGAGGTCTATTCGTCCGAGTCGCGCAACGACTCGCTCGCCTTTCTCTTCTTCAAGGACGGGGTCCGCGAGGTCACCTTCCTCCCGGGCATCGAGCAACAGGAGCTCGATGCCTTGCTGGGCGTGCTCCAGAAGGCCCGAAAGCTGTCGCCGGAGGGGGACGATCTGCTGACCGTTCTTTGGGAGGCCGAGCTCTCCTTCTTCCAGTACCGATACGTCGACCTCCTCGCGGAGGGCGTCGCGCTGCCCGAGTCCGGTCCCGGAAACACGGGTCACGACCTGCAAGCGGCGCTGGCGGCGGAAGATCAGGAGATCGCAAAGGAGGAGGAGCGCGCGGCCGCGGGAGCAGAGCCGGACGCGCCCCAGACCGTCAAGCAAGACGATTTCAATCCGACCCTCTACGCGCTGGATCCCCGCGAGATGGAGACGTTGCGCGACGAGCTGCAGAAGGAGCTGAAGCGCGACACACGCGCGGACGTGCTGAAGGCCCTCTTCGACCGGCTCGAGGAGCCGGAAGACCGCGCTCGTCAATCGGAGGTCCTCGGCATCCTCGAGACGCTGCTCCCGAACTTCCTCAGCCGCGGCGCGCTCGTGGCGGCCACGAACGTCCTCCGGGAGCTGCGGCGGCTCGAGGGGCTCCCGGGCGTGTTCGATGAAGAGCGCTTGGCTGGCTCCCGGGCGATTCTCGACCGGGTCAGCGAGGCGGATGCGATCGAGGAGCTGATCGCAGCGCTGTACGACGGCACGATCCGGGCCTCCTCGGCTCAGCTCGGTGCGTTCCTCCGCTTCCTCCGAGGCGGTGCGCTCGCCCCGCTCCTGCGCGAGTCCGAGACGGTGGCGCACAGGGAGCTCCAGGCGGTGCTGAGGAAGGCGGTTCAGGGAATCGCCAACCAGAACCGGGGTGCTTTGGTCGAGCTCCTGGGAGAGGAGGATCCCGTGATCGCAGCCGCGGCGGCGCGGCTCACCGGCGAGATCCAGGTGGCCGAGGCCGGCCCGGGCCTCGTCCGGCTGCTCGGGCACGCCGACCCCTCCGTGCGCTTGGCCGCCATCGAAGCAGCCACCACGCTCAGGGCCTCCGCCGTGGCCGGCGCCCTGGAGCCCGCCCTCGAAGACTCCGAGCGGGAGGTCCGCATCGCGGCCGCCCGGGCCCTCGGTGAGCTGCGCTACACCCCGGCCAAGAAGAAGCTCGCCGACCTCATCCGGGGTCGGCAGCTCCGGGCCGCCGACGTGACCGAGAAGGTCGCGGTGTTCGAAGCCTACGGGATGTCGGCCCAGGCCGAAGGCGTGGCTCTGCTCGACGAGCTGCTCAACAAGAAAGGCCTCCTCGGCAAGAGGGAGGCGTCGGAGATGCGGGCCGCCGCTGCTCTCGGACTGGGGCGAATCGCGACCCCGGAGGCGAGAGCCGCCCTCGAGCGGGCCACTCAGGACGACGATCCGGTGGTGCGCAGCAACGTCAATCGCGCTCTACGGCACGAGGACTGACGCGTCATGTCCGATACCGTGAACTACCAGGAGCTCGGGCGGAAGCTGCTCACGGCGATCTTCGGGGCGCTGAGCGCGCTGCGCCTCTATCCGATCGAAAACGAAACGGTCCAGCACGCGCTCTCCGAGCTCCATCAGCTCGTCACGGGGATCGTGGACGAGGAAGGCTCGGCGGAGGTCCGCGTGGTGGGAGACTTCTTCTTCCTCAACGAGACCCGCCTCCGGCTCGATCTCTCGAATTTCGCGACGTTCGGCTCGTTCGCGCGCGCGCTCACGACCCACGGGATCGGGGCGGTCGAGATCGTCCGGGGTGTCGAGCGCTCCGAGTGGGCGCCCTTCCTCTCGATGCTCCTACGTCCCGCCGTCGAGGACGCCCCTTACGAGGGCTTTCTGGAGCGCTTCGAGCAGGCTCCGGTCAAGCACATCTCGCTCCGCGGCGCCAGCGAGGTCGAGAATCCGGAGGATGACGAGGAAGCCCTCACGGCGGCCAAGCGGACGTATGCGCAGTCCGTGAAGGTGGCCGCCGACGTGATGGGCGACATGCGACTCGGGCGAGCGGTCAACGTCCGGAAGGTCAAGCGCGCCGTCCAAGGCATCGTGGACCAGGTCCTCTCCAACGAGTCGTCCATGGTCACCATGACCACGCTGCGCGACTTCGACGAGTACACGTTCACGCACTGCGTGAACGTGTCGATCTTCAGCGTGATCATCGGTCAACGTCTCGGCCTCGACCGTGCCCAGCTCTACGACCTCGGTCTGGGTGCCCTCTTCCACGACGTGGGCAAGCAGCGCCTCGATGCCGAGGTCATCAACAAGCCGGGCTCGCTCACGGACGAGGAATGGGACCAGCTGAAGGAACACCCGACCGAGGGACTGCTTCTGCTCTTCGGCATGCACGGCTTTGCGGACGTGCCGTACAGACAGATGCTCATGGCGTACGAGCACCACATGAAGATCGATCTGACCGGGTATCCGTCGAACCGTCGAGAGCGAGAGCCGACGCTCTTTTCGCGCATCGTGGCGGTGGCCGACGCTTTCGACGCCGGCACGTCCGTCCGAAGCTACCAGTACGAGCCCTGGCCCCCCGATGCGGTGCTGCAGGAAATGCGGGACAACCCGAGGAGAGGCTTCGACAAGCTGCTGGTGAAGGTGCTGATCACGGCGACGGGCGTGTACCCCGTCGGGACACTGGTCATTCTCGACACGCACGAGCTCGCCGTCGTCTCCAAGGTGAACGCGGATCCCGACCTCCTCCACCGCCCGGTCGTCCGCGTGATCTCGGACCCGGTCGGCCTGCCGCTCTCGGAGCCGAAGACGATCGATCTCGCCCAGCCGGACCCGGCGACCGGCCGACCGGCCCACCAGATCATCAAGACCACGGATCCGCAGAAGTACGGCATTCGGGTGAGCGACTACCTGCTCGCGTGATCTCCGAGGTGTTCGCGGCCCGGGGGGCGGAGGGCCGTACCGCCCTCGTGCCGTACGTGACGGCCGGTCACCCTGCCGTCGACGGGACGGTGGAGGTCCTGGAGGCGATCGCTGCAGCGGGCGCCGATGTCTTGGAGCTGGGCATCCCCTTTTCGGATCCGTTGGCCGACGGGCCGACGATCCAGCACTCGTCCTTCCTTTCCCTCCAGAACGGCACCACGGTGCAGCGCGTCCTTCGCGACCTCGCCGCGTTCCGCCGGACGAGCGACACACCGGTCGTGCTCTTCAGCTACCTGAATCCCATCCTCCGCTTCGGGCTGGATCGGTTCCTCGGGGAAGCGGCGGAGGCCGGCGGCAACGGGCTTCTCCTCACGGACCTCCCCTCGGGCTCCGACCCCGACGTCGAGGAAGCCGTCATCTCTTCGGGGCTGGACCTGATCCGGCTCGTGGCGCCCACGACCCCGATCGAGCGGGTTCCGGTCGTGGCCCGAGGAGGGGCGGGCTTCCTGTATTACATCTCCCGCACGGGGGTGACGGGGGCCCGAACCCAGCTCCGGGCAGGTCTGGCCGACGAGGTCCGGGCGATCCGTGACGCGGTCGATCTCCCGGTTGCCGTCGGCTTCGGCATCTCGACGCCGGAGCAGGCCGCGCTCGTCGGGGGCGTGGCGGACGGTGTCGTGGTCGGTAGCGCGCTCGTGCAGCTCCTGGGGGACCAGGGCATCGAGGCCGGTGCGCGCTTCGCTGCCTCGCTTCGAGACGCACTCGATCGCGGCTGACCCCTCAGGCCGGGTCCGCGAGGCGGTCGAGAAGCGTCGCCTCGGGCCTCACGAAGATCGTGCGCACGCGGTCCGGAACCACCGAGCCCGCCGCGGCACCACGCGGCTTTCGAACGTACTTTCGAAGGGTCCAATCGACCGGAACGCTCGACGAAGTGCGCGCCTTCGAGTGCAACGCGGCCAGGACGGCCGCTTCCTCGAGGTCCCGTGAGGGGGGATTCCCGGGCCCTGTCCATCGCAGGATGACATGGGCTCCCGACGAATGGCGGGCATGGAGCCAGACGTCGTGGGGCGCCGAGTGGCGGAAAGTGAGGTCGTCGTTCTGCCGCGCACCCCGGCCCACCCGGATCTCCAGTCCACCGCTACTCCGGAAGCGCCGGTATGGGAGTGTGCCGGCCTCGCCATGACCGGCGCTGGCGCTCGACCGCTCCGGCAGCGCGGAGAGGATCTCTGAAGCGCCCACCGTGCCTGCGCCGGCACCTTGAAGAAGGGCTCGTAGATGGTCCCGATGCCGGCGCGCGTCTCCGATCAGACTCGGGAGCCGCTCAGAAGCGCGCTCCGAGCGAGCTGCCCGCGCGTACACTGCCGCCGCGTTGTCGTGTGGCGGCAGCGACGGATCGAGGGTGACCTCGACGGTTTCTCCGTCGAAGTCCGTCAGGAGGGTCGATTCGGCCCCTTGGGGGATCTCGGCGTAACGGGCCAGGATCAGGTCGCCGGTGGCCCGGAGCGAGGCGGGGTCCTCCCGGTTGTCCAGCTCGGCTTGGAGACGGACCAGGCGTCGTTCCGCACCTGCGACTGCCCGCTCCAGCCGATCGAGCAAGGACGGACTCAGGGTGAGGGCGGCCGGCGCAGCGCCCTGCGCGTGATCGGCGCGGGCGAAGTCGGCAAACGCCTGCAGGAGCGAGCTCACGGGCCGCGAGGGCGTCCCGTGGAGTGGAACCGGGTAAGGCTGGGGCCCGCGGTCCGTGTCGAGGAGCACGGGTCCGTTCGGGCTTGAGCCGTGCGCTGACGCCACCCAACGGGCGTAGCCCTCGCGCAACGCCGATTCCGATGGACCACCGAGATCGTCCGCCAGGAACGTCGCCGCGTTCAGCGGTGAGGTCCACGCGATGGTGCGGGTCAGTGCCCGGGCCCGGTCGGGCGGGGGGACGGGGTTGAGGCGCGCCATCCACTCCTCTTCCGGGATCGGGCGCTCGGCGCCGGCCCGACCCGTCGGCGAGGGCGCGACGTAAGGCTGTCCGACGCGGATGACCCGTTCCCCCTCCCTCGTGCGCAAGACGTGGCGCATCACCCGCTCTGGGCCACCGGTGACGATCGCGTTCATGCGGTTGCCCAGCAGCTCCACGATGAGCTCGAAGCCACCGGAGGTCCGTTCGCCGACGAGCTCGAAGAGCAACAGCCGCTCGTCCGGAGGCGAAGAAACGCGTCGAACGCGGGCGCGAAGGCGGAGGTCGGTCGGGTCGGGCTCGATCGCCTCGCGGGCCTCGGGGTAGCCGCGCAGCGGATGGAGCCTCCACACGAGCGAACGCTCGCCGAAGAGCAACACGACGTCTCTCGTGCGCCCGTCGAATCTGAGAGCCCGCAGGCGCTTCCCGGCCAGAAGCCCGTCGAGTTCTCGTGCCAATGCACGGGCGAGCAGGGGGTCCCAACGAATCGACATCCGTCGAAGGTAAGGTCCACCGTCGGCCATGCCGAAACGTGAAGCTGGAGCCTCGACATCCGAAGGCATATCGTGTGCCGACGCACACGGTGGTTCCCTTCCTACATTCGACGCACCACGTGACCCTACACCCTGTCTTGATCGCCGCCGCCAACGGTGATCTCCCGGATTGGGCCGTCGCTGGGCCGCGCCGTCGGGGCCACATGAAGCGGGTGTCGGAGCTGCTCGGCGCTTGGGCGGAAGCGCTGGCTCTCGGCGACTACGATGCGTCGCGGTGGCGCGCCGTCGGGCTCCTTCACGACGCGCTCCGGGACGAAGATCCCTCCGTGCTGCGGACCCGCGTTCCGCCCTGCGTGCAGAGCCTTCCCGACCCTCTCATGCACGGACCGGCGGCGGCGGAGCAGCTACGCATCGAGGGCGTCCTGGATGGCGAGCTCCTCACTGCCGTCGGGTGGCACACGGTGGGCGACCCCCGCTTCGGCCCTCTGGGTCGGGCGCTGTTCGCGGCGGACTTCCTCGAGCCCGGACGCGCCTACCGCCCGGAGTGGCGATCCGCGCTTAGGGATCGCATGCCTCACGAGATCGACCAGGTCGTGATCGAGGTCGCGCGAGCCCGCATGGTTCGGGGCCTCGAACAGCCCGCGCCCGTTCTCGAGCGGACGGTGGCGTTCTGGAACCGGCTGGTCGGGGGTGAGAGATGAGGCTGTTCGGGGGGAACAAGAAGCGCCGGCGCCGGTCCCGCCGGGGTCCGAGCCCCGTGGGCCGGATCTTCTCGCTGTTGGCGGTCGGTGCGACCGGGGTGGCGATCCGAGTCGGGGTTTCGGTCGGACCCGCCGAGGTCGAGATCACCCGCGACCCCTCCCGTTGGACGGGGGGTAGGGTACGCGTGGACGTGCTGAACGGTGGTGGGGTGCCGGGCATGGCCCGTGCGGCCACGGAACGGCTCAGAGGCGCGGGCTTCGACGTGGTCTCCTTCGGCAATGCGGAACCGTACGACACCGAACGGCCCTCCGTCGTCATCGACCGTGTCGGACACGCCCAGCCGGCCCGGGCCGTTGCGGCCGCCCTCGGAATCGATAACGTCCTCTCCGAACCCGACCCGAACCTCTACGTCGAGGTCACCGTAGTATTGGGTGGTGCATGGACGCCCGAGGCGGTGCCGACTCCGGACGAGTCGGCGACCACCCGTCGCTCTTGGGATCCGCGCACTTGGTTCGAGGGCTGAGCGGTCCAGGAGGGCCGTGACCCCGGCGAAACTCGATCAGGCACTGCGGCGGCACGACGCGAACGATGGCGAAAAAGGAAAAGACGAACGGGAAGAGCGCCCCCGCCGAGGGGGCCTCGAGTACACGCGAGTCGGCCGAGCAGCGTCGGGCTCGTCGTGGACGCGAAAAGCCCGTCGCCGAAGGGTCCGCGCTCGAGTGGATGAAGTCCATCGTGATTGCGGTCGCGCTGTTCCTCGTGCTCCGCACCTTCCTGGTCCAGACGTTCGTGATCACGTCGGGCTCCATGGAGGAGACCCTGCTGGTCGGCGACATGCTGCTCGTCAACCGGATGGCCATCGGCTCGAGAGTGCCGGGAACGCAGGTTCGCATCCCGGGCTATTCCGATCCGCGCCGCGGGGACGTGCTGGTGTTCGATCCTCCGCACGAGCCGGACCTCATGCTCATCAAGCGGCTGGTCGGACTTCCCGGGGACACGATCCAGATGCGCGATCGCGTCCTCTACGTGAACGGCGATCCGATGGAGGAGCCCTACGTCGTGCACTCGAGCGTGGGCGACGAGGTGCATCCTTGGATGCAGTGGCAGCGTGACTTCCTGCCCTCCGGAGCCGACGCGCTCACCTATGCGCCCACGAGGGACAACTGGGGGCCCCTGATCATACCCGAGGACCGCTACTTCATGCTCGGGGACAACCGCGAGAAGAGCCTGGACTCGCGGTACTGGGGCTTTCTCGAAGGGTGGCGGTTGGAGGGGCGCGCGGTCTTCACGTACTACTCGTACAATAAGGACTCCTATCGCCCGTTCCCCGCGTTGCGCGAGGTTCGCTGGAACCGCATCGGGCGCGGAATCTCCTGACGCGCGCCGGGGGCGTCAGCGCGTCGACTTCGAAGTCGTCTCGAGCTGCACCAGGGTGTGCCCCCGGAGTTGGCCGCAGGCCGCGTCGATATCCCTTCCGCGGGTCTCCCGAACCGCCGCCGAGACCCCTTTGGCCTCGAGCCCTCCCGCGAACGCATTGATCCTCTCGGAGCTCGACGGAGACCAAGGCTGGTAGGGGATCGGGTTGAAGGGGATGAGGTTCACGAAGGCCCGAACTTCGAGGGCGAGCTCGGCGAGGGGATCGATCAGCCCTGGGTCGTCGTTGACCCCGTCGATCATGGTGTACTCGAAGGTGATCCGTTTGCCCCCCTTCTCGTGGAACTTGGCCAACGCCGCCATCAGCTCGGGCAGCGGGTGCCGCTTTTCCAGGGGAATCAGACTGCTCCGCAGCTCGCTCGTCGGGGCGTGCAGGGACAGGGCGAGACGAAACTGCTCCGGTCGCTCGGCGAGCTCGAGGATGCCCGGGATGACGCCAACCGTCGAGACGGTGATCCGCCTGGCTCCGACCCCGTACCCCTCGTTCAGAATGGTCAGCGAGGGATGGACGGCTTTCCGGTTCGAGAGTGGCTCGCCCATCCCCATGTAGACGATGTTCGAGATCGCCCCGTACCGGTTCTCGTCGGCCCATCGGCGGGACGCCCGATACTGGCCCACGATCTCCCCGGCCGTGAGCTGTCGATCGAAGCCGCCCCAGCCGGTCGCGCAGAAGGTGCACCCCATGGCACAGCCCGCCTGCGACGAGATGCAAAGCGTGAGGCGCCGGGCCGAGGGAATCAGGACGGACTCCACCAACTCGCCGTCGGCGAGCCGCCACAGATGCTTCACCGTCCCGTCCGTGCTGCGCTGGATCGTCTCGGCCCTCGGCTCCGCGATCCGGAAGCACTCGGCGAGCGCGCCGCGCTCGGACGCCGGGAGGTCCGTCATCTCGTCGAAGCTCACCGACAGCCGATCGTACAGCGCGCGCTCGACCTGCTGCGCTCGGTACGGGGGCTGACCCCGGCGCGCGAAGTGCTCCTCCAGCCGGTCGCGGAGCCGGCTGGGTGTGAGCGAGAGCAGATCGGGACGGGAAGCCGAGGACATCGGGAGCCGTTGAACGGGTATTTTCAGCCATGTAACTTAGCCGCCCACTCACGGGCTCCGTACCCACGCGGCGGTTCGAGCCACGACCGAAGGAACGAGGTTTGTCGAACCGACTGCGCGCCTGGGGCCCTGCGGCCGCCTGGGCGGGGCTCCTTTTCACCCTCAGCGCACTTCCCGAGCTCCCGTCTGCCGGAAGCATACCCTACGGGGACAAGCTCGCTCACCTCTTGGCATACGCCGTGTTCGGTGCGCTCTTGGCGTTCGGCCGACGGCGCGCCGAGCGACCGGTCGCTCACCTGCTTCTCCTGGCGATCGGTGCGCTGTACGCGGTGAGTGACGAGTGGCACCAGTCGTACGTGCCGGGGCGGGTGCCGGATGTTGCCGATTGGCTCGCCGACCTCGTCGGCCTGATCGCGGGGTATACCCTCGCGGTGACCGTGTGGAGTTCGCGGCGGCCCCCTGAACCCACGAAGGGAGACCTCTGATGGCGAGTGAATCGATCGAGAGGACCGGCATCCGAACACGGATGATCGGAGGGATCCGTGCCGAGGACGACCGTGCGGAGGAGGCCCTCGCGGGATGGGTGCATCGGCGCCGCGACCTCGGTGGGCTCCTCTTCGTCGACCTCCGCGACCGGAGCGGTCTGATCCAGGTCTCCTTCGGGCCCGATTGGACCGAAGGGGAGTCCCTCGAGATTGCACGCCGGATCGGCCATGAGGACGTCGTCCGGGTGGAGGGTGAGGTGGCCTTGAGGCCGGAAGGGGCCCGCAACGAAGAGATGCCCACGGGAGACGTCGAGTTCCGCGCCCGGCGGGTGCGCGTCCTGTCGGACGCGCGCACGCCCGAGATTCCGGTCTACCGGGCCCCCGAGGACGAGCTGCCGGCCGAAGAGCTTCGCCTGCAGCATCGGGTGCTCGATCTCCGCCGTGCCGAGCTGCAGCAGAACTTGGTGCTCCGGCACAGGCTCGTGCTCGAGGTCCGCAACTACCTCGATCGGCACGGCTTCCTCGAGGTCGAGACGCCGATCCTGACCAAGGCCACGCCGGAGGGCGCACGAGACTACGTCGTGCCGAGCCGCGTCCACAAGGGTGAGTTCTACGCCCTACCTCAGAGTCCACAGATCTACAAGCAGATCCTCATGGTGGCCGGCTTCGACCGGTACTTCCAGATCGCGCGTTGCTTTCGCGACGAGGATCTGCGCGCCGACCGACAGCCGGAATTCACCCAGATCGACGTGGAGGCGTCATTCGTCGACGTCGACGACGTTCTGGGCTGGATCCAGGGGCTGATGGCGTCGCTCGCCGAGGTGGCCGGGATCGACGCACCGCTGCCGTTTCCTCGCCTCACCTGGGCGGACGCCATGGAGCGCTACGGGTCCGATCGGCCCGATCTGCGGTTCGAGCTGGAGATTCAAGATTGGACGGCCGCCACGTCCGACGTCGACTTCGGGATCATCCGGAGCCAGGTGGAGGCCGGTGGCAGGGTGCGTGGGGTACGCGTCGAGGGTGGCGCTCGCCTCTCGCGGCGGCAGATCGAGTCGATCGAGGCCGTGGCGAAGGCAAACGGTGCACCGGGGCTGCTGTGGGCGAAACGCTCGGAGGACGGCACCTCCGGCCCGCTCGGGAAGTTCCTGAAGCCGGAAGAGGCAGACCGGATGGAGCTGGAGGTGGGCGATCTCGCGCTCGTCGCCGCCGGGCGGGATGCGCTGACGTCGCCGGTTCTGGCCGCAGTTCGTGATGCCGTGTGCACGGTCGCCGAGCTGCCGCATCGGAGAGATCACGCCTGGCTCTGGGTCACGGACTTCCCGGTCTTCGACGAGGAGGCCGGGGTGCTGACTGCCAGCCACCACCCGTTCGTCATGCCCCATCCGGACGACGTGGATCTGCTCGAGACCGACCCCGCCAGGGTGCGCGGCACGGCGTACGACCTCGTCTACAACGGCACTGAATTGGGGTCGGGGAGTATCCGGATTCACGAGCCCGAGCTCCAACGTCGTGTCCTGCGCGTACTCGGTCTCGACGATGTCGAGATCGACGAGAAATTCGGCTTCCTCCTCAACGCACTCTCGGCCGGCGCGCCACCACATGGTGGCATTGCGCTGGGTATGGACCGTATCGTTCAACGTTTCACGGGTTCGCCGAGCCTCCGCGATGTGGTGGCTTTTCCGAAGACCACGGCGGCCCGAGCGCTCTTCGAGGGCGCGCCGACCCCGATCGGTGCCGCCGAGCTCGAGGCACTCGGACTGCAGGTCCGGAATGTGCCGGCGGGGCGTGGCGAAGAGGGGGCCTAGCGGCCCCAGGAGCATGCGTGGCGAAGAGCGACACGATGGTTGAACACCGCCTCGACATGGAGGGCGCTGACCCTCTGATGCTGGCCGGTGTGAATGACCGAAACATGCACGAGGTGAGCAAGCTCTTCTCGGTACGTATCGTTCTGCGAGGGAACCACCTCGTGATGACGGGCGATCTTCCCGCCGTGGAGCGTGCCGTGCCCGTGGTACAGCACATGATCGAGCTTGCCCGCCTCAGGGCCCCGTTCGACACGACGGACATCGCCCGCTTCGCCGATGGCGTCGAAGCTGCCGGTCCCAGGGGGATCGTGCCGCCCGAGGACGAGGTCAGGATCGCGCTTCCCGGCTCGCGACGCGTGATCGTCCCGAAGTCCGACGGTCAGCGGGAGTACGTTCAGGCGATGCGGGCCAACGACGTCGTGAT